>SSHC01000089.1 GCA_008017265.1 Aeromicrobium sp.
CCGGTCTTGTCGAGCAAGAGCGTGCTGACGTCTCCGGCGGCCTCGACTGCGCGGCCAGACAATGCGAGCACGTTCACGCGAACGAGTCGGTCCATTCCCGCGATGCCAATGGCCGACAGCAGGGCGCTGATGGTGGTCGGAATCAGGCACACCAACAGGGCAATCAGCATGACCGTCTCTTGCGGCGCACCGGCGTAGTTCGCCATGGGCGGCAAAGTTGCCACGGCAGCAAGGAACACCAGCGTCAGACTCGTCAACAGAATCGATAACGCAATTTCGTTGGGGGTTTTGCGGCGAGAAGTGCCTTCAACGAGAGTGATCATCTTGTCGAGGAAGGTTTCGCCGGCGGCAGCCGTGATCTGGATGACGATCCGGTCGGACAGTACTTTCGTACCGCCAGTCACGGCGCTGCGGTCACCACCGGCTTCCCGAATTACGGGTGCTGATTCACCCGTAATCGCTGACTCGTCGACCGTGGCGATACCTTCAACGACATCGCCGTCGCCAGGGATCACGTCGCCTGACTCCGCGACGACTCGATCGCCAACTTTCAGTTCAGTCCCCGGAACGAGTCTTTCGTTTCCAGAGTCATCGAGCAGTCGGGCCATGGTGTCAGTGCGTGCTGCCCTTAGCGACGAGGCTTGAGCTTTGCCGCGGCCTTCGGCCACTGATTCGGCCAAGTTGCCGAAAATGACGGTGAGCCACAGCCAGAGGGTGATGGAGATGGTGACGACGCTCGGACTCGCGATTGCGGCGATCGTCGTTGCTGCTGAGCCAAGCCACACCAAGAACATGACGGGCGAGCGCCACATGTGTCGTGGATCAAGTTTGCGTGCCGCGGATGGAAACTCCTTGATCATTTGGGATAGAAGCGTCCCAGACGATGCGCTTTTGTCGCGTTTGGAACCGAGTTCTGTCTCCGGTTGAAGGGTTTCGGTGCTCATGCGAGTGCCTCCGCAATCGGTCCAAGGGCAAGTGCAGGGAAGAACGTCAGACCAGTGATGAGCACGATGACCCCGATCAACAAGCCGACGAACAGGGGAGTGTGGGTGGGGAGTGTGCCGGCCGTGACCGGAACCTTGCCTTGCTCGGCGAGCGAACCAGCCAGCATCAGGACCAGAACGATCGGTACGAGGCGGCCACAAAACATGGCTAGCGCGATGGACACTTGGAAGAAAGTCGATGTGACGGTCAAGCCACCAAACGCACTTCCGTTGTTATTGGCGCCGGACGTAAAGGCGTAGAGCACTTCGGTGAAGCCGTGCCCGCCGGGGTTTGCCATAGCGTCTTGTGTGCTGGGCAGTGCCATGGCGATACCAGTGCCAAGTAGCACCAAGACCGGGACCGTCAACGTGTACAAAGCGACGTAGGTCATTTGCCTTGAACTGATTTTTTTACCCAAGAACTCGGGTGTGCGCCCAACCATCAGCCCCGAAATAAAGACAGTCAAGATGGCCATGACCAAGATGCCGTAGAGGCCAGAACCCACGCCCCCGGGGGCAACTTCACCGAGCATCATGTTGGCCAGAACGGCACCGCCGCCGAGCGGTGTCAGGGAGTCGTGGGCGGCGTTGACGGCGCCGGTCGATGTGCCTGTCGTAGCCGTGGCAAAGAGGGCCGTTCCCCATGCGCCGATGCGCACCTCTTTGCCTTCAAGTGCGCCACCGGCTGCTCGTGCGGCAGCACTCATGCCTCGGACTTCGGCTGCAGTGACGATGGTCAAAATGACGGCCCACAGGGTTGCCATGGCACCCAGCACAGCAAGGCCTTGACGATGATTGCCCAACATGGTGCCGAGGGTTCTGGGCAAAGCAACGGGTATGAGCAGTATTAGAAAAACCTGGAGGAGATTGGTGAATCCGTTGGGGTTCTCGAATGGGTGAGCTGAGTTGGCGTTGAAGAACCCTCCACCGTTGGTGCCGAGCAGTTTGATGGCTTCTTGGCTCGCCACGGGGCCGCCCGGCAGAACGTGATTGCCTCCGGTGGCGGTAGCGATCGTCGTGTCAGAAAAGTTCTGAATGACGCCATTGGCAAGGAGCAGTAATGCGCCCGCGAACGCAATGGGAAGCAAAATTCGGAATGTACCGCGAGTCAGGTCAACCCAAAAGTTGCCCAGCGAAGATGAGTTGACGCGTACGAATCCTCGAATGACCGCAATGGCCACGGCCATGCCGACGGCGGCTGAGAGGAAGTTCTGAACCGCCAGACCGGCCATCTGGGCAGTGAACCCGAGCGTGGACTCGCCACCATATGATTGCCAGTTCGTGTTGGTCACGAACGAGACGGCAGTGTTGAACGCCATCGCGAGCCCCATGCCTGCCATTCCGCGATCCATCGGCAGCCAGGACTGAACCATTAGGAGCGCCATAAGGACAAGCACTCCCACCACGGAAAAGCTCACGATGCTGATGGCATAGGCCTTAGGGCTTTGCTCAGAATCGGGATTGACACCCATGAGGCGGAAGAGAATCTTCTCGAACTTGGAGTGTGACGAGGACGTGTAGGTGCGTGCGATGTAGTCGCCAAGCGGCACATAGGCTGCGGCCAAGAGCATAATGAGCACGCCAATGGTGAGCAGTCCGCTAGTAGTTTCGGTCATCAAAAACGCTCCGGCATGACGAGCGCAGCCACCAAGTAGACAGCAATACCAATGGCTCCGACAATCAAGAGCACATTCTCCGTGTTCATGACACCTAGCCAACTACGTTCAGAGTTTCCGAAGAAGGGGCTTGACGTGTTCTTAACGCGCGTTAACGCGAACTTGTCTCTCAACCGTGTTGATGGTGATCTAAGCAACAGGTGCTGACTGGTGGCACGCGCTGTGAATAGTCGTCCGATCGAGAACGGTGCTGAGAATTTTTGTGGCCAGCCTGCGTTTCGGGATTGATGGGCGTACGATCAACTGGTTCTGCTTCGCATCGTGCGGAGTGTTTTGAAAGTGGGAAACTGCATGTTCGCTCCACGTCCTTGGCGGCCCGACCGCATGACTCTGATCGCCGCATCGGCTGCTGTCATTGCCAGTTGGATTGCGCTGACGCCCTCGCTGTTGCCGCGTCCTGCGGTTTTCCAAGGGCTCGTATGTGCACTCGTTGCGCTTGTCGGTTACGGGATCGGTTCGTTCATCGCGTGGGTGATAAGCGAATGGGGAGTTGAGTTTTCTGAAAGGAAACTCAAAAAGGCATGGGCTGTTTTCTTTGTGCTCGCTGCTGTGGGCACCGTGATTGTCTTGTGGCGTCACGTGCGCTGGCAAAACCGTCTGCGTGACCTCCTCGGCATGGAATCGCTCAACTTTGGACACCTCACGATCACCGTGCTGGTATCGCTGGCGCTCTTCATAGTTTTCTTGTTTATTGCGCGTTCAATTCGTGCTGGCGGCAGATTTGTTGGACGTAAGGTCAGTGCTCTCATGCCGCCTCGGGTGGCGGCCGTCTCAGGTGCGCTAATCGTGGCAATGTTGAGTTTCTTTGTTTTCGACCGAGTGATCCTCAACAAGGTTGTTGAGGTAGTCGATTCGTCGTTCGCCACCATCAATCAAGAGTTCACGACCGAGCTTCCCGCCCCAACTAGTCCGCACTTGTCGGCTGGCAAAGGCTCTGATATTTCGTGGGAGGACCTCGGTCGCCAAGGTCGGCTTTTCATCGCGAATGCGCCCACTCCCGAACAAATCACGGCATTTTCGGGTAGGCCGGCGTTGCAGCCGGTGCGCGCCTATGTTGGCGTCGGCTCAGACGGGCACATTGACCTTGAAGAAGAAGCAAAAATCGCTGTGGAAGAACTTATTCGAACAGGCGGTTTTGATCGTGCGGTATTGAACGTCTCAACTGGAACAGGTCGCGGTTGGGTTAACGAAAACTCGGCTCAGGCTCTCGAATACATGTGGAACGGTGACACTGCGACGGTCAGTATGCAGTACTCCTACCTTCCAAGCTGGGCATCGTTCTTGGTCGATGGGCAACGTGCGCAAGAGGCCGGGCGGCACCTGTTTGACGCGGTCTACGCACACTGGTTGACCTTGCCCCAAGAAGATCGCCCGCTGCTTGTTGTCAGCGGCGAAAGTCTTGGAACTTTCGGAGGTGAAGCGGCCTTCAGCGGTGCGCAAGACCTTGCGAACCGCGTAGACGGGGCACTGTTTGTGGGGCCAACGGGAAACAACACCTTGTGGCAACGCTTCACTGACGATCGTGATGCCGGTACGAGTGAGATCGCGCCCGTTTACCGTGATGGCAGGATCATTCGTTTCTCGCGAGATGGGAAAACGTGGCCGGGTGGCGAGGAATGGATGGGGACCCGGATCGGCTACTTGCAGCACGACAACGATCCCATCTCGTGGTGGACAGCAGACCTCGCGTTCCATAAGCCAGATTGGCTACGTGAACCGCGCGGAGACTACGTACTTGACCAAGTTCGGTGGTACCCGATCGTGACCATGCTTCAAACTGGTGTCGATCAGTTCGTAGCCAACAGCGTTCCGGTCGGTCAAGGTCACTTGTTTGGGCAAGCTCCCGTATATGCGTGGGCAACAATTCTGGCACCTGAAGGCTGGAGTGATGAACAAACGAAGGCACTCGCCAAAGTGATCAAGTCGCGAGTGCGAGCCACCGAAGCGAACGCGGAAGACGCGCAAGATTCGTCTAGCGGATCCTCTGGAATTGGATCTGGCAAGTCGTCTGAAGACTAAGTCGGTGGTTTTCAGTGACTTGTCACCGAGTCGACCGCGATGGGGTTCATTGCATCGGCAGCGTCGAAACTGCGCATTCCGGTGATCCAGTCTTCGAAATACGTGATCAGTTCGGCGTCTTCGCTGTTGTGTCCTTGCAAATAGCTGTTTGCTTCACGGGAAATGCTGAGCGCGAGACTATGCGCTTCCTCTGCTGCATGCGAGATTTCTGCGTTGCACGGCACTTGCGCAGTAGGGTCATCTAAACGCTTGGCGAGTGCAAGGATTCGATCTTGGACTGCCCCAATCACGAGCGTGCATTGGCGAAGCCAGGCCGAGGCCTGCTCGTGCGGATCATCCTGATGCGCCACGTTTGATAGCGCACGATCGGCCATCCCGAGTGAACGCATGGCTCGATTTATTCGACCCAAACGCAACCGAGAGCCAAGGACGCGTGCGCCATCGCCAACGGCACCGAGTACGTTCGCGTGACTCACGCTGACGTCGCTCAGCGTGACGCGCGACAGGCGCAACTGAGGAAGATAGTCGCGTGCATCGATGTCGGTCTCGATTGCTACGCCGGCGGTGGGGATCGGCACAATAAAGGCTGTGAGTTCGGGGCCAGTCCCGTTTGCCGGGGCTGTTTGTGCAATCAAGACCATAAACGAACAGCGTTCATCGGCGATGCCCGCTACAAAGTTGAGATGCCCATTGAGGACGTACTCATCACCGCGGGAGGTTGCGGTCACGGCGCCTGGCGTCCGATCAGCGAGCCGTTCAGCGGGTTCAGTCATTGCCCAAGCCGACCGAGTGGCTCCGTCGAGCAGAGGTTCCAGCCACGTTTCACTTTGAAACTCGCTCGCATAGACCTCCAACACGTTCATGTTTCCGTAGTCGGGATCCTGACTATTGATCGATTCAGGTGCCAACAGCGGCGACCAGCCAGTAATTCGAGCGATCATGGCTGATTCCACGTGCGTGATGCCGGCGGCCTGAGGTTGCAGGAGATTCCATAGTCCTCGACGTGAGGATTTGCGTCGCAATTCGTCGACTACCGGAAGCGCACGATCAAGACCAAGTTCGTCGCGTTGAGTCGCCCACTTGTGCTCGGCGGGGATTACTTGTGTGTTCATGAAATCCCGCATGATATCGGCAAGTTCCAGGATTTCTGGTTCGAAATCCGGACTCATGATGATCTCCTTGGACAAGCGTTTCGGTACGGGAAAAGAGTAGTGTGCCTAGAACCTATGGTGCCGGTTTGCTTGGGTCATGCGTCAGTGTCGGGGATTCTTGAGGCGGGGTGACATAGTGAGACTGCTTGTTTTTCGACGGTCAGGACGCATATATGGATAACCCGTGGGGCTCGCGAGGTGTCGTCATTATCGGCGGCGGTGTTGCTGGTGTGACAGCGGCTTTCGAGTTGCGTAAACGCGGCTATCGGGACGCAGTGACGATTCTGGAGGCAGGCACTTTCCCGCACGATCGGCCTCCGCTCACTAAAGGATTCCTGTCGGGCACATTGAGCGATGATGACGTTTCGTTATATACGCCCGAAGCGTTTGCTGAAGAGAAGATCGGGCTCAAAACGCACGCGTCGGTGCTCACGATCGACACTCACGACTTAGGCGTCGAACTTCGTGACGGCACGCGCCTCGACGCTGACTTTGTGGTACTGGCGACGGGCGGGTTGCCCCGCATTCCGGCAGTTTGTGAAGACTCGCGTGAGAGTATCCACTGGGTTCGAACGATCGAGGATGCACGCCGTTTGAAACGCGAGCTTCAGCCCGGGCGCAGGCTGCTCGTCATCGGTGGGGGACTTCTTGGGGTGGAACTGTCCTACACCGCTCGCGAGCTGGGTTTGGCCGTGACGATAGTTGAGCCAGTGTCACGGCCGTTGGTCCACATCGTAGGGGATCGGCTGGCAGATTGGCTGCACGCGCACGCGGATCAAGCCGGCATCGTTCAACACGAGGCGGAAGTGCTTTCCATTACCCAGATTGATGGACTTTTCCGTGCGGAATTGAGCGATGGCTCTGTCGTTGAATGCGATGTAGTTGTCGCGGCTGCGGGCTTCGAACCTAACACTCGTCTTGCAGGGCAGGCCGGACTCAACGTGCGAACCGGAGTCGTGGTTGATGCGGGCCAGCGAACGTCTGACGAACGAATCTTCGCCGTCGGGGACTGCGCGGAACGCCACGAATCAGGCGAGGTATATCGCGGTGGGCACTGGGAAGCGGCAAAACTCGACGGTGAACGGGTAGCGTGCATAATCCTTGGCGAGGCAGCCAAGCCACACAGCCTGCCTTGGTTTTGGACGGATCGTGGCGAGCTGCATATTGACGTCATAGGTCAGTTCGCCGATTGCGAAGAAACACTCGTCCGCGGCCAGTTCGGATCCACCTCGTTCAGCGTCATCGGACTAAACAACGGTCGAGTAGCGGCGGCAGCCTGCGTCAACGATCCAAAGACGGCACGTCAACTTCGAAAAATTATTGAAAACAATGTCGACTGCACGCCCGACGAACTGCGTGACACCGCTACGGACTTGCGTCGGATTCTGAAGCGTTAGGCGCCAACGTATGCGGCCAAATGTTGACCAGTGAGTGTCGTGGCAGATTCGACAAGGTCGGCCGGAGTGCCCTCGAAAACGATCGTGCCGCCATCGTGTCCGGCGCCCGGCCCAAGATCGATGAGCCAGTCTGCGTGGGCCATCACCGCCAGGTGATGCTCGATCACGATCACGGTCTTCCCTGAATCCACGAGTTGATCCAGTAAGCGCAACAAGTTCTCGACATCGGCTAAATGGAGACCTGTGGTGGGTTCATCGAGCACGAAAATCCCACCTTTGTCTGACATGTGCATCGCCAGTTTGAGGCGTTGCCGTTCGCCACCCGAGAGGGTCGTGAGTGGCTGCCCGATCGTGATGTAGCCGAGGCCAACGTCTTCGAGGTTCGTCAGCGTTTTGACGGCGGCAGGAGTTTTTGCTTCGCCATGCGAGAAATGCTCAAGCGCTTGGCTGACAGACATTTCGAGGACGTCGGCGATGTTCTTGCCACCGAGCGTGTAGTCGAGAACGCTCGCATCAAAGCGACGGCCACCACAGACGTCACAGGGGCTTTCGACTGTGGCCATGACGCCCAGATCGGTATAGATGACACCTGCGCCGTTGCAGTTTGGGCAAGCGCCTTGGGAATTAGCGCTGAAGAGACCTGGCTTTACTCCGTTGGCTTTCGCGAACGCTTTACGGATGGGATCTAACAGGCCGCTGTAAGTGGCTGGGTTACTTCGACGAGAACCTTTGATCGCATCTTGATCAACGAAAACGACCTCAGGATTCTTAGCCAACGCCTCGGTGACGAGGGAACTTTTCCCCGACCCTGCGACGCCCGTGAGCACGGTCAAAACGCCGGTCGGGATGTCGACGTCGATGTCTTGAAGGTTGTTAGTGTTGGCGCCACGAATCTCGATCTTTCCGGACGGCTTCCGCGTGGTGTCTTTTACTTTGGTTCGATCGCTCAAATGCTTTCCGGTGAGACTGGCGCTCGTGCCGAGGTCTGCGAATGAGCCTTCGAACATGATTTCGCCGCCGTCGCTACCCGCGCGAGGCCCAATATCGACGACATGATCGGCGATCGCGATGGTTTCCGGTTTGTGTTCCACGACGAGAACAGTGTTTCCCTTGTCGCGCAACTGAATCAAGAGTTCATTCATTCGTTGAATGTCGTGCGGGTGAAGGCCAATTGTGGGCTCGTCAAAAATGTAAGTAACGTCAGTCAGTGGCGAACCGAGGTGCCGGATCATTTTTGTGCGTTGCGCTTCACCGCCAGACAAGGTCCCGGCTGGGCGGTCGAGCGACAAGTATCCAAGGCCAATCTCGATGAAAGCCGTCAGTGTTTCGGAGATCGCCTCGAGTAGCGGTTCAACACCTTCGGGATCGAGCGAGTCGATCCACACTTTCAAATCGGTTATCTGCATCCGGCAGGCATCGGCGATGCTGACGCCGTCGATCAGTGAGTTCCGGGCGCCTTCGGTCAAGCGGGTTCCCTCGCAGTCGGGACACGTGGTGAACGTGATGGCACGATCAACGAAAGCCCGAATATGCGGTTGCATCGCGTCGCGATCTTTGCTGAGCATCGACTTTTGAATCTTCGGGATAAGGCCCTCAAAGGTCACGTTGATGCCATCGACTTTGATACGGGTGGGTTCCTTGTGCAGTAGGGAGTGGAGTTCGCGCTTGCTGTACTTGCCAAGTGGCTTGTCGGGATCAAACAGTCCCGACTGCAGATAGATCCGGCCGTACCACCCGTCCATCGAATAGCCAGGTACCAAGAGCGCGCCTTCGCTCAGCGACTTCGATTCATCAAACAAGGCGGTCAGATCGAAATCTGAGACGGAGCCACGGCCCTCGCAGCGCGGGCACATGCCACCAACGACTTCAAATGCCGCTTTCGTCGCGATGGCGTTTGCCTTGTCGACCTTGAGGGAACCCACGCCCGAAGCCGATGCGACGTTGAATGAATACGCTTGAGGACCGCCGATGGAGGGCTCGGCTCGCCGACTGAACAAGATACGCAGCATGGCGTTAACGTCCGTAGCGGTTCCGACGGTGGAACGGATGTTGGCGCCCATGCGTTCCTGATCCACAATGATCGCCGTGGTGATCCCGTCGATCCGGTCAACTTCGGGCCGCGGAATGTTAGGCATAAACCCTTGCAAGAAGGCACTGTAGGTCTCGTTGATGAGACGTTGCGACTCGGCGGCAATGGTGCCAAAAACGAGTGAACTTTTTCCGGATCCGGAAACACCAGTGAAGACTGTAAGACGCCGCTTAGGGATGCTCACGCTGACGTTCTTGAGATTGTTGACGCGTGCGCCTTCAATGTGGATTTGGGCGTGGGAATCGGCTAGCGGAAGTGAACTCACGATGCGAGTCTGTCACGAAAACGGAAGCGATGCATAGGCAAAAGATCCGCCCGTTTGTCGGAGTTTGAGTCTAGGATCGACCGTGTGCTGTTTAGGGCTTGGCGTAGTGGGTTCGCTGCGATGGGCCAAGATCGAGCATGTGATGTGAGCAGAGGAAAACAATGAACTGGTTACAAGAACCGATCGTGGGATTCGATACCGAAACCACAGGGACGGACGTCTGGAACGACCGAATCGTTTCGGCGAGTCTCGTTTCCATCACAGGTGGCGAAGAACGCAAATCTAAACAGTGGATTATCAATCCTGGCGTTGAAATTCCTGAAGGTGCGATCGCGGTTCACGGCATCACCAACGAGGTGGCCAAATCCACGGGACAAGAACCAGCTGTGGCGCTCGAGGAAATTACCGGTATTTTGGCGACAGTGTTGGGCGCAGGTCGTCCGGTGGTGGTGTTCAACGCGAGCTTCGACTTGACTTTGCTTGAAGTCGAAAACCACCGACACAATGTCCCAAGCCTCGCATCTCGATTGGGCGGCGACATCGCCCCCATCTTGGATCCGCTCGTGATCGACAAGCACGTGGATCGGTTTCGTAAAGGGAAGCGACTTCTCGGAAAAGTGGCCGACCACTATGGTGTTGAACTTGCTGATGCGCACGATGCTCACGCCGATGCGTGCGCCGCTGCCGAACTTGTTCCCAAGATTCTGGATCGTTTCCCCGACCTTTCGGTCCTTTCCCCACGCGAACTTCACGCGTCGCAAGTGAGTTGGCGAGCCGAACAGCAAACGAGTTTGTGCGAATACTTCGAACGCATCGGCAACCACGAAGCAGCCGCAAGCATCTCCAAGGCGTGGCCGCTGGAACGTGTTTCGGCCAGCTGAAGATCTAGCGAGAGAAACAAACGAATACCCCGAGAACCATGTGACTCGCGGGGCATTCGTGGTGTTTTCTCAGCCTTTGCGCAGGAACTGGATTTTCCAAGCCTCTGGACCGCGTTCAAGGTACTCGGTCGTGAACACGCCCGGGTGACGTTGTTCGATCTGGGCGAGCAGCGGGATTGGGTCGTGAGGTGCAACTAGCACCATGCCTTTACCGGGTCCGACTGCGTCGAGCGCTCCGAACACCGTTGCGTGACGGATGGCGTGTGGAACGATGCGAGCATCGAGCTCGGGCCAGCCTTCGCCATCAGATTCACCACAGCCACATGAGTGTCCGCCGTGGGAATCTTCCGGTGAAGAGGATGTGACCGTCGCGGTTGCTTGCTGCGTAAGGGCTTGTGCCGCCGTGGCAATTTTCGCCAAGTCGACGCTTGACGCACTAGCCAAAAGCGGTACCAAATGCGAGAGTTCGTTCTCGAACTGAAGTTCAACGACGGCACGCAGAGCCTGAGCCGCCCCCACCGCGAGGAGCGCTTCATCGGTGTTGCGCAGAACTGCAACGATATCGCTGATTGCTTCAGCGCCGTTGGCGAGCGCGTCGGCCAGCGCAGTAGCGGTCGGAACCTCGCGGCTCGCGCTTGCCATCTGTTCGGCTTTCAGGGACGCGTAGGGAAGGAGTTTGCTTTCGGACCAGATGACGAGTTCGTCACGGGCTTGGCCGAGGTTCTCGGTGTTGAGCAGTGCATCCGCACGGGCGGCGAGCGCCGCCACGACTTCAGCGTTTGTTGATTCGAGGGTTTCAATCGCCTCAGAATCGAGTTCATTCGATGCTATGACTAGCGAATCCATGGTGTCCTCCTGGACTGTGAGCAGGATCTACTCGTGAGCGACGCAGATACAGTCGCGATTACACCCTTCACTTTATTACAGTGGGTTCCGTGAAAAATAATTCTGGTGCACGCGAAGGATATGGGCCTGAACTCGCAGCTGGCGATTCGCCCCTCAATCGACTCTCGCACGCTCGTAGAGAAGTCCTTGACGTGCTAATTCGGCAACCAGAACCGTGCACGGCGCACCATATTGCTCGCTCGCTGCACCAACACCACAACACTATTCGCGAGCATCTCGACGGGCTGCGACGTATTGGCATGGTTGTCCGCATCAAGGGGCCGGCGGAAGGGCGTGGGCGCCCGCCGTGGTTTTACCAAGCAACCGAGAAGGCGAAAGATCATGCCGGGTCGAGCGACTACGCGGGTCTTGCTTCTGCGCTCGCCGCGCACATCGCCAGAACTTCTGACGACACGGTCTCGGCCGCGATCGAAGCGGGCCGTCATTGGGGGGCGTCGCTCGCAACCGGTGACGACAGTACTTTCGTGCCGCCGGTGACGCGCGTGCTCACGCTCCTCGACGATTTGGGTTATGCACCCGAGTTGTGCGAGCACGAGGGCAGCGAAAGCGATACGGAATTGCGGCTGCAGCGATGCCCCCTCCTGGCGGCTGCCAACCAGAATCAAGAAGTCGTATGTGGGGTTCATCAAGGATTGATCGAAGGGGCCTTGCAGGCGCACGGAACGACCCGAATCGAAGTTGAACTTCTCCCGTTTGCCGAACCGGGTGCCTGCACCTTGCACCTCCGACACATTGAAAGCACCCCCGCATGAACGACCAGCGTCGCGCACTGTGGCGGTTGTTACTGATCCTGCCGGGCGGAATCGCCTTACTAGGGGGCCTCAACGGCGCACTTATGTTGCTTAACGTACCGGCACCAGTGGACGAAACTCGACTGCGTGACGGGCACGGCATCATTCTCGTCATCGGTTTCATCGGCACCTTGATCGCAGTGGAGCGAGCCGTCGCCCTGCGACGTGCATGGGGTTACCTTTCACCTATTTGCCTTGGTGTTGGTGCGTTGTTATTTATGTCGCCTGCCGCGACTCTTCTTGGCCGTTCGTTGTTCGTCATTGGCTCGCTCACGCTCGTCGCGGTATACGTGCCACTCTGGCGGCGCAGCAAAGACCCAACAGTGCTTGTTCAAATCTTGGGCGCGGTGTCGCTCTCCAGCGCGGCGATCTTGTGGCTACGCGATGTGCCACCGTCAGTTTTCGTACCGTGGCTGGTTGCGTTTGTCGTGTTGACGATTTCGGCCGAGCGAATCGAATTGGCACGCGTGGGCGTGTTTGATGTTGCCTTGCGGGAAAAGGCCGATTCGCTCTTGCTGCTGCTGGCGCTCGTCATTTTTGGTACAGCCACCGCGAGCGTCCTATGGCCCGAATACGGCACGCCGCTCCTCGGCCTGGCCTTGCTGGTTCTTGTTGCTTGGTTGAGCCAAGCAGATGTGGCCCGCAAACTCGTGAAGGCGACTGGCGCACAACGTTTCATGGCTAGTTGTTTGCTGAGCGGGTACGTTTGGTTAGCTTTCGCTGCCGTGACCTGGATTGCATTGGGTCCAGTGTCCACTGGCCCGGGTTACGACGCAGTTGTGCATTCGGTATTTCTCGGATTTGCGATCACCATGATCATGGCGCATGCCCCCGTCATTTTGCCGGCGGTATTGCGTCGTCCGCTGCCGTATCGGCCGTATATGTACGGACCGCTCATTCTGCTCCACATTGGGCTCTTGTTCCGGATTCTTATTGGTGACGCGTTCGATTCGACCGCTGTTCACGTCGTTGGTGGTGTCATCAACGTGGCTGCGCTCTTAGCGTTTGTCGTGGGAGCGGTGTGGTCGGTGGTTTCGGCTTCGCGCGCCGAAGTGGCCGCGAAGTTGGCACCAGAGGCGACAAGAGAAACTTCACCAGAAGTGACGGAGACGGATTCGTGATTCAGATTGGCCGTCCAGACGGCAAACCCAACGGCACGACTCCCGATCTGCGTAGTCGCAACGTGTGGCACATGCGCGCGAATGCGCCCATCGCGGTGTGGCTGGTTGCCGTCGTTGTCACCACCATGATCCATCCGTTCGTTGACCATGCCAGTTGGCTCATGGTGCACACGCTGATGTTGGGTGTCGTCACGAATGCAATCGTCGTGTGGAGTTCGCATTTTGCCGAGACCCTCGGTCGCGCCAACCCGACTCTTGCCGAACGAAGGTGGCATCTCGTTCGCCTAGCGCTGCTCAACATTTCTGTCATTGCGGTCTTGGTTGGTCGCATGGTTGAAGTTTGGCTTGTTTTGCTCATCGGAGCCGTGGCAATCGGACTCGTTGTGACCTGGCACGGGATCGTTATTGCTTTGCGACTTCGATCGAAACTCGCTAATCGGTTTGCGGCCTCCTTGACCTATTACGTGGTTGCCGCCGGCTTGCTCCCCATCGGTGCAGGCTTAGGCGCCTGGCTCGCGTATGAACCCAAAACCGCAATGGCAGCGAACGCGACGCTTGCGCACGCCACTATTAACGTTCTCGGCTGGATCGGATTGACGGTGGCGGGGACACTCGTCACTTTGTGGCCCACCATTTTGCGCACCAAGATGGCAGACGGTGCGGTCACAGCATCGAAGCGCGCGCTTCCGGTTCTGGTGATAGGTGTGGTCGTAATCGCGATGGCTGCGTTAATCGGCGAGCGCTACCTCGGTGCTGCCGGAGTGGCGATCTACACCGCCGGTTGGGTGGTTGCGATGCTGCCGTGGCTGCTTGAAGCAAGGCAGCGCCCTCCACACAGTTATGCAGCCTTGTCACTTGCCTTCGCTGTTGCTTGGCTACTGATTTCTCTCGTGTGGTGGTTTACCGTATGGGTTTCTTTCAAACCGATCGCAGCCATCGAGGCACAGTTCAGCAGTATCGTCCCCGCTTTGGCGGCCGGATTTGCGGCGCAAATTGTGCTCGGCGCACTTAGCCATCTCATACCTGTCGTGTTGGGCGGAGGACCGGCTTCGGCGCGTGCTGCCAATGACGTCATGGACCGGGCCGCAGGGTTACGGCTCACCGTCATTAACGTCGGTCTGGTCATCTGCTTGTTGCCAGTACCGAGCATCGTTCGAGTACTCGTGTCGACGCTTGTACTGGTGGCGTTCATGGCGTTCTTGCCACTAGCGTTCGGTGCGATGCGTGCCTCTCGTGCCGCGCGAGGAACACTGCCACCTGTCGATCGCAAAGCGAGCCAAGAACGAATCGCCACTGCGCAAGAGCCAGCGCGGCATCGAGTATGGATCGTTGCTGGGGCAGCGGTATTGGCGTTGAGTGTTGCCATTGGCATCGCCGCCGATCCCTCAGCACTCCCCGGAAAAGTCTCGGCAATAGATGGTGGTGTCCAAGCCACAGGCGAAACGACGAAGGTCACGATCGAAGCTCGCGATATGCGGTTCTTCCCGAACTCGGTAGACGTTCCAGCCGGTAACCGGCTTGTGATCACGCTCAAGAACACTGACAAAGCCGATGCCCACGATTTGGCATTTGAAACGGGGCAACGAACTGCGCGCCTCGCACCGGGGGAGAGCGAGACTCTCGATCTTGGTGTGGTCGGTACGAGCCTTGATGGCTGGTGCACGGTTGTTGGCCACCGTCAAATGGGTATGACCTTTGATGTCAACGTCACCGGTGGTTCGGATGAAAGCAACTCGTCTGGTTCGGGCGACGACGCTATGAGCGGACACGACGGCCACAGCATGGGCGGTACCACCGGCACTGGTGCCGCGGCCGATCTTGACTTCATGGCGCCTGCTCCGAAGGGATTTGTCGCCGCCGATCCGCGCCCGCCGACGCCAAGCACCGCGACCACTCACCGAGAGACGATCACCGTGTCAAACATGGTGGCCGACGTAGCGCCGGGCGTGCGCCAGAAACTGTGGACTTTCAACAAATCAGCACCCGGTCCTACTCTGCGCGGCAAGGTGGGAGACAGGTTCATTGTGACTCTTGTTAACGACACCGACATGGCGCATTCGATCGATTTCCACGCTAGTCGCGTCGCGCCCGACCGGCTCATGAAGTCCATCGGTCCTGGTGAAAAACTCGTGTATGAATTCACGGCAGACCACAGCGGAATTTGGATGTATCACTGTGGCACGATGCCGATGGGTGTTCACATTGCGAACGGACTTTTCGGAGCCGTCATTATCGATCCGCCGAATCTGCCCAAAGTTGATCGCGAATATTTGATGATCCAATCCGAGTTGTATTTGGGTCAGCAGGGCGGAACACTCGACGCGAACAAACTCAATGCCGAAACTCCCGACGCGGTTGTCTTCAACGGATACGTCAACCAGTACAAATATGACCCAGTTCCAGCAAAAGTGGGTGAACGCGTACGTTTTTGGGTATTGAACGCGGGCCCGAACCGTTCATCCTCGTTCCACGTGATCGGCACCCAGTTCGACACGGTTTGGTTCGAAGGCGACTACATGTTGAAGCCAAATAACGCCTCAAAGGGCGGCAGCCAGTCGCTCGGAATGGAAGCGGCTCAAGGCGGATTTGTGGAAATGACCTTCCCTGAACCGGGGAAGTACCCGTTTGTTTCGCACCGGATGATTGACGCAGAACGCGGCGCGACAGGGATCGTCGAAGTCACACGGTGAACGTGTGGGTCAGCGGCCCGCCCACAGTCCTCGTGACGCAGCTCGAGCCGATTGTTCGGCTGCGCGGTATTCCGCTGCCAGCGCCATGGCGGATGCCTTGCGGAACACTTCCGCCCAGCCGGCAGCGATCTGTGCCCGGCCGACGTCGACACCGTGAGAGTTGACGATATAGGCCAAGGCACGATCGTATTCGTCATACATGTCTTGGCTCGGGTCGGCAATGATGGTGACCTTCTCGCCTGGGGTCAGCAAGGTCTGTAAATGCTGGAGAGATTCGTTACCTCCAGCCTCCTTGCGAGTGTGGATCTCAGGGGCGTCGAGTCCCAGGATCCGAACTCGCTGCGACTCACCGTTCATGCGCACCCGCACGGTATCGCCATCACTGACTGCCAACACGATGGCGTCGAAACGCTCAAACTCCCGAAGTGCATCAAGGTTGTCTGGCTGAACATCCTCGGCCGATGCGCGTGCACGCCTGCGCAATGGCAACGATGCGCGAAGATATGCCGCTTTCGCTCCAGCTACGCCACGTTTCAGTACGGATGCAGAGCGGCCCGTGTCCCCTGACGCAGGTTCGGTTGTATTCACCGCATACCTTTCTGGCGTTTTTCTTCATTGATTTCGGCGAGCTCTGACTCACTCAAACCACGAAGCGGCGCAGCCGGTGGTCGGTCACCGAGAATGCTTGCAGTCATTTCGACCACTCGGCGCGTAGCAAGAACGTCATGGGTGCGGAACATGGCTGCGCCGGCAAACGCGGCGATTGCTGTTGAAGCGAGTGTCCCTTCCAGTCGTTCGTCGACCGGCAAATCAAGAGTTTCGCCAACGAAATCTTTACGCGATAACGCCATCAGCACCGGCCATCCGGTTGCCACGAGTTCAGGCGTGCGACGCAAGATCTCCAAACCCTGGGCCGTCGTTTTTCCGAAGTCGTGCGTGGGGTCGATCACGATCCCACGCCGAGGAACCCCAATTTCGACCAGCATTTGTGCCTTGGTGGTTGTGGTTTCGATGATGTCGTCCACCACGTCTGCGTACCGGACGCCATCAGGTGTGGGGTTTGTTCGAGGTTTGGCTCCACCTGTATGCGAACAGACGAATCCGCACGAATACACGGCCGCGACGTGCGCGAGTTCGGGATCGGCCCCCGCCCACGTGTCGTTGAGGATGTCGGCGCCTGCTTTGAGGGCTGCTTCACCCACTCCGGCGCGCCACGTGTCGACGCTGAGGGCGAGATTTGGAAAACGACTCCGGACGACCTCAATAAAGGGAACCACACGTTCAATTTCTTCAGATTCGCTGACCTCGGGGCCGACTCCGGCTTTGACTCCACCGATATCGATGACATCGGCGCCTTCACCCACCATGCGGTTGACCGACTCCAACGCTGCGGATGGATCCCAGGTTGCGCCTTTGTCGTAGAACGAGTCGGGAGTCCGGTTCAGGATCCCCATAATGATCGGACGGTCGCGGACGATCGGCTTGTTGCGAAAGAGGAACGTAGGCACGAGCCAACATTGGCACACGGCCCTAGTCTCGACAAGGTTGCGTTGCCACAGGTCGGGCTGGCGGGGCGTTACCGCCCGGTCAACCGGTGACGTAGTTGGTCAACTGGTCGCGTTCAAATTCGAGTTGGTCCATACGGAATTTCACCGCATCGCCAATGCTCACGAGCCCGACGAGTTTGCCTTCCTCGACCACCGGGATGTGCCGAACTCGACGTTCGGTCATCGTCTCCATGAGCAAGCCAAGCGAATCGTCAGGGGCGCAAACGAACACATCGGCCGACATGATTTGGCGAACTTGGGCCTGTAGGGGATTGGGCACACCTTGCAGTTTGCGGACGAGGTCGCGTTCTGACGCGATCCCAACGATGCTCTTGTCGTCGCTATTGAGCACAACAATGGCACCGACGTTGAGTTCGTTGAGATTGTCGAGGAGCGTCGCGATCGTGGCATCAGGAGAGATCGTATAAACCTCGTTGCTTCCTTTGGCGCGGAGAATGTCTCGGACGGTCATGGCTGTCTCCTTTTTCGCTTGTAGGGTCAGCCTAACCCGATTCAGGCCTTTGTGTGACCTAGATCATCTCAGTCTTCGCGTCGGAACGGCAAGTGCAACACGTTGTCGGGAGTTTCGTCTGCGGGTTCGGGTTCGCTGGGTGTTTCTTCGAGTTCGGCGGCAATCGTTTCAAGATCATCGGGGAAATAGCCCAAGTACGCCATGACTGCATCGTGGAGTCGACCGTTCGTGGCAACCGCGTTGGGGCCCCACGGCCCGTCTACGCCCGCGAGGCTCGTGAACTTGCCACCTGCTTCGCGGACGATGATGTCGAGGGCCGCCATGTCCCACAGGTTAAGTTCGGGCTCTGCGGCGATATCGACGGCTCCTTCGGCCAGCAGCATGTACGACCAAAAATCACCATAGGCGCGAGTGCGCCAGCACTGGCGCAAGAGTGCTTGGAATTCTGCACCTTTTCCGATTGCTTCCCAACTTGGAACGGAGGCGAAAGACATCGACGCGGCACTGAGTTCGCGTACTCCGGAGACTTTGATTTCACGGGTGGCGCGGAATGACTTGCCGGTATGAGCGCCGCCGTCTTTCATTGCCCACCAACGGCGGCCGAGCGCCGGAGCCGACACACAGCCCACCACGATCTCGCCAGCCTCTTCGAGCGCGATGAGCGTTGCCCAGACAGGAACCCCGCGTACGAAGTTGGAGGTGCCATCAATCGGGTCAACAATCCAGCGGCGTTCGGATGTCTCGGCGGTACCTTCGGTTTCGCCTGCTTCCTCACCCAAGACCGTGTCGCGTCCACGTGCGGACTTCAACATCTTGCGGATGGCGTCTTCAACGGCCTTGTCAGACTCGGTTACGTACGTCATGTCTGGTTTCGTCGAAACTTCGAGATCTAAAGCACCGAAACGATCCATGCTCAAATTGTCAGCCGCATCGGCAAGCACGTGCGCGAGTCTCAGATCGTCCATGTAGGGGTTGGCCATGGGCCTTAGCCTACGCTGAGTTGGTCCACTTCTGGCGGCCGTTACGCGCCTATTCGCCCGTTTTTTACCATGTGTCGGCTGCGGAACGACTATCCATGATGCGCCGAAAGCTCAGGATGCGCTCCGGTCGCAATTCGTGTGCGAGTTCGGGGTCATCTAATGCGCACTCGGGTTCAGTTGACGTGTGTTGGCACCCGCGCGAGCAGTCGTGAACAACAGCTTCAAGATCGGGAAATGCTGCAATGATGTGGTTTGGGTCAATGTGGGCGAGGCCGAACGACCGTACCCCGGGAGTATCGATGATTCGACCTCCGTTCGGCAGTGCGAGACTCACCGCGGAAGTTGAGGTGTGTCGACCGCGTCCGGTGACTTCGTTGACGTGGCTGGTAGCGCGCGCAGCATCGGGAATCAGCGCATTAACCAGCGTTGATTTTCCGACGCCACTATGACCCACAAAAACGCTGTCGTGTCCGGCTAGAACTGCGTGAAGTTCAGTTAGGTCGCCGCCGCGCTGGGTGGTCACAACTTCAACGTCGAGTGGCTCGAGCGAAGCGATGATTTCAGTTGCGGGAGCTAGGTCGGCTTTCGTGAGACACACGATAGGTCGTACCCCGGCGTCAAATGCAGCGACGAGACAGCGATCGATGAATCCCAGACGCGGGGGAGGATCAGCCAATGCTGTGACAATGACCATCTGGTCTGCGTTGGCCACGATGATGCGTTCGATCGGATCGTCATCGTCGGCTGTGCGCCGCAACACGGTCGTGCGGTCAATGATCTCGACGATGCGGGCAAGAGTGCCAGGAGCGCCTGAAATATCGCCGTCGATTCGGACACGATCCCCCACCACGACAGCTTTTCGTCCGAGCGGGCGCGCCTTCATCGCGGTGATTGTGTTTTCCTCATCCATTTCGACAGTGAGCCGACCTCGATCAACACGGATGACCGTGCCGGTGGGGGCCGCATCGAAATTGGGGCGTTGCTTCGTGCGCGGGCGAGTGCGACGCCGGGGCCTTTCGAACTGCTCGTGTTCGTCTCTCATGGATTTACCATTTCGAGCCACGTCGACGCGAACTCCGGATACGTCTTGGACGTCGTCTCGACGTTCTCGATCGTGACGCCTCGAACACGCAAGCCGAGAACGGCCGCGGCGTGCGCCATGCGGTGATCGTGATACGTCAAGAACTCGCCGCCTGTGAGTGTTGCTGGCTTGATTTCGAGTCCGTCAGAGAACTCGGTTACGTCGCCGCCGAGGCGGTTGATTTCAACTCGAAGTGCGGCAAGCCGATCCGTTTCGTGTCCGCGCAAGTGTGCGACTCCGCTCAGTCGAGAAGGGCTCGTTGCGAGTGCCGAAAGCGCGGCAACCACAGGCGTAAGTTCTCCGACATCATGCAGATCAAGATCGACACCGACAAGTTCGGCGGGGCCGTGGAAGACCATATCGGTGCCGTCGCGTTCTGCGCGTCCCCCAAACGCGGTGACTAGTTCGAGCCACGCTGCGCCGGCCTGGTCAGTTTCTGTTGGCCAATTCGCAATGGCCACGCTGCCACCAGTTGCGAGGGCGGCCGCGATGAACGCACCGGCGTTCGATAAGTCGGGTTCGATGACCAGATCCACGCCGTGGATCGGGCCCGGTTGCACAACCCAACGCGAGTCTGAAACGTCAACCTGGACGCCACGCCGACGCAACTCGGTGACGGTCATGTCAATGTGCGGGAGCGAGGGGAGAGCTTCGCCTCGGTGTGCAAGATCGAGGCCTGATGGTAGACGGGCGCCAGCAAGTAGGAGCGCAGACACGAACTGGCTTGAAGCCGAGGCATCTATTTCGAGTCGCCCACCGGTCACTTGGGGGCCGCCTGTGACGGTAAACGGTAGTGTTTCGCGGCCATCGTCCTCAACCGTTGCACCCAGTTCGCGTAACGCCGAGATAGTTGCACCCATGGGGCGTTCGTAGGCGCGTGGATCGCCGTCAAACTGGGTCGTGCCCGTTGAAAGGGCGGCGATGATCGGCACGAACCGCATCACGGTTCCAGCTAATCCGCAATCGACCGTCGCGTTGGTGAACTCACGGATCGGGGTTACTCGCCAGGCCTCGTCGTCACGTGTGATTCGGGCACCGAGCGACTCCAAGGCATCGGCCATTAGGGAGGTGTCTCGTGCAACTAGCGGCGCATGCAATGTTGAGGGGGAATCAGCAAGTGCTGCTAAAACAAGTGCTCGATTCGTGAGTGATTTCGAACCGGGGATAGAGACACGCGTAACGATGGGTTCGTCGGCGTGGGGTGCTGGCCAAGGCTGGTTCATTCGATCGGGGAATCCTCGCGTGAGTTCACATGGTGGGAAACTACGAATCCATCATGCCTTAGTTGCCTAACGCTTGGATTTGTGGTTTGTGGCGTGGAGTTTCCACGCAGATCGGTAGTGGCCCCGCTATCTACATGCAAAACAGTGCGCTTTGTTCACGATGCCACTTCGCGAGTGCGAGCACATCGCCCTGCAGGAACAGCCCGTTTTGAAGTGACTGGTTTACGGCCCAACGGAGCGAGTTCTGGCCACACCACTCGGGCAAGAACGTTGGTTCGGTCGATGGATCGACGGGGTCAACCGGGTCGACGGGGTCAATCGGGTCGACAGGGTCAATCGGGTCGACGGGGTCAACCGGGTCGACGGGGTCAACCGGGTCGACAGGGTCAACCGGGTCGACAGGGTCAACCGGGTCGACGGGGTCAATCGGGTCGACAGGGTCAACCGGGTCGACAGGGTCAATCGGGTCGACAGGGTCAACCGGATCGACTGGTTCTTTCGTCTCTGGGGGAGTTGTGTCTAGGGGAGTTGTAGCGGTCGGGGGAACGACATGGACGGCCGTGTCAAAAACGGTCGGCGTCGTTGGAGGCGCTTCCTCACTGGCCGGCGTCGAGCCAGCTGGAGATTCAGCGCTTGTCGATGCTGGCGCTACCTCTTTGGTCGTGGGGGAATCCTCGCCCGAACGAGACGCAACATAGGCGATCCCAGTTGCGGCAACGGCCACCGCCGAAACAATCGAAATCGACACCACTGCTGCGCTCGCGACGCCCGCCGCACTTCCCGCTGCGCCGGCGCCCGATGCGGCACCATTCTGACCGTACGTGCTCGCTTGTGCGGCCAACCCGAGCCCAGCGACCGCTGCGCCCGTAGTCGTGAGGTAACCGAGAGCACCCATTCCCAAGATCGCTACAGCCAAATGCGCGCCAAGGTTATCGTTGTATTCAGCGAGCTCAAGAACCAACCCTGTACATGAGCGGCATTGATCTAAATGCTCGTCAACCTTGGTGCGCTCTCGCTTAGGGAGGCCATTGCGAACGTACGTACCCAGCACCGCAATCGTTTGCGAACAGTCTGGATTGGTCGCCGGATTGACGTGCCCCTGAATGTAGGCCTGCTTGAGGCCTTCGCGCGCGCGATAGGCAAGAGCAGACACGGCATTGGGGGTCATGCCCAAGTGCGGAGCAAGATCGGCCGGCTTTTGCTTCTCCACGTGAATGTGCCACAAAACAAACTGCCAACGTTCGGGCAGGGAGGCGAACGCGGCCGCCGTTGCAGAACGTTCAAAACCGATTTGTGCTGAATCGAGGAAATCTACTTGCGCATCGAGCCGTTGGTCGTCGACGGGTTGTTCCCGCATCCGTCGTTGGCCGGCGTCGATATGAAGTCTGCGAATCGCGGTGAGTAGATAAGCGCGGAAAAACTCTGTCGGACCGTTGCCGTTCTGTAGTGAAACGAGAACTTTCGTAAATGCGTCAGCGACGAGATCGTCGGCATTTTCAGGTGTTGTGAGACTGCGTGCGAGGCGAAGCGCGGCATCGCGGTGACGCTCAAACAAAATCCCATAGGCGTCCATATCGCCTTCGCGCGTTGCCAGAATGAGAGATGCGTCGTCGCGCACATCTGTTGTCAGCATTGTTGAATCTGACTCTTTGAACACGGGCCGTACCTCCTCTGCGACTCTAGTCATGTATTGCTGCGTACTCAAATCCTACTCTCCTTTCTTTGGGAAATACGATTCGCATTTCGCGTTGGAACGCGTGGGGTAATGAGTGTCAAGAACTGGGTCCGAAAGAAGCGTTCGGAAAAAGTTTGAAAAAACTTTCGGAAAACCGTGTCATGAAATATCGCGAGCACGGTCTCACTATCGAGAAGAGCCCAAACGGGGCGATTGCACGCTGTGGAGGAGGTCGAGAAACGTGCAAAGTTTTGGCATTGATACGACGGTTCTCGATGATGCCCTGCGTACTGGAAGCGACGCACTGTCGTTCGCGAGTGCCCTTGCTTCTCAAGCAGCTCAACAAGGTGTACCGCTCAATCACCTGCTGTCCCACCTTGAAAACCTGTATGCCCCACGCGAGCCTGCCTACGATCTCGTTCGGGCCGCCAGCATTGCGTGGGCAGATGCGAGGCAACACGTTTCGTTGCACGAAACGTGCCACGATCCGCTCACTGATTTGGCCACCTCGCAGCACCTTGCCGAACGGCTCGAAGGTATCTACCGCAAGGCCGCGGTCGAGGGAACGTCGCCCGCCGAAACGCACGCGATCCTCAGCATTGGTGTGAAACATGCCTATGTGAACGAACTAGACGCGGCGCTCTCGGCGATAGATATCGCACAGGCTTTGCGCACGGTTTTCGTTCGAGACGAAGTAATTGCAGCGCTCGACGCGCGTTCCTTAGTTGTGCTCGCGGACGCCCGCCAGGTGAACGACGACGTTCTTCGGGTCGTTGCTGTGTTGATGCGCCGCGCGGCGGGTATCCCCTCTCCACATTTACGAATCGAATCTCTGCCCCTGCGGGAGGCAGACATCGCAAACTTCCTAGTCGCGTTGTCGTCATGACTAGGAGCGTGGGGCTCCGTCGCTATCTCGGGTGTGACGGAGCCCCCGAAAGACCATGCTTCCTGCGGTGGCTTGTGTTTAGCCTCATGAAAGGGACGACGCTAAGGCTTCCGGCATACGATTAGTTTGTGTGCGGCCGATATGCAACGACGAGAAATGGCGATCAACTTGCCCGCGACTTTCTAGCGACACTTGGCGAACATTTCGTTGAGCGTGCTCCCGACTACAACATGGCGCCCACCAAGCAAGCTGCGATCGTTGTCCAGCGCCACGACGACACCGGGGCGCGCCGTGAAATCGTCACTGCGCGTTGGGGACTCATACCATCGTGGTCTCGGGACGAGAAGATCGCGTCGCGACTGATCAACGCCCGGTCGGAGACTGTCGCCCAGAAGCCGTCGTTTCGCTCTGCCTTTGCGAAACGTCGGGCAATTATTCCGGTTGATGGCTACTACGAATGGCACCAATCGACGCATCCGAGTGCACCGAAAACGAAACAACCGTTCTATTTGAGTCGTCCGGGTGGCCTCAACCTTGCCGGCCTGTACGAATGGTGGCAGCAGCCCGATGGCGAGTGGCGCCTGACGTTCTCGATTTTGACGACCTCTGCCGAGGGCGACGAAGGAATTATTCACGATCGGGCACCGCTGCACGTGCCGGCAGATCTTTACGATGATTGGCTTGCCCCCGAACCTGCGCCTGAGTTGCTGAACGCACTCGTGCCAGCCACACCAGGTTTCGTCGAAGCATGGCCTGTGTCGGATCGAGTCAATGCAGTGCGGAATAACGGTGCCGAACTCGCCAGGCCATTGCCGTTGGAATCGAAGTCGGGCGACACGATCGCGTAGCGGCTGAACTGGGGAGTGTGGGAATAGTTTTGTGCCTTCTCGATGTTGATCTTGGAAAGTCGTCAACAGAAAGGTTCGTATGCTTGACTGCCCCGTCAGACCAACCGAAGTAGTGTTGTCTCCAATGGACGACAACACAGGCATCGACTGGTCGGCAGAGACCCCCGAGGAAAGGCATCTGCGTTTCGAACGCGATGCGTTGCCTTTTCTTGACCAGTTGTATTCGGCTGCGTTGCGCATGACACGGAATCCGCAAGATGCCGAAGACTTGGTTCAAGACACGTTCGCGAAAGCGTTCTCGGCGTTTCACCAGTTCAAGCCAGGCACGAACCTCAAAGCGTGGCTGTACCGAATTTTGACGAATACCTACATCAATTCGTACCGAAAAGCACAGCGCCAGCCGAAACAAGTCAGTGAAGAAGTTGAGGATTGGCAGATCGCGGCGGCCGAGGCCCACACGTCGTCTGGAATGAAGTCGGCCGAAATGGAAGCGCTTGAACGACTGCCAGATTCGGACGTAAAAGAAGCCTTGCAAGAACTTTCTGACGACTTCCGTTTCACGGTTTATCTCGCCGATGTGGAAGGATTTCCCTACCGAGAAATTGCCGAGATCATGGACGTTCCAGTCGGTACCGTGATGTCGCGACTGCATCGAGGACGTCGACAATTACGTGACTTGCTTGCCGACTACGCCCGCGATCGTGGCGTTAAGGTTCCAGACGGTGGTGAGACTGCATGAACTGTGAAGGCCCAGATTGCGAAGATGCCCTGAAGCGGCTTTACCTCTTCCTTGATCATGAAATCGCCACCGGCGATTGTGATCAGATCCAGGCGCATCTCGATGGATGCCCTGATTGCATGGATGAATACTCTGCCGAAGTGCTCGTGAAATCACTGATCGTGCGCTCATGCGCCGAGACTGCGCCCGAGGTATTACGCGAACGAGTGCTCTTCGCGATCCGGAAAATTACGATAGAGACCGACATTTCTGAAGCTTGATCGTGGCGTCGAATGAGGCCAACTCATAGCAATAACTAGCAAAAGACTGTGGCCCTGCTCCCGAAATTTGGGGCAGGGCCACAGTTGCTTTGGTCTTATGCGTTGGGGCGACGGCCGTGGTTGGCCTTCTTCTTCTTGCGTGCCCGACGCAGGCGTCCTCGCTTGCCCATGGGTCCTCCTACAGAACGATTAGGTGCTTAGTTTTTCACATCGTGCAAACGGGCCAGGAACCGCTCCCGATCAACGATCACACGGCGAACGGTTCCTGCGGCAACTTTCACGCCGCGTTCGTCATGAGCAACCACGTCGAACTCGACGAGGCGCCCATCTTGAATTCGAACCTGTGCCTGTGTCGTGATTGTCGCGCCCACGGGACTGGCCGCCAAATGCTCGACGTCGACACGAGTTCCGACGCTGGTGCTGCCTTCATCGAGGTCGAGCGCATCACACGTGGTGCCCTCAAGCCACGCGATAACAACAGGCGTCCCCAACACTTCGAGACAACCACTGCCGACTGCTAGGGCGGTGTGCTCTGGGCCGACTGTGTGGGTTTGAGTTGCTGATTGCGTCATTCGGTGATCCTTACTCGCCAGAATCCTCAGCGGATCAGACGCCCATCGTGGCGCGAGGGTACTGCGCGTTGATGTCGGTGGCAACATTGATCAAGTAAGGGATTCCCGAAGCGAACGCACGATCGATCGCAGGCCCAATTTCGGCCGGATCAGTCACGAACTCGCCGCCCGCGCCCAAGCCGATCGCGACTTGGTCGTATCGCGTATTCGGAGCCAAATCGGCAGCCACGTCGTAGCCGTAGATCATCTGCATCGGCATCTTCTCAAGGCCCCACGCGGAGTTGTTACCGACGATCATGACCACCGGCAAGTTGTGACGAACGAGGGTGTCGATGTCGATGATGCTCATGCCGGCAGCGCCGTCTCCGTACAACAACACGACTTGGCTTTGCGGACGAGCGATACGGGCCGCGATGGCGGCACCCAAACCAGCGCCGAGGCAGCCATAAGGCCCAGGATCGAGCCAACCGCCCGGTTGCTTGGGTTCCACGAACTTGCCAGCGAACGAGACGAAGTCCCCACCGTCACCAATCACGACAGCGTCATCGGCCAAACGGGGGAGCAGTTCACCGTAAACGCGGGCCGGGTGTGCCGGGGATGCTTCAGAGTTCAAGATCAGCTTGTCTGTCTCGTGAACGCCTGCCACTACGGTCTGCAGTTCTTCGAGCCACGGGGTCCAGTTCGGCTTCGTAGGAGCGGTCTGGACGGCTGCCACGAGTTGGTCGAAAATGACGCCGATGCTTCCGCTCGCGCTGGCACCGAGATCCGCGTGCGTCGACAACTGGCCGGGCGTATCGGCGATATGCACTGTGACCGCGGGGTCGTTGCCTTCGCGACCACCGAAACGACCAAAGCCGAGACGGAAGTCCAGTGGGGTACCGACAACGATCACGAGGTCGGCTGCACCGAATGCCTTGGAGCGAGCCTTCGTGACGAGATTGGCGTGACCGCCAGGAATGATGCCTCGGCCCATACCGTTGGCGATTGCAGGGAAGCCGAGTTCTTCGACGAACCGCAGCGCCTCAGTTTCAGCATGATCCATCCACACGTCCGAACCGAGGACGATCACGGGGCGTTTCGCTTCAACAATGAGCTTCGCGATCTTGGCGATGTCATCGGAGTCTGCTTCGCGGACGGACGTGTCGATGCCGGTGCTCTGGTGGGTGATCGGTCCGTCAAGGAAGAACTCATCCATCGGGATATCCACGAACGAGGGGCCGCGGTGAGCGGCGCCGGCAAGCGTAAAAGCTTCATCCATGACCGAACTGATCGAATCGAAAGTAGGCGCAGTTACCGCATGCTTCGAAATGGATTTGAAGATCGGCGGATGGTCGACCTCTTGCAAGGTTCCGGTACCCCATGTTGCCGCCGGAGCGCGGCCGCCGATGACCACCATCGGGGCGCCTGAATAGTAGGCCTGCGCGATGGCGCTGGCGCCGTTGGTGACGCCGGGGCCAGCAGTCAATACGGCCAAGCCAGGCGTGCGCGTCAATTTGCCGATGGCTTCAGCGGCGAATGCGGCGGTCTGCTCGTGGCGTACGTCGATTATTGGCATCTGCGGGTCGGCTTTGACCGCCGCGTCGTACATGGGAAAAATGTGGGCACCAGACAGCGTGAACATTGCGTTGACGCCGTGTGCTTTGGCTACTTCTAGGACGTGATCGCCGCCGTGAGGCGTGCGTTCTTCCGTGCTGGATTCTTCACTCATGAATCCTATGTTACCGGCGAGTAGGTTTATTGTCATCCATAATTGTCATTGTGCCTTCAATCGAGGAAATAGTCGCGGCTCAAAGTCGCCTCAATTCAGCAGAATTAACACACTTGCGTCTCCTCATCGACGATTGGCAATTGCTCGCCGATCTTTCGTTTAGCGATCTCGTTCTGTGGGTGCCCGACCGTGAAGGCAAGGGAATGTGGGCCGTCGCGCAAGTGCGTCCGACCACCGGGCCGACCACGCTCGTTGTCGACGTTGCGGGGGGATTCGTGCCGACCCCCACCGACGCGCAACTCGATCTCGCTTCGTTCAAACCAGCAGTCGAAGACGGCGTGGCGAAACACGTGCTGCCGGTGGTTTTTGAAAACACCGTGATCGCAGTGGTCGTGCGCTGCGAGCCCATTACGCCCAGTCGAAGTGTGAGCGAACTCGAATCCACATATCGCAAGACCAGCGATTCGTTGATCGAGATGATGGGGCGAGGCGAGTTCCCTCGCCCGTCGAGCGGACCGTCGACGAGTCGGCAGATTCTGCGCGTCGGTGACGGCTTCGTTCGCACCAACAAAGAGGGCACCGTCACGTGGGTGAGCCCCAACGCTCAATCCGCATACCGCCAAATGGGGTTGGCTGGCGGACTCGTTGGGCTCAACATCGTTGAATCAACCACTCGAATTGCCGATCACGTTTCTGCGAATGCTGATTTGGCCACAGTATTTAGTTCCGGCGGCGCTGAGACGGAACTCGAAGCACGAGGAGCAACCGTTTTGTTGCGCGTGATCGAGATGCTCGAACACGGCGAGCCAGACGGATTCGTCGTGTTGCTTCGCGATGTGACTGAACTCCGCAAGCGTGAACGAGAGTTGGTATCTAAGGAAGCCACGATCCGCGAAATTCATCACCGGGTGAAGAACAACCTGCAAACAGTTGCGGCGTTGCTCCGTTTGCAGGGTCGACGGATGGAGTTGCCGGAGGCTCGCGCGGCGTTGAAGGAAGCAGAACAACGTGTTTCGACGATCGCAATCGTGCACGAGATTTTGAGCCATTCATTCGACGAACTTGTGCCGTTCGATGATGTCGCTGACCGGCTCTTGCGTTCAGTGCTCGATCTAGGCGGACCCGGCATTGAGTGGGAACGGCACGGCACCTTTGGTGTCTTGCCGAGTGAAGTTGCAACACCGTTAGCCATGATCGTGACCGAGATCGTGCAAAACGCTCACGAACACGCTTTCGCTGCGGGCCAGGGGACTGTGACGGTTCAAGTAGCGCGGATCGGCGACCTTATGAGGCTGACGATTTCAGACAACGGTCGAGGCTTGCCAGACAACTTTGATCCGAGCCGCAGTCTCGGCTTATCGATTGTGACCACGTTGGTCGAGTCCGAACTCTCGGGTCGGCTCGAGTTTGGCGATTCCGACGGTGGCGGTACGACCGTGATCGTGGAGTTCACGCCGTAGTTGCGCTACCGGGAATAGACGAAGTCCGGACCCGCCTGAGGCGGGAAATCGCATGATGACGACAACAAAAAAGACCCGAGAATAACTCTCGGGTCTTTGGCAGTTGCGTATGACAGACGGCGGATGGCCTCAGTCTTGCTCAATCAGAGTGAATGCTCAATCAAAGGGAATGAATGCGAGCGCGCGCATTCTTACGCTTGATCGCCCGACGCTCATCTTCGCTGAGTCCACCCCAAACACCATGGTCTTGGCCCGAGGTAAGCGCCCACTCGAGGCACTGTTCGCGGACATCGCACCGGCGGCAGACAAGCTTGGCTTCTTCGATCTGAAGAATTGCCGGACCCGTATTGCCGATCGGGAAGAAGAGTTCGGGGTCTTCGTCTAGGCACGCAGAGCGATGACGCCAGTCCATTGTGGTCCTTCCAGAGGTTCGGGGATCGTTGCTTTGCGAATCTCGGGTTTCGAGAAGTACGAAAGCAACTTGATTATGTTTTCAACAAAATCGCAATATGACAAGACCTTCGGCGATGTTCTTATGTAGTTCTTCTCACATGTCGATACGCTTGAAAAGTGAGCGAAGCACGTAACAGTCGGGTACCCCTCCTTATCGCAGCAATAATCGCGGGCATACAATCCCTCGCATTACTCGCCTTGTCGGCAGAAGTTTTCTTTGATATTTCAAGCGAAAACTTACGTGTTTCGTCGGGTGTAGGTTTGCTACTAGGGTTGCTTGGGCTGGGTCTGGGCGCTGCGGCTGTCGGACTAGTGCGAGGCATTCATCTGGCTCGTGGTCCAGTCGTGGTGACCCAATTAATTTCTTTAGGGCTCGCCTGGAACTTGATCAAAAGCGACGAAGACCTGCCCGGAATCGTCCCCGCTGGCGTCGTTTTGGCCGTTGCAGCAGTAATCGTCATGGCTTGTTTGGCCACCAAGAGCGCTCGCGCTGCCTTAGCCGATCGGCCTAGCGATCTTGGAGTATGAGAGAATGGACGATGGGCACACCCCGCATTGAGGCTCGTCCAATCTCGAGGCTGATCGTGATCCGATCGCACTGAAATCGATGAGAAAAATCAGTGCTTCCCGTTTCCCAACGACTTGATAGATCGACGTACGCCACTCATGACTTTGCCAGATCACGACGACCCAATCTTCGCGTTGCACCGCGGCGGAAAAATGGAAATCGCTTCCTCCGTTCCGTTGGCTGATGCACACGATCTCTCCATCGCGTACACGCCGGGCGTGGCTTTGGTATGCGAAGCGATCGCCGCTGACAGTGAACTCGCCCACGAATACACGTGGGTTTCCAACACCGTCGCCGTCATCACCGATGGCACTGCCGTGCTCGGATTGGGCGACATCGGCCCCGACGCCGCCATGCCCGTCATGCAAGGCAAAGCGATCCTGTTCAAGCAATTCGGCGGCGTCGACGCGATTCCGGTCGCTCTTGATACCAAAGACACCGATGAGATCGTCGAGACGATCATTCGCCTCGCACCCACCTTCGGCGGCATCAATCTCGAAGATATCTCTAGTCCGCGCTGCTTCGAGATCGAGAAGCGACTCATTGAAGCGCTCGATATCCCAGTTTTCCACGACGACCAGCATGGAACCGCTGTTGTCACGCTGGCGGCACTCATCAACGCGTTGCGACTCACCGAACGCGAGTTCGACGAAGCAAAAGTCGTCATTTCCGGAGCCGGCGCTGCGGGCGTGGCGATCACAAAGATCCTGCATTCGTCGGGGATTCGCAAGATCTCGGTAGTTGACCGTCAGGGCGTGATTACGCCCGAGCGTGACGACCTCAACGATGTCAAGCGTTGGTTGGCCGATGAAACTGCGGATTGGGCCAAGCCTGGTTCGGTATCGGAGGCGCTTCAGGGTGCTGACGTGTTTATTGGTGTTTCAGGTGGGCAAGTGCCCGAAGAAGCAGTTGCAGGGATGGCTCCGAACGCGATCATCTTCGCGCTCGCAAACCCGACACCAGAAGTTCACCCCGATATTGCGTCGAAGTACGCGGCGGTTGTCGCGACGGGTCGTTCTGACTTCCCGAACCAGATCAACAACGTCCTGGTGTTCCCCGGAATCTTCCGTGGGGCGCTCGGTGTGCGCGCTACCCAGATTTCCGAGTCAATGAAACTGTCAGCGGCTGAGGCAATCGCGAATCTCGTAGGCGATGATTTAGCCCCCGGTTACATCATTCCGTCGCCGTTCGACCCGCGCGTGGCGCCTGCGGTCGCAAAGGCCGTCACCGATACTGCACGCCGCGACGGACTTGCACGCCGGCCTTACTGATCTCCTTATGCTGTCGCAACGCGTGACAGCCTCCTTGAAGGGATGTGCTCATGTTTGCTATCTATGCCGCTTCGATGAACCACGCAGACCCCATGTCGGGTCTTGTTGTTGGTGAACGACCTGAACCAGTCGTGCCAGATGGTTGGACGACTGTGACGGTGAAGGCTGCCTCCATCAACCACCACGATGTGTGGAGTTTGCGGGGAGTGGGCTTGCGCGAGGAATCGTTGCCCATGATCCTTGGTTGCGACGCGGCTGGATTCGACGAAGATGGCAATGAAGTCATCGTGCACGCTGTCATTTCTGATCCTGACTGGATAGGCGACGAAACCCTCGATCCGCGCCGTTCACTCCTCTCTGAGCGGTTCCAAGGCACGTTCGCAGAACGTGTTGCCGTGCCGAAGCGCAATGTCATCGCCAAACCGGCCGGCCTTTCGTTTGCCGAGGCCGCTTGCCTGCCGACTGCGTGGTTGACCGCCTATCGAATGCTTTTCACTCAAGCTGACGTCAAACCTGGTGACACTGTCCTCGTGCAAGGAGCCGGGGGAGGCGTGGCGACTGCTGCGATTGCTTTGGCGCGTGCGGCGGGTCTCACCGTCTTCGCGACGAGCCGTGACGAATCGAAGCGGGCACAGGCGCTTGAACTGGGAGCGCACGAGGTTTTCGAGTCCGGCGCGAGACTTCCGACGAAAGTGGATGCGGTCATGGAAACCGTGGGCGCCGCCACGTGGTCGCATTCCATTCGCGCCATGCGACCTGGCGGCACGCTCGTCATTTCGGGGGCAACTTCCGGCGATGCGCCTAGTCATGCTGAACTCACGCGGATCTTCTTCCAGCAAATGCGGGTGCACGGCTCCACCATGGGCACCCGCGAAGAACTGCGCGCTCTCGCTGATTTCATGGCGAATACGAACGTGCGACCAATCATCGATGAAGAGATGCCGATGGAAAACGCCGCAGTTGGACTGCAACGCGTGATCGATCAGAACGTCTTCGGCAAGATCGTGCTGACGCGCTAACCTCTCAATAACGCCAATGGCCCCGACCAAGATATTGGTCGGGGCCATTGCGTTTTGGTGTTATTCGTCGTCGTCATCGTCGAGTCGCGCTAGCCACGTGGCGAGTCGCTCGACGGGAACTTCGAACTCAGGATTGAGGTCAACGAACAGCGACAATTGTTCAGCCAGCCAACTCAGCGAAACTTCTTCTTCGCCTCGCCGAGCCTGCAACTCTTCGATACCTCTGTCTGTGAAATACACGTAGATCCTTCGGCTCAGCTAAATGCCTGATCCATCAACTGTTTAGCTTCCTCCATGTGCACCGAATGCGATCCGGTGGAGGTCGTCGAGGATTCCGGACGAGTAACCGCCGAGAACGGAAGGTCGAACGCTTCACGCATATGCATCTGAACGTGTGGCCAAGGACCTTGGTTCTCTGGCTCATCCTGAACCCAGCGAATTTCTTCGGCGTTGTCGAATTTCGCGAACTCAACCTGCAGTTCCTTGACCGGACGTGGGTACAACTGCTCAACTCGAACAATCGCGGTCGTGAAGTCGTCACCTTCGCGCTTCTTGCGTTCAGTCATGAGGTCCCACGTAATCTTGCCCGAGCAGACAAGGATCTTCTTGACGTTGTTCGGGTTGACCTGATCGTCACCAATGACGGGGCGGAACGTGCCTGAGGTGAAGTCTTCTGGCTGCGAAACGGCCTGCTTGTTGCGCAGCATTGACTTGGGTGTGAACACGATCAACGGACGGTGTTGTGCTTCCAAGTTCTGGCGACGCAAAAGGTGGAAGTACGACGCCGGTGTCGATGGCTGAGCGACCGTGAACTCGTCATTGGCAGCGAGCGTCAAGAAACGTTCAATGCGGCCAGAGGAGTGGTCAGGGCCTTGACCTTCGTAACCGTGAGGCAAGAGCAAGACAACGCCCGAGTGCTGTCCCCACTTGGTTTCGCCTGAGGAGATGTACTCGTCGATGACGGATTGCGCGCCATTGACGAAGTCTCCGAACTGGGCTTCCCACATCGTGAGCGCCTCGGGGCGAGCCACCGAGTAGCCGTACTCAAAACCGAGCGCTGCGTACTCGCTCAGGAGCGAGTCGTAGACGTAGAAGTTCGCTTGGTCTGGGCTTACCTGTGTAAGCGGCGTCCACTCGTTGGCGTTGGTGCGGTCGATGATCGTGGCGAACCGGGTCGTGAACGTGCCGCGACGCGAGTCTTGACCGGCAAGACGCACTGGCCGACCCTCTGCGAGCAACGATCCCATTGCGATGATTTCACCAGTGCCCCAATCGATCGGACCTTCCAGAATCGAAGCGGCTCGGCGCTGCAACTGGGGGAGTACCTTGGGGTGAACTGTGAACCCTTCGGGCACCTCAGTGTATGCGCGCGAAACAGCTTCGAGCATCTCACGGGTTGTGTGAGTGACAACGGCGTCACGCTGCGGCTTCGCAGGATAATCCGGCGTGCGCATGTACGTATCGTCTTGTTCCTGTTCGCGCACCTTGCCGAAGTGGTCTTCAAGGAGCGTGCGGTATTCGTTGAGGGCGTTTTCCGCTTCGGCCATCGTGATGTCCCCGCGGCCGACAAGCGCCTCGGTGTACAACTTGCGAACTGACTTCTTGCCTTCGATCGTGTCGTACATGAGCGGTTGCGTGAAGCTCGGATCGTCGCCTTCGTTGTGACCGCGACGGCGGTAGCAAATGAGGTCGATGATGACGTCCTTGTTGAACGTCGCGCGGTACTCATATGCCAAGCGTGCCGCGTGCATGCAGGCTTCCGGATCATCACCATTGACGTGGAACACAGGAGCTTGAATCATGCGAGCAACGTCAGTGCTGTATGTCGAGGAGCGCGAGGAGGACGGGCTCGTGGTGAAGCCGACTTGGTTGTTCACGATGACGTGGATTGTGCCGCCTGTACGGTAGCCGCGCAATTGCGACAGGTTCAACGTCTCGGCTACGACGCCCTGGCCAGCGAAGGCCGCGTCGCCGTGAACGAGAACTGGAAGCACTGGGAACTCGGCGCCACGGTCAAGCACATCCTGCTTGGCGCGGGCTATGCCTTCGAGCACCGGGTTAACGACTTCGAGGTGCGACGGATTCGCAGCGACCGAAACCTTAATGCTGTCGCCCTTGCTTGACGTGAACTCGCCCTCAACACCGAGGTGGTATTTGACGTCGCCTGAACCTTGAACGGTGCGTGGATCGATGTTTCCTTCAAACTCGCGGAACACGAGGCTCGGGTCTTTGCCGGCGATATTGACCAAGACGTTGAGGCGACCACGGTGAGCCATGCCGATGGCGACTTCGTCGAGTCCGTCTGCAGCAGCAGCGCCACAGATTTCATCGAGCAGTGGAATCGTGGTCTCGCCACCTTCGAGACTGAATCGCTTTTGGCCGACGTACTTGGTCTGCAGGAACGTCTCGAAAGCTTCGGCCTGGTTGAGCTTTTGCAGGATGCGCAATTGCTCACGGCTGTCTTCTTTAGTGTGTGGCTTTTCGATGCGTTCTTGGAACCACCTGCGTTCGGCGGGATCTTGAATGTGCATGTATTCCAAGGCGAGCTTGCGGATGTACGAATCGCGCAGGATGCCGAGGAGTTCACGCAACTTCATTCGTGCTTTGCCGGTGGTTGGGCCGAACGAACCAACGGCGAACGTGCGATCGAGATCCCACAAAGTCAAGCCGTGCGAGGCGATATCAAGATCGGGGTGAGAACGAAGTCCGAACTCAATCGGATTCGTGTCTGCGATCAAGTGTCCTCGCGTGCGGTACGCGTGGATGAGTTCGATGACGCGCGCTTGACGGGTGACGTCGTCGTCGTGATCGACGGAAATGTCTTGCGCCCAGCGGATCGGTTCGTGCGGCAAACGCAGCGACTTGAAGATCTCGTCGTAGAAGCCGTCTTCGCCCAAGAGCAGTGCATGCACGCGCTTGAGGAATTCGCCCGACTGTGCACCTTGAATGACGCGGTGGTCATAGGTGGAGGTCAACGTCATCATCTTGGAGACGGCCAAGCGGGTGATCGTCTGTTCAGAAGCGCCGTGATACTCGGGCGGGTACTCCATCGAGCCGACACCGACGATGACTCCTTGGCCTGCCATCAGGCGCGGAACCGAGTGATTCGTGCCGATGCCGCCGGGGTTGGTCAGGCTGACGGTCGTGCCCTGGAAGTCGGAAACTTCAAGCTTGCCGTCGCGTGCCTTGCGCACCATGGTTTCGTATTCGCGCCAGAAACCAGCGAAGTCGAGAGACTCGGCACCCTTGATGTTTGGCACGAGCAGTTGACGCGTGCCGTTGGGCTTTTGCAAATCGATGGCGAGGCCAAAGTTGATGTGTTTAGGCTTGAGCTGAACAGGCTTGCCTTTTTCGTCGTAGAAGAAGCCCGTATTCATTTCGGGCATCGACTTGATCGCTTGCACGATGGCGTAACCGATGATGTGCGTGAACGAGACTTTGCCGCCACGTTCACGGGCAAGGTGGTTGTTGATGACAACTCGTTGATCGAAGATCAATTTCACCGGAACAGTGCGGACGCTTGTTGCGGTTGGGACCGTCAAACTCTCGTCCATGTTCGTTGCGGTGCGAACTGCGGCGCCACGGAGCGGGACGCGTTCCACATCGTCGCTCACAGGAGGCGGGGGAGGCGTTACCTTCGCGGGAGCAGCAGCTGCAGGGGCGGCAGGTGCAGACGCCGCCGGCGCGGGGGCCGCTGCGGCAGGGGTAGCAGCTGGTGGGGCCGGGGGAGCAGGCGTGCTCACGGCCGGACTCGGCACACCAGAGCTGCCGTTCGAGTATCCGCCAGCGCGGAAGAACTCGACCCAAGCAGCATCAACCGAGGTCGGGTCTGCGAGGAATTGTTCGTACTTGTCTTCTACGAGCCATTCGTTGGCTCCGAAGTCTGGGCTTGTGACGTCGCTGGAGGACGTGCTGGGGGAAGACTCGGCCACGGGCAGAATCGCCTCTTCCAATGTGCTGGATCCGGTTGGTTTGGGCACGCAAGTGCTTAGGTTTAGATTAGCCTGCGATGGGTCCGATGGCGTGCTGGGTGTAGTGAAAGGCGACACGTTTCCTCGTGCCGTTTTTCACAAGCGCTAGTGGGTGTGATTGCACACTCTTTTCGAGTGGGGAGAAAAGCTCGTTCGAGACTCCGCTGAAAACGAACACCATGTCCTATGCTCGTGCCCATGCGTTCATGCTTGGTGACTCTTCTTTCCGTCTCTGCATTAGTGCTCTCGGGCTGTTCAGGGGGCGGCAGTCCGCTCACGGATGCACAAATTCAGAAGGCGCTTTTGACGGCAGATCAGATGCCAACGGGCTGGACAGCGGAAGCTGTTGAACTTGACGACGCGCCCAAAGAGGATGCCGATGAGGACGCTGCCGATGAGCACGGTGGCGACGAACATGGTGGCAAAAACGAAGAATGTGAAACGCTCCTCGACGCCATCAATGAACGCAGTTCCAAGAAAGCGGTTGGTCGAGGGCAGGTGGTCTTGGCCGGCGCTGAGCTCGGGCCGTTTATTACCCAAACAATTTCTTCGTTCAAGGGCTCAGCCGCTGAAGACAGCGTGAGCGATTTTGAAAACGCGTTCAAGAAGTGCGGCACTTTTGAGGAAACCGACGATCACGGCGGACAAATTACCTACAAAGTGGGCGAACTCGACTTCCCTCAACTTGGCGACGAAACCGTCGCGCTGAACATCGTTACGGGTTCCCAACTGGTCACGCTAGAAATGCCGATCGTCATGATCAGGGTTGGCAAGAATGTCATTACCTTGTCCTCAATCAGCATGGAAGACAAACTCGAAGACGAGCTCTTTGAGAAGACAGCGCGCACGGCAGTCAAACGCGTGGAAGATCAGCTGGGCTAGTTGGTATGGCAGCCGCAGTCAGGGTGTCCTGCGCCATTCGATTGCGGGGCATGTGTCCATCACCATGGGTGTGCCAGCGTTCGTCACGCGTGTGAACGCTTCGCTATCGATCACCCCAAGTTGAAACCACACGCCCCGTGCGCCCACCGATAGCGCTTCGTCTGCGAATTGCCCGGCCGATTCGCTACGGCGAAAAACATCGACAACGTCAATCGCGAAGGGAACTTCGGCCAACGCTGCGTAGCCTTGCTCACCCAACACCGTTGGCGCATCTGGGTGGATCGGCACGATCTTCTTGCCCCTGCGTTGTAACAGTTCGGCAATTTCGTATGCAGTGCGATGTGGGTTTCCCGACAGGCCGACGATCGCCCAGGTTTCGCAGTCGTTGAGCATGAAATCAACCCACGGCTGGTGTTGCCAGGACGTACTCACATCGGGATTCATATGACCAACGGTAGTCGTCTTTGTGGTGTGAGGGAACTGGGTTTACCCAATTGAGAGACGCCGTTGCTCTCGGTGATTTTCCACGGTGCCCCCGGCAGGATTCGAACCTGCGCTCCCGCCTCCGGAGGGCGGTGCTCTATCCCCTGAGCTACGGGGGCCCGTTTTGCGCGTTGCACGCGAATAAGAGACTAGCGCAACTACTCTTGACGTGTGCCCACAGTCCTCGTAGTTGACGATACGCCCTCGATTCGGTTCCTCATTCGGATGAATCTCGAACTGGCCGGCATCGACGTGATCGAAGCCGAAGACGGTCAAGACTGTCTGACTCAACTCGAAACGCTCGACCCGTTGCCGGACCTGATCACGATTGACATGGTTATGCCGAGATTGGACGGCATCAGTGCGATCACAGCCATGCGTGCCGACGAACGTCTTGACCAGATCCCCATCGTCATGGTGAGCACGCAAGGTCAACAAATTGACCTAAACCGCGCCAAGGTGGCAGGCGCCGACGAATACATCATCAAACCGTTCGACCCAGACCACTTAGTGACAACCGTCCAAAGGCTCTTCAACAGTCGCAGATAGGCTTAGCCGGTGACTCCCGAGCAACTTTCTGAAGTGATCGCCGCCGCGCTGAACGCCCTTGTGGACAAGGGCTCAGTGTCGTTACCTGACGGTGCGCCGACCACGGTTCATGTCGAACGCCCCAAGAATCGCGACCATGGTGACTACGCCACCAACATCGCGCTTCAATTGGGCAAGAAAGCGTCGATGAATCCTCGTGAGTTCGCTGCGGTGTTAGCGGCCGAACTACAAGGGCATGCAGGGATCAGTGGCGTCGATATCGCTGGCCCTGGGTTCCTCAACATCAAGGTCTCTGCTGGTGCGCAAGGTGAGATCGCACGACTCGTGCTGGAAGCGGGCGAGGCCTACGGTCATAGCGAACCGCGCGGCACCCGAATCAATCTTGAGTTCATTTCGGCCAACCCGACAGGTCCGCTTCACCTCGGACACACGCGATGGGCTGCCGTGGGCGATGCGCTTGGACGTGTGCTCCGCGCGGCCGGCAATGACGTTGCCAACGAGTTCTACATCAACGATCGCGGCATCCAAATGGACAAGTTCGGTGCTTCGCTGATGGCGCGCGCCAATGGTCAAGAACCGCCGGAAGATGGCTATCTCGGCGGATACGTCAGCGATCTTGCCGAACAGATCGTGGCGGCTCACCCCACGATTCGCGAACTGCCCGAGTCCGAACAACTCGTGGCGTTCCGAGAAGCGGGCTACGCATTGCAATTGCGCGAACACCAAGACCAACTCGCTAACTTTCGAACCGAATTTGACGTTTGGTTCTCCGAACGTTCGCTCCACGAAATGGACGCCGTCGACGTCAGCCTCAAGATGCTTGAAGATCAGGGGCGCAGTTACACCGAAGACGGTGCGATCTGGATGCGTACTACTGACTTCGCTGACGACAAAGATCGCGTACTGGTGAAATCCGATGGATCGCTCACGTACTTCGCCTCCGATACTGCCTACTACGTCAACAAACGCGGACGTGGATTTGATCGGTGCATCTACTTGCTGGGTGCAGACCACCACGGCTATGTTGGTCGGCTCTCGGCGATGGCCGCATGCGTCGGCGACACTCCTGGTGAGGAACTGCTCGTCCTGATTGGCCAGCTCGTCAAGATCTACTCAGACGGCCAAGAACTCAAACTCAGCAAACGCGCCGGCACGATCGTGACGCTCGCGGAACTTGTCGAACTCATTGGTGTGGATGCGCTGCGGTATACGTTGATTCGCTACCCCGCCGATTCTCCGCTCACTCTCGACGTTGCCGAAATGACTCGCCAATCCAGTGATAACCCCGTCTATTACGTGCAGTACGCGCACGCGCGTCTTTCGTCGATTCTGCGTAATGCGGCTGAGTTTGGGATTCACGTTGATGCCGAATCCTTCGAACCCGGCCTGCTGTCTCACGACCGTGAAGGCGACCTGCTACGTTCGCTGGCGGAATTTCCGCAGGTGGTTGCGCAAGCGGCCGAACTTTACGAACCTCACCGCATCGCGCGTTACCTCGAAGACACGGCTTCGGCGTTCCACAAGTTCTATGATGCGTGTCGTGTTCTCCCGCAAGGAGACGAAGAGGCGACTGATATCCACTCAGCTCGACTCGTGCTTGTCGCCGCGACCCTCCAAGTATTCGCGAACGGCCTCGCAATGTTGGGCGTAACCGCACCGGAGCGTATGTGATGAGAAGTCACGAAGCAGGAGCCCTGCACGGGCAAGCAGGAGATCGCGGGCCGGCCTGGCTGCAGCGGCCAGACGACGTCAACGCGCTCGTGCCGCAACTGTGGTCGGAAAACACCTCGAAAGTGGCGGGCCGACTCCAGGTTGCTGGCGTCAGTGCGGTAGAACTTGCCGAAGAGTTCGGGACGCCCTTGTATGTGATGGACGAAGCCGACTTCCGAAATCGTGCGCGCGCCTTCAAAGAAGGGTTCGCCGGAGCCGAAGTGTTCTACGCAGGAAAGTCGTTCTTGTGTGTAGCGGTGGCGCGTTGGATCGCTGAAGAAGGACTGAGCCTCGACGTATGTACCGGCGGCGAGTTGGCTGTCGCCGTGGCTGCAGATTTCCCACCTGAACGCATCGGGTTCCACGGCAACAACAAGTCAGAGGCCGAACTGCGCCGAGCCATTGAGGTTGGTGTTGGCCGGATCGTGGTCGATTCGTTCGATGAAATCGACCGCATCATTGCAATAGCCGAAGAGCTCGCCACCACGGTTCCGGTATTGGTTCGTGTCACGGCCGGCGTCGAAGCGCACACGCACGAGTACATTTCCACTTCGCACGAAGACCAGAAGTTCGGCTTCTCAATTCAAGGCGGAGACGCGCTCGAAGCAGCTCGACGCGTCATCGCAGCGGACCGCATCGAGTTCAACGGATTGCATTCGCACATCGGATCGCAAATCTTCGTGATCGACGGTTTCGAAGTCGCAGCGCGGCGCGTCCTGCGTTTGCATGCACAGATCGCGAGCGAGTTGGGCTTCTCGGCGCCAGAGCTTGACCTCGGTGGCGGATTCGGAATCGCGTACACCACTCAAGACGACCCGGCGACCCCTGAAACGTTGGGCGCAACCATGCGGGCGCTGATTGATGCCGAATGCGCGGCGCTCGGCATCGATGTACCAAACTTGTCGATTGAGCCGGGTCGCGCCATCGTCGGACCATCCACTTTCACGCTCTATGAGGTGGGAACGACTAAGACGGTGGCACTCGACGCCGGGGCTGCCCGGCGATATGTGTCGGTCGACGGTGGCATGAGTGACAACGTGCGCCCTGCGCTCTATGGCGCGGACTACTCCTGCACCTTGGCATCACGCGAATCTGAAGGACCAGCCGTGTTGAGCCGCGTCGTCGGTAAACACTGCGAATCGGGAGACATTGTCGTCAAAGACGAATACTTGGGTGCCGATGTGGGGCCAGGCGATTTGCTCGCCGTGCCCGGAACCGGGGCGTATTGCCGTTCGCTGTCGAGCAACTACAACCATGTACCGCGACCCGCAATTGTTGCTGTTCGAGACGGGGAAGCGCGTGTCATCGTGCGGCGCGAAACTGAAGCCGACCTTTTGCGCCTTGACGTCTACTGATGCGCGCTCTCGGCACGCTCAAACTCACGCACGTCGCAGAGCCTTGTGCAGGTGCGACGGCTGCGCCGATACCCTTGGACGGTGAACTCTGTGGCTCCCAATGACCTCAACCAAGAACGACCGATCCGAGTAGCGCTCCTCGGATGCGGTGTCGTGGGCACCGAAGTCGCCCGAGTTCTCACAACAGATAGCGAAGAGTTGGGCCGTCGTGTTGGTGCCAAAGTCGAACTCGTGGGGATCGGCGTCAGGCGCCTAGAACGCGCACGTGAAATCGACTTGGACCCGGCGCTTTTCACGACAGACGCGCACGCACTCGTCACGCGCGAGGACGTCGACGTCGTCATTGAGCTTATTGGCGGAATCGAGCCGGCCCGAGAACTCATGCTCGCCGCTTTTGGCGCCGGCGCATCCGTCGTCACAGCAAACAAAGCACTCCTTGCTGAGCACGGCGCAGAACTTTACGCCGCAGCGGAGGCCGCTGAACGCGACTTGTATTACGAAGCTGCAGTCGCAGGCGCGATCCCCATCATCCGTCCATTGCGCGAATCGTTGGCAGGAGACCGTGTGACCCGCGTGTTGGGGATCGTGAACGGCACCACCAACTACATCCTCGATGCGATGACGACCACCGGTGCGAGTTTTGATGACGCGCTTGAAGCCGCGCAGCGCCTCGGCTATGCCGAAGCAGATCCGACCGCCGACGTCGAAGGATTCGATGCGGCGGCGAAAGCCGCGATCCTGTCTGGGTTGGCATTCCATACGCGCATGACGCTCAGCGATGTCCATTGCGAAGGCATCACCAACGTCACCGCTACGGATGTTCGTTCAGCCAAGGCGATGGATTGCGTCGTCAAACTTCTGGCCATTTGCGAATCGGATCCAGAACGCGGAACGGTCTCGGCGCGCGTACACCCGGTGATGATCCCCAATTCACATCCGTTGGCCAGCGTTCGCGGAGCATTCAATGCAGTTTTCGTCGAATGCGAAGCAGCCGGTGAACTCATGTTCTATGGTCCGGGCGCCGGGGGAGCACCGACCGCGAGTGCTGTCTTGGGCGACTTGGTCACGGTGGCTCGACATCGCCGCAACTGCGTATTCGGGCCCAAAGAAACGTCGCACGCCGACCTGACGCCGATCTCGATCGATCAAGCAAGGACTCGCTACTACGTATCGCTTGACGTGGACGATCGTCCCGGCGTGCTGTCGGCGGTTGCTCAAGCGTTCGCCAACCACAACGTATCGATTAAGACCGTGCGTCAAGAAGGCCGTGGGTCTGATGCGCAACTCGTTGTCGTTACCCACGAAGCCAGCGAGGCCGAACTTGCCGCCACGGTGGCAGATTTGCGAAGCCAAGACATGGTCCGAGGCGTTTCTTCGGTCATGCGAGTAGAAGGAGTTGTGTGATGGCGCGTCCATGGCGAGGAGTGATCAACGAATACCGTGATCATTTAGCTCTCGATCGGGATGCTGAAGCGATCACGCTCGGCGAAGGTGGCACTCCGCTCGTTCATTCGCGATGGTTGTCTGGCCTGACGAAGTCTGACGTCTATGTCAAGGTCGAAGGCACTAATCCCACAGGTTCGTTTAAAGACCGGGGAATGACGGTAGCGATCTCGGGTGCCGTTGCCGATGGGGCGAAGGCTGTCGTGTGCGCATCCACCGGAAATACATCGGCTTCGATGACGGCCTATGCCGCTCGCGCCGAGATCGTTCCGATCGTGCTCGTTCCGCATGGCAAAATCTCGGCCGGAAAAATGGCCCAGGCGATCATGCACGGCGCTCAGATCATTGAGGTGCGTGGCGGCTTCGATGAGTGCCTTGAATTGTCTCGTGCGTTGGCTAAGGAATACCCTGTAGCGCTCGTGAACTCGGTGAATCCGTTGCGAATTGAAGGCCAAAAAACGGCTTCTTTTGAGATCATCGATGTACTCGGTAAGGCGCCCGACATTCACGTTCTGCCGGTCGGCAACGCGGGGAATATTACGGCCTACTGGAAGGGCTTTAAGGAATACCATCAGGCCGGCATCTCCACGAGCCTGCCGAAAATGTGGGGCTTTCAAGCCGCCGGCGCCGCCCCGATCGTTGAGGGTCGCGTCATTACTGAACCAGAAACGGTCGCTACGGCTATTCGCATCGGCAATCCTGCGTCGTGGACGCTCGCGGAAGAAGCCCGCGATGAGTCCGGCGGACGAATCTCGGCGGTGTCGGATGAGCAGATTTTGGCGGCCCAACGTGCGCTCGGCGCGCACGAGGGCATCTTCGTAGAGCCTGGCTCAGCAGCGAGCGTGGCTGGTTTGCTTGCCGCGGTTGAGGCGGGCGAAGTCGAACCGGGGCAAACGATTTCTGTCACCGTGACCGGGCATGGACTCAAAGACATCGACACGCCATTGGCGCATCGTGAACAGACGGCGCCGATCGTGATCGACTTCGACGTTGCTCAAGCAGCGAAGGTCGCCGGTCTCGAATGAGTTTCGTCGACGGTGAGGTTCGGGTCCGGGTACCGGCCACAAGCGCAAACTTGGGGCCGGGGTTTGATGCCTTGGGTTTGGCGTTGACGCTTTTTGACGAAGTCACCGCGAGCGTCATCGATTCAGGGATCGAGATCGTCGTCGAAGGCGAAGGCGCCGACACTGTTCCAACCGGCGAAGATCATCTCGTTTACCAAGCGATGGTTTCTGCATTCGATTTGCTCGGCGAGACACCGCCTGGCGTGCGTCTGGAGTGCAAGAATCGAATCCCGCACGGTCGCGGTTTGGGATCTTCCTCGGCGGCGATCGCGGCCGGCATCATCGCAGCACGTGCGCTAGTTGTGGGCGGCGAAGAACGTCTCGATGCGGGCTCGGTTTACCAGCTTGCCACGGATCTGGAGGGTCACCCCGACAACGTGGCACCTGCTTTGCACGGGGGCTTCACGATCGCTTGGATTTCAGGAGCGGCCGCGGAAGTGGAGCGCCTGGAGATTAGCCACGATGTCACCGTATTCGTGCCGCCATCGGAAGTCTCAACGAAAACTGCTCGAGGTCTTTTGCCCGAGGTGGTTCCGTTCGGTGACGCCGCTGCGAATGTTGGCCGAGCGGCGCTCATGGTCGCGGCTTTGGTGCAGTCGCCAGAACGACTCATTTTCGCCACGGAAGATCGACTTCATCAGTCGTACCGTTCAACGGCAATGCCCGATTCATACAAGTTGATGCAGCAAATGCGAGTCGAAGGTATCCCCGCCGTTATCTCCGGCGCAGGCCCAACGGTCTTGGCCTTTGGTCATGGTCTAACGGCATGGGTGCCCGAGGGCTGGGCCGCGCATGAATTGTCGATAGAAAGTCGTGGCGCACGCGTTTTCTAGACCCGAGCGTGGTATGCTAAGTGAGTCGGAGTTGAGATTCTCTCCCCGGCATCACGCCACACACAGTTTCGCCAGATGCGGACGCCTCTGTATGTGTTCTTGAAAACCATCGTTCGATGGAATGTACAGGGCTGTGGCCATCCGAAAAGGACAATTCGTGACAGAAACAACCACGGTTGAAGCCAACGTCGACGCACCCGCAGCAAAGGCCCCTCGTCGCACGGGCGGTGCTCTCGGCGGAAAAGTTATCGCAGAGCTTCAAGAAATAGCTTCCGGTTTGGGCATCACAGGCACCGAAAAGATGCGCAAGAACCAACTCATTGAAGCGATCAAGACTGCGCGCGGCGAAACTCCGCCTGCTGAGGCTCCCAAAGCAGAGGCTCCTAAAGAACGTGCGACTAAGGCGGATTCGGCTACGAAGGACGCCAAGAACGACGCACCCAAGGCCGACCCTTCAAGCGAGAACGGCGCCCCCCAAAACGATGGCGGCAAAGCCGAGGATTCGACTGCCACTGACGCCAAGGGTGAAGGCGCCAAGGGTGAAGGCGCCAAAGATGAGGGCAAAGGCGACCAGCGCCAGGGCGGCCAGCGCCAGAATCAGGGCAACCGCAACCAAGGTCAAGCTAATCAGGGCAACCGTAACCAGGGCCAAGGTAATCAGGGCAACCGTAACCAGGGTCAGGGCAATCAAAACCAAAACCGTGGCGGACAACAGGGCAACCAAGGCGGAGACGACGACGACAACAACTCGCGTCGCCGCAATCGCCGCGGCCGTAATCGCGGCCAGAATCGAGGCATGGACGCTGAACCAATTATCAGCGAAGATGACGTACTCGTTCCAGCTGCCGGCATCCTCGATGTACTAGACAACTACGCGTTCGTTCGTACCACCGGCTACCTGCCGAGCGAAAACGACGTCTACGTCTCACTCTCAATGGTGCGCCGACTCGGCTTGCGCCGAGGCGACGCGATCGTCGGTCAAGTGCGCCAGCCTCGTGAAGGCGAGCGCAAAGAGAAGTTCAACCCCATGGTCAAGATCGACTCGGTCAATGGCATGGAGATTGAAGAAGCGAAGCGTCGGGCAGAATTCGCCAAGTTGACCCCGCTGTACCCATCGGAGCGTCTGCGTCTCGAAAGTCAGGCGGGCGGGTTGACCGGTCGTGTGATCGATTTGGTTTCGCCGATTGGTAAGGGCCAGCGTGGTCTCATTGTTTCGCCGCCAAAGGCCGGCAAGACGATGATCATGCAGCAGGTCGCCAACGCAATCACTGAGAACAACCCTGAATGCCATTTGATGATCGTCCTCGTGGACGAACGTCCTGAAGAAGTTACCGACTTCCAGCGCACGGTGAAGGGTGAAGTAATTGCCTCCACGTTCGACCGCCCAGCAAGTGACCACACCACGGTCGCCGAACTGGCAATCGAACGGGCAAAGCGTCTCGTCGAACTGGGCATGGACGTTGTTGTCCTGCTCGACGGCATCACTCGACTTGGCCGCGCCTACAACCTCGCTGCCCCAGCTTCTGGGCGCATCATGTCCGGTGGTGTCGATTCGTCGGCGCTCTATCCGCCCAAAAAGTTCTTCGGCGCTGCTCGCAATATCGAGAACGGTGGCTCGCTCACGATCTTGGCAACGGCGCTTATCGAAACCGGATCGCGCATGGACGAAGTGATCTTCGAAGAGTTCAAGGGCACGGGCAACTGGGAATTGCGTTTGCGTCGCGAATTCGCAGACAAGCGCATTTTCCCGGCCATCGATGTGGACGCATCGAGCACGCGTCGTGAAGAGTTGCTCTTGGCCAAGGACGAACTTGCCGTCGTATGGAAGTTGCGTCGGGTGCTTTCTGGCCTCGAAGGACAACAAGGTCTTGAACTTGTTCTGGAAAAGCTCAAGAAGACGTCGAGCAATATCGAGTTCTTGATGCAAATCAACAAGACGATGCCAGGTTCCGGCAGCGATGACTGACGTTCTAAGCTTTAGCGACTTCACTGCCGATGGCATCGACGGAACCGAAGTAGATCTCTCGACCTACCAAGGCAAAATCGTGCTCGTCGTGAACACCGCGTCGCAATGTGGTTTCACACCGCAATACGCGGGCTTGCAGGAACTGCAAGAGACCTACGGCGATCGTGGCTTCACCGTGCTTGGTTTTCCGTGTGATCAGTTCGGTCATCAAGAACCAGGTGAGAACGGCGAGATCGCACAGTTCTGTGAGTCGAGTTTCGGTGTCACGTTCCCGATGTTTGCCAAAATCGACGTGAACGGCAAAGGCACTCATCCGCTGTGGAAGTGGCTGAAATCCGAGCAAAAGGGGCTGTTTGGCGGCACGATCAAATGGAACTTCACCAAGTTCCTGATCGGAGCCGACGGGCAACCTGTGGAACGGTTCGCGCCAACGGTCGCACCTGCCGAAATCGCACCAACGATCGAGAAGTTGCTCGAAACCTGACCCGAATTGGCGCCGATGAGGGCATCGGTGGCACAATAATTGATTGGTTCTGGTTCACAGAGCGCGCCGCGCTCTGACCCAGTGCCCGAGAGAGGAAATCATGAAGGCCGATATTCACCCGACTTATGTCGAGACCACCGTCACGTGCACGTGTGGCAGCACATTCACGACTCGCAGCACCGCTGCTGACGGCGTCATCCGCGCCGATGTCTGCTCGCAGTGCCACCCGTTCTACACCGGTAAGCAGAAGATCCTTGACACCGGTGGACGCGTTGCTCGCTTTGAAAAGCGCTACGGCAAGAAGTAGCTTGACTTCCACGCCGGCTCTCTCCCGTGTGGGAGGGGCCGGCGTTGTCATTTCTCTCGTGACCTAACGCAGGAGTACCCCATGTTTGACGCCGTCCAGTCTTTGCTCGCTGAGCATGCTGAACTCGAAACTCGCCTTGCCGATCCGACGATCCACGCCGATCAGCGTCTTGCGCGAACCTTGGGGCAACGCCATGCCGAACTCAGCGCGATCGTGCGCACCTACCGCGATTGGCAACAAGCTACCGATGATCGCGAAGCGGCACTCGAACTGGACATGGCTGATGAGGCTGCCGAACTTGAGGTCGCGATTGACCAACTCAGTGAGAAACTGCGCCAACTGCTCGTTCCTCGCGATCCTGCCGACGGAAAAGACATCATCGTAGAGATCAAGGGCGGTGAAGGCGGCGACGAATCAGCGCTATTCGCAGCTGACCTATTCCGGATGTATCAGCGTTTTGCAGAAGCGCAGGGCTGGAAGATCGAAGTTCTGGATTCAACCGACACCGCGCTCGGCGGTTTCAAATCAATCACTATGGCGGTGAAGGCAAAGGGCACACCTGAGCCTGGCGAAGCGCCGTTCGCGAAGTTGAAGTTCGAGGGTGGCGTGCATCGAGTTCAACGTGTACCCGTGACCGAATCGCAAGGCCGCATCCACACATCAGCCGCCGGCGTCTTGGTTCTACCTGAGGCGGAAGATATCGACGTCAGTATTAACGACACAGACTTGCGCATCGACGTCTTTCGTTCCAGTGGGCCTGGCGGCCAGAGTGTCAACACGACCGACTCTGCCGTTCGGATCACCCACGTCCCTACCGGCATTGTGGTGAGTTGCCAGAACGAAAAGAGCCAATTGCAAAACAAAGATCAGGCGATGCGCATCTTGCGTTCGCGCTTGCTTGATCGGGCGCGTGCCGAAGCCGATGCCGATGCTGCCGATGCACGGCGCGCTCAGGTGCGCACCGTCGATCGTTCTGAACGCGTTCGCACCTACAACTTCCCCGAAAACCGGATCGTCGACCACCGCACAGGTTTCAAGGCATACAACCTCGATCAGGTAATGGATGGCGCCCTTGACGACGTCATTGATTCACTCGTTCAAGCCGACATCGCCGAGCGCCTCGCCGCGGTGGAGTCCAAGTCGTGAGCGTACGCCGACTACTCGAGGGAGCAACCGACACTCTTGCCGCGGCTGGAGTTGACTCGCCGCGTGTCGACGCTGAGTTGTTGCTCTCGCACGTCATAGGGATGCCACGCGCGACCCTCTTGTTCGCGGGCCACATCAGCGACGCGCAACGCACGACCTATCGCGACATGATTGCGGCGCGAGCCCGCCGGGTTCCCTTGCAGCACATCACTGGTCGTGCCGCTTTCCGGTATGTCGATCTTGAGGTTGGTCCGGGAGTTTTCGTTCCTCGACCAGAGACTGAGGTGTTGGCAGGTTGGGCAATCAACGAGGCACTTCGTCGTGAATCCCCAGCCGTTGTTGAGTTGTGTGCTGGATCGGGAGCGATTAGTTTGTCGATCGTTCACGAAGCGCCCCAATCGCGCGTGCACGCAGTAGAACTCGATGAGCGCGCTTTCGCTTGGGCGCAGAACAATCTAGACGGCACCGGAGTTGACCTGCGCCTCGGCGATATGGCCGAGGCATTTACTGACTTGGACGGACTCGTCGACATCGTGGTGGCTAACCCGCCCTATATTCCGCTTGAAGCGTGGGAGTCAGTCTCGCAAGAAGCCCGCGATCACGATCCAGCGTTGGCACTGTGGTCGGGAGACGACGGTCTCGACGCGATGCGCGTCGTGGAACAGGTTGCTTGGCGTTTGTTGAAGCCCGGCGGAGTTGTTGGCGTCGAACACGCTGATGTCCAAGGCGAGAGCGCCCCGGAAGTGTTTCTTGACAGGTGGTCGGCTGTTCGCGACCATCGCGACCTCGCTGGCAAGCCCCGATTCGTAACGGCTGAACGGCCATGACTTTGACTGTGAGCCGTCAAGGTGAACAGCTTGAGTTCATTTATCTCCTAGGATGCACACTGTGAGGTACGACTTAGAAACCAACTTCGAGGACTCGAAGGAAGCAGCCGTTTCGGCGATTCGCGCTGGCGAACTCGTCGTCGTGCCGACCGACACCGTCTACGGAGTCGCCGCTGACGCGTTCAATGCCGCCGCTGTTGAGCGATTGCTCGCCGCCAAAGGCCGCACGCGTGCGATGCCACCCCCAGTGCTTATTTATGACGCTGCTGTGATCGATGCGCTCACGATTGACGTTCCCAACTGGGCACGAAATATGATTTCGGAATTGTGGCCGGGGGCCTTGACGCTCATTTGTCGTTCTCAGCCGTCGTTGACGTGGGATCTGGGGGAGACGCGAGGGACTGTCGCAGTACGAGTTCCGGACCACGAGAAAACTCGCGAAGTCCTCAAAGCAACCGGACCGCTTGCCGTGTCGAGCGCGAACACCACCGGGTCGCCCGCGGCGAACTCGATTGACGAGGCCGAAACGATGCTGGGCCAGAGTGTTTCGGTCTTCCTTGACGGGGGAGAAGCGGGTTCGACCGTCGCATCCACGATTCTCGACATCACGGGTAGCACGCCTACGGTAGTCCGTTTGGGTTCGGTTTCACTGGATGATTTGCATCGGTTTAACAACACCATTGAGATGGCACCTGCCTGATGCGCGAGTATCTTGTCATTTTCGGTATCGCGCTTGGCGTGACGTACTTGTTGTCTTCCATCGCTCGGCAAAGTGCACAGCGTTTCGGCGCTGTCGCGCGAGTGCGCGAGCGTGACGTTCACGCGATTCCGACACCCTACTTCGGCGGTCCGGCCATGCTTGGTGGTTTGCTTGCGGCTTACATCGCTGCGACGAGCATGCCGTTCCTATCGGGCGGAAATGACAGTCTCTACGCTGATGTCCGGGCGGTACTTGTGGGCGGGACGGTCATTTGTCTTGTTGGCGTGATCGATGATCTTTTCGAACTCGATGCCTTGAGCAAGTTCGCGGGGCAAGTCCTGGCCGGGGTTATCGCGGTGATGATGGGGCTGCATTTTGTCTATCTGCCGTTGCCGGGCAACTATTTTGCACTCGATCAAGCACAAGGCATGATCCTCACAGTGTTCCTGATCGTTGCTACTGCCAACGCCGTGAATTTCGTGGACGGGCTTGACGGTTTGGCCTCAGGGATGGTGGCGATCGGCTCTATTGCGTTCTTTGTTTATGCGTTCGTACTTGCGGTTGAGAACGGCCAGACGCGTGCTGTTGCTGCAGCGGTCTTGACGGCTTCTCTGGCGGGCGCATGCTTAGGGAACCTGCCCCACAATTTCTTTCCCGCTCGCATGTTTATCGGCGATTCGGGTTCGATGCTGATTGGATTTGTGCTTGCTTGTTCCACGGTTAGCCTGACGGGGCAGTTTCCGGCAACGAATCTTGAACAGGGCGTTGGGGGAGCGGCCTCAACCTGGCTGCCGGCGTTATTGCCGTTGATTCTGCCCTTCGCTGTCCTGCTTGTGCCGTTTCTGGATATGACGCTCGCGGTACTGCGACGCACCCGTGCCGGTACTTCACCGTTTAGCCCAGACAAAATGCACTTGCACCATCGGCTTCTTGAAATCGGTCACTCTCACCGGCGAGCTGTGCTGCTCATGTATTCGGGTTCTGCGTTGGTGGCTTTTGGCGTGGTAGCAATCGGACTGTTTAGCGGTTGGCAGCTTTTCGTGGCCATCGCGTTCCTCGCTGTGCTTGTCGCCAGTGCGATCTTCCTCTTGCCGATCATTGAAGCCAAGCTGTGGGCCTCATGAGGTTCAAGGCAACAACCTATGGCCAGGTCGCGCTGTGGCTCGCGATCCTCGTCACGGCTTGGCTACTGCGAGGCTCTGTCGGCTTGTTCGGTGCGCTATTTGGGATCGTCGTCGTCGTGTTGTTTTTCGGCTCCACGAAAGTGATCATTGGGCCCATCGCATCGATGAGCCCCGCAATGAGTCAAGCCTTCGCTTTGCTCTTCTACTTCACAAAGGCAGCAGCGCTGGCGGCGCTACTTATCGTGATGACTAGCCAGGCGGATGTGCGCGAGTATCTCGACTTTGGTGCCATCGCAGTAGCGCTCATTGTGGGATCAATCGGGTGGATCGTCGCGCAAACGATCGAGCATACGCGTGAACGCATTCTGACTTATGACCTCCCTGAAACTGGGAAAACAGACACTGATACGATTGCTGAGTAATGAATTTGCTCCGTCCCAACGGAGCGCGCTCACCTTTGTGAAGTTTTTAGCAAAGTTCTGAACGCACTCATTTCAGTCAACCAATACGGTCAAATAAACCTCGGTTGGCGCCGTGCGCACCATGTGCACAACGCAGCTGTCCGACGCCGGAATCGCCTGATTTCGACGCACAGAAGGGTGAACGATTGTC
>SSHC01000117.1 GCA_008017265.1 Aeromicrobium sp.
ACCGACTTCATTGCGCTTCGCTTGGCTGACAGTGTCGTACGAGAGGAAGCCAGCATCAAAGTTGCCGTACGTTTCGAGCAGTTTAAACATGGCCTTGAACTGCTTGTCGAGGCGAGCGGCAAGTTCTTCGCCCTTCTTGCCCTTTGCCAGTGCGATCTCGCGAACAGACTGGTAGGCGACGTTCGCGCCTTCCACATTGGCGTAGAAGTCGTAAAGGTCGGTGTGGCTGAACTCGTCTTCTTCGCCTGGGAGTTTGCCGTCGGGCGCGGCTACTTCGTCGAGCAGGCCGATGGCGCCGTTGGTGATGTCGTCGAGAGTCATCACGAAGTCCTTGGCGTGAACGCGGTCGTAGAGCGCTTGGACATCGGCCACGAGTTGCTCGCCAACCTTCTTGCGTCCGGCAGCGTCAAGGGCTTCGATCTTTTCACCGGGGTAGTTCTTGCGTGCTTCGTCGAGCCACAAGTCCATCTCGATGCGGTGGAATCCAGTGAATGGCAGACCCTCAGCTTCGGCACCGGGCTTGCGGTAGTCGATCTTCGGGTCGAGGTCACCAAACAATCCAGCAGTCGGTTCAATGCGTTCGTAGGAGCGGCGCGCCAAGGGGAACAAGCGGCGCGCTTCTTTGTCGTCGTCGGCGATGTAGGCCGCTACGAACTCTTCAGTTGCAGTGACGAGTGCGCCTGCCTGATCTTTTGTGTAGGCGGTGTACGACTCGACGGCAGCGTCGGTGGCTTCTTTCTCGTCGGCAGATACGGCCAACTTCTCGCCGGTGACCGTGAATTTCGCAGTTCCGATGCCTTCGCCCACCATTCCGGGCTTGCATTCGGTGAAATAAGTACCGGGTTGTGCTTGAAGGGTGAGGTTTCGCGAGGTTCCAGGCGCAATGTTCTCGACTTCACCGGCGATGCGTAGTCCGTCTTCGCCAAGAAGATAAAACTCAGTGACCTTGTCGCCTGTGTTCGTGACTTTGAACGTGACGGTGCCGCGCTTCGCGCTGGCTGCGCTGACGGTGCAGTCGTCCTTGCTTGAGGTCACGTCGATGACAGCGTCGCCTTCAGTGCTGTTCTTGACGCAGCCCGACAAGGCCAAGGTCGACACGGCCGCTACGGCAGTGAGAGTGCGGAGTTTCATGCAGAAACCCTTTCTGTCGCTTGTTTTTTGGGTTGACGAACCACGCGCCAGTAACACGTGGAAACGATGGAAAGATAGAGCGCCCAGACGAGAAGTTCGAGTTTGGTCATGTCTGGGGAGAAGCCGATCGTGCCTTTGACGAGTGCGGCGGGCAGGCCAGCGGCATTGACGCGGTCACTGAACTGGAAGGCCCAGGCGTTTTCGCCGTACCAGCCGTGCAACCAAGCAGGTGCCCAACTGGGTGCGGGTGCAAACGGGCCAGGCAAGACGCCAGCTTCTTGCAGATCGTGAATGCCGTAGGCCAAGATCCCGGCTGCCACCACGATGAGCAGTGCGCCAGTCCACATAAAGAAGGTGGAGAGATTGATCTTGATCGCACCTCGGTAAATCAAGTAACCGAGGAACGCTGCCGTCAGGAGTCCCAGCAATGCACCGAGCCAGGCGAGGGGAGCGGTACCGCTAGAGCGAACGGCGCTCCAGAGGAACAGCGCCGTTTCGAGGCCTTCTCGCGCGACCGCGAGAAAACCGACTGCCACGAGTCCCCAGCCGTCGCCACTGATGTGCGCGTCGATTTGGGCTTCAAGTTCGCGTTTCAGGTGACGAGCAGTCTTTGCCATCCAGAAAATCATCCAGGTGACGAGGCCGACGGCGAGAATCGAGAGGGTGCCGCCGATGATCTCTTGGGCCTTAAATGTCAGGCCGTAGGTGCCGAACGTCAAGATCGCGCCAAGGGCAAGGGAGAGCGCAATTGCGAGCCCGACACCGAGCCAAATGCGTGCGACAACATCGTCACGCCCGATCTTGCGCACATAGGCGATCAGGATGCCGACGACGAGAGCGGCCTCGAGACCTTCGCGTAGACCGATGATGAATGTTTGCAGCATGAGTTTCCTTTGAATCGCGCTGCACTTAGGGCAGGCTTCCCAAACATACTCCTGTGTGGGGCGGAAGTGAAAGAGTGGTCGGGTAAAAGTGGCGCTCATCACCCCGGTCATTGCCATGCAAGTCGTTCAAAGGGCGGTGATAGAGTGAATGAAGTTAGACATCCTTTAAGCACCGTCCAGAGAGGCGGAGAAGGGGGTCAATATGGTCGCATCCGCGTCCAATATGGCTCGGCAAGTCCTAGACGCCACCGATATTAAACGTGCCGTGACACGTATTACTCACGAAATCCTCGAAAAGAACCGTAATTCCGATGACCTCGTTCTGATCGGTATTCCCACACGCGGCGACGAACTAGCAGCACGCATCGCCGCCAAGATGTCTGAAGTCGAAGGCAAAACCATCAGTTTTGGCTCGCTCGACATCACGATGTATCGCGACGATCTCCGGATGAGACCAGCACGCGGACTCGAACCCACCAGCATCCCTGAAGATATCGACGGCAAAGTCGTTGTACTGGTGGACGACGTGCTCATGAGCGGACGCACGATTCGTGCCGCCCTCGATGCGCTCAACGATCACGGACGGCCACGCGCGGTGCAACTCGCAGTCCTTGTCGATCGCGGTCACCGCGAACTGCCAATCCGCGCCGACTTCGTTGGCAAGAACCTGCCAACGTCGATGAGTGAGCGTGTCCAAGTGCGACTCAGCCTCACCGATGACGCGGATGATTCAGTCACGATCACGGGAGGCGAGGAGTGAAGCACCTACTTTCGACACGCGATCTATCGCGCGAAGACGCGACGCTCATCCTCGACACTGCACAAGAACTTCTCGCAGTTGCTGAACGTCCGGTTAAGAAGCTCCCGACGTTGCGTGGCCGGACGATCGTGAATTTGTTTTACGAAGACTCCACGCGCACACGCATCAGTTTCGAGGCTGCTGCCAAGCGACTCTCAGCGGACGTCATTAACTTCAGTGCAAAAGGTTCGAGTGTCAGCAAGGGCGAGAGCCTGAAAGACACGGCCCTCACCTTGCAAGCTATGGGTGCAGACGCCGTCGTGATTCGCCACTCGGCTTCTGGCGCACCACACCTGCTCGCCGAATCACAATGGATGCGCGGCGCCGTGGTCAATGCCGGCGACGGTACCCACGAGCACCCCACGCAAGCGCTGCTCGACGCGTTCACGATGCGCCGTCACTTGGGCGAACTCGACGGCAAGAACATTGTGATCGTGGGAGACGTGCTGCACAGTCGCGTGGCTCGCTCGAACGCGTACTTGTTGTCGACGCTCGGCGCGAATGTCACGCTCGTCAGCCCGCCAACGTTGTTCCCCGTGGGCATTGAAACCTGGCCAGTAGCGACGTCCTACAACCTCGATGCCAGCCTAGAATCTGCCGACGCGGTCATGATGTTGCGCGTGCAAAACGAGCGCATGAACGCCTCGTTCTTCCCGAGCGCTCGCGAGTATTCGCGCCGCTATGGGCTCAATGCGCAACGCGTCGCCAAACTGGCCGAACACGCGATCGTGATGCATCCGGGGCCGATGAACCGTGGCATGGAAATCACAGCCGATGTTGCCGACTCAGATCGCTCGGTCATTGTCGAGCAAGTTACGAACGGTGTAGCCGTGCGGATGGCCGTCTTGTACCTCTTGCTCAGTGGTTCTCAAACCCCTGAAGCAATCGAATCGTAAATCTCTTTCACGCTGCAATCTAAGGAAATCTATGAGCATCCTTATCCGGAACGCCAAACTGTTCGGCGAATCCGAAGTCAACGTCCTCATCGAGGGCGACACCATCACCGACATTGGCGCAGGCGTTGGTGAAAACGCCTCAGCCGACACAACCATCGACGCGACGGGCCTCGTGCTCTTGCCGGGCCTAGTCGACCTGCACACCCACTTGCGCGAACCTGGTCGCGAAGATGCCGAAACCGTCGCCACCGGTACACGCGCCGCCGCCCGCGGTGGTTTCACCTGCGTTTTCGCGATGGCTAACACTGAACCCGTCGCCGACACCGCTGGTGTGGTCGAGCAAGTGTTCCGCCTTGGTCAAGAATCTGGCGCGTGCGACGTGCAGCCGATCGGTGCCGTCACGGTTGGCCTCAACGGAACACAGCTTTCAGAACTCGGTGCGATGGCTGATTCGGCCGCGAACGTGCGCGTGTTCTCGGACGACGGCAAGTGCGTCCACGATGCCGTCCTGATGCGCCGCGCACTCGAATACGTCAAGGCGTTCGATGGCGTCATCGCCCAGCACGCCCAAGAGCCCCGCCTCACCGAAGGCGCGCAGATGAACGAAGGTCCACTGTCGGGCGAACTCGGTCTGACCGGTTGGCCGGCCGTGGCAGAAGAAGCCATCATCGCTCGCGATGTCTTGCTCGCAGAACACGTCGGCTCGCGTTTGCACGTGTGCCACTTGTCCACGCGCGGATCGGTTGAGATTTTGCGCTGGGCCAAGAGTCGCGGCATCAACGTGACTGCCGAAGTCACTCCTCACCATTTGCTGCTCGACGACGACCTCGTGCGCGGCTACAACCCGATCTACAAAGTCAACCCACCGCTGCGCAGTAAAGATGACGTTCTCGCAGTGCGCGAAGGCCTCGCCGATGGCACGATCGACATCGTCGCGACCGACCACGCGCCGCATCCGATGGAAGACAAAGAGTGCGAATGGCAAGTAGCCGCGTTCGGCATGCTCGGTCTGGAAACGGCACTATCGGTCGTCCAAAAGACGATGATCGATACGGGCGCGATCACGTGGGCGCGCGTGGCTGAAGCAATGTCGGCTAACCCGGCACGCATCGGTCGTATCGACCATCACGGTCGTCCCCTTGCAGCGGGCGAACCCGCCAACTTGGTGCTGTTCGACCCGGCGGCCACCCGAGTCGTCGACGCCACCGACACGGCGTCACTTTCGCGAAACAATCCCTACGCAGGCATCGAACTTCCCGGCCGCGTTGTCCACACCTTGCTCCGCGGTAGCTTCACGGTCCGCGACGGCGAACTAACCGAAGGAGCCCAAGCATGACTCGTACGCCCGCCATTTTGGTACTAGAAGACGGAACGACCCAGACAGGATGGGCGTGGGGTGCCATCGGTGAAACCGTTGGCGAAGCCGTGTTCTCCACCGGCATGACCGGCTACCAAGAAACACTCACGGATCCTTCGTATCACCGCCAAGTCGTCATCATGACAGCTCCACACATCGGCAACACGGGTGTCAACACCGAAGACAACGAATCTCGCAAGATTTGGGTCGCGGGCTTCGTCTCGCGTGACCCTGCTCGTCGCCCGTCGAATTGGCGATCCGAACGCTCGCTCGATGATGAACTTGTAGAGCAAGGGGTAGTCGGCATCAGCGGCGTTGACACGCGGGCGTTAACTCGCCACTTGCGCGAACGGGGCTCGATGCGCGTGGGCATTAGCTCGGTATCGACGGATGTTGACGCACTGCTCGCAAAAGTTCAGGCCTCGCCCAAGATGGCTGGTGCCGACCTCGTTTCGGATGTGACGACACCTGCGAAGACCGTAGTGCCTGCTGAAGGCGAGCAGCGCCTCACGGTTGCGGCAATCGACTTGGGTATCAAAGGCATGACGCCCAAACTCATGGCCGAACGCGGCATCGAAGTTCACAATTTCCCAGCCAGCGTCACGATCGAAGAGATCCTCGCAATCAACCCCGATGGTGTGTTTTTCTCGAACGGCCCAGGGGACCCATCGACCGCCGAAGGGCCGGTCGCGTTGCTGCGCAGCGTGCTCGACCGCAAAATTCCGTACTTTGGTATTTGCTTCGGCAATCAAATTTTCGGACGCGCACTAGGGCTCGGGACGTTCAAACTCAAGTACGGTCACCGTGGCATCAACCAACCCGTTAAGGACTTGACCACTAACAAGGTCGAGATCACGGCCCACAATCACGGCTTCGCCGTCGATGCGCCGATCGAAGGCACCTTCGACACGCCATACGGTCCTGGCCAGGTGACGCACGTGTGCCTGAACGACGACGTAGTGGAAGGTCTTGCCCTGCTCGACCAGCCAGCGTTCTCGGTCCAGTACCACCCAGAAGCGGCAGCCGGCCCACACGATGCGGCCTACCTCTTCGACCGTTTCGTCCAACTCATGCTCGACAACAAGAAGGTGAGCAACTGATGCCACGTCGTACCGATATTGAATCGATTCTCGTTATTGGTTCAGGGCCGATCGTTATTGGTCAGGCCTGCGAATTTGACTACTCGGGCACTCAAGCTTGCCGCGTGTTGCGCGAAGAAGGCATCCGAGTCATCTTGGTGAACTCGAATCCGGCCACGATCATGACCGACCCGGAATTTGCTGACGCCACCTACGTTGAACCGATCACGACTGAATACCTCGAGCAAGTCATCGCCAAAGAACGCCCGGATGCGTTGCTGGCAACTCTCGGCGGACAGACAGCACTTAACGCAGCGATTGCGCTCGATGAAGCCGGCATCCTCGAAAAGTATGGTGTCGAACTGATCGGCGCTTCGATTGATGCCATTGAACGTGGTGAAAACCGTGAATCGTTCAAAGCGATCGTGGAAGGCTTGCCGAAAGAATGGGGCGCGGAAGTTGCCCGTTCTGTTATCTGTCACACGATGGAAGACTGCCTCGCTGGCGTGGACACGCTCGGCGGTTACCCGGTCGTGGTTCGCCCTTCGTTCACGATGGGTGGCTCCGGCAGCGGTCTGGCCTACAACGAAGAAGACCTGTACCGCATCGCCGGTTCGGGCCTCGCGCTCAGCCCCACCACTGAGGTTCTGCTGGAAGAATCCATCTTGGGATGGAAAGAGTACGAACTCGAAGTCATGCGCGATCAGGCCGACAACGTCGTGATCGTATGTTCGATCGAAAACCTCGACCCGATGGGTGTCCACACGGGCGACTCGGTCACCGTTGCCCCCGCGATGACACTCACCGATGTTGAATACCAGCGTCTTCGTGACATTTCGATCGAAGTCATCCGACAAGTAGGTGTCGACACGGGTGGCTGCAACATTCAGTTCGCGGTCGACCCAACCAACGGTCGCATCGTGGTTATCGAAATGAACCCGCGTGTATCGCGCTCGTCCGCACTTGCCTCGAAGGCAACAGGCTTCCCGATTGCGAAGATCGCTGCGAAGGTCGCAATTGGCTACACCCTCGACGAGATCCCGAACGACATCACCAAGATGACGCCTGCGAGCTTCGAGCCGACGCTCGATTACGTCATCGTCAAGGTGCCTCGTTTCGCCTTCGAGAAGTTCCCGACCGCCGATGACACGCTAACTACGCACATGAAGTCGGTGGGTGAAGCCATGGCAATTGGCCGTAACTTCACCGAAGCGTTCGGCAAGGCTTTGCGTTCGCTCGAAAACAAGAACGCGCCGCTCACATGGGCGGGGGAGCCAGGCGACAAGGCTGAGCTCCTCGAACGTATCCGCCGCCCCCACGATGGCCGCTTGCCAGCAATCATGAACGCGATCCGTGCCGGCGCTACGCCCGAAGAGATCTTCGAGTCCACCGCGATCGATCCGTGGTTCATCGACCAGTTCTACTTGCTGAACGAGGTCGCTGAAGGCATCAAGGACGCCACCGTGATCGATGCGCCGATGCTTATTGAAGCGAAACGTCACGGCTTCTCGGATGCTCAAATCGGTGAACTTCGCGGCACACCAGAAAGTGTTGTCCGCCAGTTGCGTCACTCGCACAACGTGCGTCCGGTGTACAAGACGGTTGATACGTGTGCGGCAGAGTTCGCCTCCAGCA
>SSHC01000098.1 GCA_008017265.1 Aeromicrobium sp.
GGGTTACGAGGTTTTCGACGTGTCGGCAGCGAGCCATGTGGGCTTGAAGGCGCTGTCGTTTGCGATGGCTCGCATTGTTTCCGCGCGCCGGGCCGCGACTCCCGAGCCTGAAGCCACTCGCATCGTGTTGCGCCCGCAGGCAGAAGCGGGAGTCGGCAAAGAGTTCGAAGTATTCAAGCGCGACGGCCAGTGGGTTGTCCGTGGTGAGAAGCCGCGCAGGTGGGTCCGTCAAACCGATTTCGGTAACGACGAAGCCGTCGGCTTCTTGGCAGATCGACTTAACCGTTTGGGTGTTGAAGACGAACTGGTCAAACTCGGTGCCAAGCCGGGCGATGCAGTCCTGATTGGTGATGACAACGATTCGGTTGTGTTCGATTTCGATCCTTCGATCGAGGCGGGAGCCGAAATCTTGGGTCGTCGCGGCGAAGATCTGCGTTTCGACACGAACGAACGCCGCACCACCCGTGAACGCCGTGAAAGGCTCGCGGCGAAACGGGCTTGGGAAGCAGAGAACCAGGCTGCGATTGCGGCGGGCGTCAAGTTCGAAGACATCGTTCCGTTCGATGACGATGGCGAAGACGACACGGACGACGACTTTGATGACAACGGCGTTGAAGTCGTTGAGATGTGGGACGCTGACGAATACTACGACGGCGAACCCGTTGCAGAAGATGAGAGTGAAGGCGAAGGGAGCGACCGCTGATGGCACGCATTGTTGTCAAGGTTGGTTCGTCTTCGCTCACGACTCCCACTGGCCATCTTGATTCCGACCGCGTCGACGCGATCGTCACTGCGGTTGTTGCGGCGCGTGCCCGTGGCGACGAAGTTGTTCTTGTGTCTTCGGGTGCAATCGCGGCGGGAATTGGCCCGTTGGGCTTCCCCGGACGCCCTGCCGATTTGGCGAGTCAGCAAGCGGCAGCCAGCGTCGGGCAAGGCGCCCTGATTGCCGCCTATGGTGAACAATTTGCGGCCAGCGGCCTCATGGTGGGGCAAGTTTTGCTGACCGTTGACGATCTGACGCGTCGCACGCATTACCGCAATGCGCGCCAGACGCTCAACAAGTTGGCTGAACTCGGTGTTGTGCCGATCGTAAATGAGAACGATACGGTCGCGACTTCCGAAATTAGATTTGGCGACAACGACCGCTTAGCTGCCCTTGTGGCGCACGTGATCCACGCCGACAAGCTCGTCTTGTTGTCCGATGTGGACGGGCTTTACGACGGCCACCCATCCATGCCTGGCGCGAAGCTTATTCCGGTTGTGCGTGCGGAAGATTCGCTCGAACACGTCGATATTTCGCGCGTCGGCAGCAACGTCGGTACCGGCGGAATGGTCACGAAGGTCGAGGCAGCCAAGATCGCGACCGACGCAGGGATTCCTGTCGTGCTGACCTCGGCGGCCAACGCCCTTGCGGCGGTACGGGGCGATGAGGTTGGCACTCGATTTGAAACCACGGGACGACGCCGACCTGTGCGGCTTTTGTGGCTCGCGCATGCAAGCAAGACACGTGGTGAGTTGCATCTCGACGCAGGTGCGGTACGCGCGATCACGCAACGTCACGCCTCGCTTTTGCCTGCGGGAATTACGCGCGTCACTGGCGCGTTCTCATCGGGCGATCCGGTTGATTTGGTGGCTCCTGACGGGACCGCCATCGCGCGCGGAATGGTTAACTATGACAGCGAAGAGTTGCCCGACTTGTTGGGCCGCAACACACATGACTTGGCGGAAGAGTTCGGCGCTGAATACGAACGCGAAGTCGTGCATCGCGACGATCTCATCGTTCTTTCCTGAATAGGGCCTAGCCAAGCATCAGAGTGCCGAGTAGGCCGGACTTAGACTGGGCCCTATGAGCAACGAAGTAGCCCAAGCAGCCTCCCGCGCCCGTGAAGCGTCCCTCATATTGGCGCAGGCAACGCGCGCCACCAAAGACGCAGCCTTGTTGGCAATGGCGGACGCTCTCGTGGCGGCGACGCCGCAGATACTTGCGGCGAACGCTGCCGACGTTGCTGCCGCTCTCGCAGACGGCACACCTGAACACATGATCGATCGACTCAAACTAGATGAGTCGCGGGTTGCTGACTTTGCGCAAGGCGTGTGCGATGTGGCGAATCTGCCCGATCCGGTCGGGGAGGTCGTGCGCGGTTCGACGCTCCCTAACGGGCTTGCGCTTCAACAGCTTCGCGTGCCCATGGGCGTCATCGGCATGATCTACGAAGGCCGCCCGAACGTCACTGCTGATGCGGCAGCGATTTGTCTTAAGGCCGGTAGTGCTTCGCTCTTGCGTGGGTCTAAATCGGCACAGAACTCGAACCGCGTGATCGCCGAGACGATGCGGGAAGCCATTGCAAGCGTGGGCCTGCCGGCCGACTTGATCCAAGCGATCTCGGCCGACCGTCGGGAAACCTCAACGGATCTGATGACGGCTCGCGGCCTCGTTGATTTGGTGATTCCGCGTGGGGGAGCGGGCCTCATTCAGGCGGTCGTTGAGAACGCGACGGTTCCGGTGATCGAAACCGGCACTGGAAATGTGCATGTGTATGTGGACGCTGACGCCGACCTTGAGATGGCGCTCAATATCGTGATGAACTCCAAGACCCACCGCAACAGTGTGTGCAATTCAGCCGAATCGCTCATCGTGCACCGCGACGTGGCAGACGAGTTCTTGCCGCTCGTGATTTCGGCGCTAATTGATGCGGGCGTGACGATCCACGGTGACAAGACGTTTATGGCAGCCGATGAGCGCGTCGTGCCGGCGACGGAAGAAGACTACGAAACCGAATACCTCTCGGCTGACATCGCCGCGGTGGTGGTGGACTCACTTGACGAAGCCATCGCGCATATCCGTACTTACTCGTCGGGCCATACCGAAGCGATCGTGACCAAGTCGCTCGACGCTGCCCGCAGGTTCACGGTTGCGGTTGATTCGGCAGCGGTCATGGTGAACGCCTCGACGCGTTTTACCGACGGTGGCGAATTCGGGTTCGGTGCTGAAATCGGTATTTCTACCCAGAAACTGCACGCACGCGGGCCGATGGGTCTGCAAGAAATGACCACTACCAAATACATCGTTACGGGTTCGGGGCAGGTCCGCGGTGGAGTCGTAGATCCGAATGCTCCGGGTTGCGTCTGACACGACGGGTTCTGCGCTGGTAGATTGGCCCCATGTTTGAACTGATTCTCGCCGCCGAAACTGCGGCCGCTGAAAGTGCCTCCATTCCGCCGATCGTGGTTGGTGGAATTGCCTTGGGCATTCTTTTGGCGCTCTTGCTTGTCGTCGTTCAGTTTGGCCGAGGACGCGAGCACAGCTGATTATGGGTTCGGGAGGCCGTCGCATTGGCGTGATGGGCGGGACTTTCGACCCAATCCACCACGGCCACCTCGTTGCTGCGAGTGAAGTGCAGTCGAGGTTTGGTCTTGACCATGTGCTGTTCGTGCCGACGGGTGAGCCCTGGCAAAAGTCGGGTCGACAAGTGTCTTTGGCTGAACACCGCTACCTGATGACCGTGATCGCGACAGCCGCAAACCCGCGCTTTGGTGTCAGCCGCGTTGACATCGACCGCGAAGGTGCCACCTACACTATCGATACGTTGCGGGACCTCAAAGCCCAGTTTCCGAATGATGAGTTGTTTTTCATTTCGGGTGCAGACGCAATCTCGTCGATCATCAGTTGGCGTGACCACGAGGAACTTTTCGAGTTGGCCCATTTCGTGGGCTGCACCCGGCCTGGCCATGAATTTGATCTGAACGTGCTCGCAGATTTGCCGAGCGACCGCGTTTCGGTTATTGAGATTCCCGCGCTGGCGATTAGTTCGACTGATTGCCGCACTCGCGTTGAACAGGGCGAACCGGTCTGGTACTTGGTGCCAGATGGCGTCGTTCAATACATCGGCAAATATGACCTTTATCGAACTGGAGTAACACCATGACTGCCACTGACAACGCTGTGCGTTTGGCGCGAGTTGCTGCCGCGGCAGCGAACGAGAAGAAAGCTGACTCGATCGTCGCGTTCGACGTCTCGGAACATCTTTTCATCACCGATATTTTCCTCGTTTGTTCGGCATCGAACGCGCCGCAGATGAACGCGGTGAAGGATGAGATCGAACGCAAGATGATCGAGATCGGCGCAAAAACTATTCGCCGTGAAGGCGAGCGCGAGGGCCGCTGGGTACTGATGGATTACGGCGACATTGTCGTGCATATCCTGCACGAAGAAGAGCGCGCTTTTTATAGTCTCGAACGCTTGTGGAGCGACTGTCCGGCGGTCGATCTGGAGTTGGCGTGAATCGTCGCGTCATTTTGTGGCGTCACGGGCGGACCGCCTGGAACGTTGCAGGTCGAGTTCAGGGCCAAAGTGACATTCCGCTTGACGACGTCGGCGTCCAGCAAGCGAAAGCGGCGGGTGCGCGACTGGCTTCGCTGCAACCCGACCGAATCATTACCTCAGACCTGCAACGGGCAGCAGCCACTGCCGCCGAGTTGGGCGCACTCTGCGGGGTAACGCCGGAACTCGATTCTCGGTTTCGTGAGTTGAACTTCGGCGTGCGCGAGGGTTTGACTTGGCGTGAAGCGTGGGATCAGTTCCCGAACGAAATGCAAGCGTGGGTGGACGGCCACGAACACGTCATGCCGGGTGCCGAAACCTACCAACAGGCGGGGGAGCGGTTTGCGGCTGCGCTGAACAGTGAGTTGCCGTCGCTCGGCAAAGGACAGACGCTCGTGATCGTGGCGCACGGCGCAGTGTTGCGAACCGGGATGAACGCGTTTCTTGGTTTTCCGCTTGAGCAATGGAAGCTATTCGGCGGTTTGTCGAATTGCCATTGGGCAGTTTTGGAGGAGTGGGCGCACGAGGAGTGGGCTGAATGGCGTCTCGTGGAGTGGAACACGGGCACCTTGCCTGAGCCGGTTTTGTCTGATGACGATTTGGCATCACCGCCGAGCGAATTGGTTGATTAAGTTGCGCTGACCCTGAGTGCGACTGAGCGAAGGCGACGGGTAAACTTGTCAAAGTTCTACGGGGCATTGGCGCAGTTGGTAGCGCGCTTCCATGGCATGGAAGAGGTCAGGAGTTCGAATCTCCTATGCTCCACAAATAGTCTGGCCGTCCCATCAGGGGCGGCCAGTTCTGTTTCAACGCTTCTTAGGCTGTTGCTTTTCAGGCGCTGCGGTTTCCCGAGTTTGGATTGCGAAGGTCACTGGTTCGCGTGGTTCCGTACGAAATCTCCCAGTTTCAGGATCTTTAGGGATGCGCAGGGTGAATGATCCCGTCGGTGAATCGGGGTTAATGCCTCGTTTTTTCGTTCCCATTGCTCCTCCTACCATTCTAGTTTATGTTAATCCGGTTAACGACCGTATGTTGAAAGGGTGAGGCGGTCGCTCCATTCAGCCTCGAGTTCACCAATGACGGATCGCCACGTGGCCTCATCGCCGAGAATCTGGTCAGTGTTTTTCGAAATACCGAACGTCACAACCGCAGGGGTGAAAGACGCCGTGTCTCCACTATTTACCCTAATCGGTATCGCGAGAACCGAATCCCATTTTGGATTCACTCGCTGGTCACGGTCAACCTTCTTGATTTTCACTTCTTCTGAGCTCAACGATTCACTAGCAATCCAAGCGCTGTCGTGGCCAGTAGGCACGGATTTAAGCTCACGCACGTTCGTATATAGCCACGCGTCACTGGCCCAGCGAGTCAGCTGTTGATTTCCGTGAGCCAACCACAGTGTTCCTCGGTGCGCTTTGAAATCGGTTTGAGTGCCGATTGATTTGCAGTTCGCAGCCAAAGCGGCCGAGTAGTCGACTTGAAGTTTCTCGAACTGTCGAAGATGACGTTGCCAAACATGCTTGACCCGATCGTGTGGAGATTGATAGTCAACTGTTCCAAGGTGCTGTAGTTCTCGAATTGTTTGGGCAATATCGGTGAGATCCTCCAGCACGAGAACACTCAAGCCAATTGCTTCCCATTCGTTCTTCAGCGCCTCGTTGAGTTCGAAGAATTCATCTTGTTTGAAACCCAATCCTTCACGGGCAATAGTGACGATTGCCGGAAATTTGGGTCGTCGGTCTCGAAGAATCACATGGAGCCAATGGCGAATATCAGGGTCTCGATAGCTTGTGCCTGCTAACAAGAGTGGTCCGCTTTTGAGTGCTTGTTCAAGGAATGTCTTCTGCCACGGTTCAGGGTCCGCGACAAGCTCGGCGTAGTCTCGAAATGTTGCGATGGGATCAAGCGCGAGGCCGTCGAATATTGCGCCATGTAAATGGTGGACGAGAGCATTTCCAGTTGAATGACTCGCGCCGATACTGACTGTTGGAGTGATGCCCGCTTCATGCAGCGCGTGTTCCAGAAGCACGTCGTAGTTCAGCGTCGCGAGAACAGTCTGATCTGAGCGTTTGGCGTAGTGGTTCGCGACGGCCAAATGTAGTGCGGATGGCCCGATCGAGTGCGACTTGTTTCCGTAAAGCGCTTCGTTTAGGTATTGGGGCCAGTTTTTGCCTGCGAGGCTCCGAGCAGCTTCGAGGATAAACATATGATCCTGTTTTTCTAGAAGTTTTCGGGCCGATTTGTGATTTGGAACGAGCTCGCTCAGTATCGCCAACGTTGATGCGAAACTGTCCCAGTCTGGAAGCCCTGAAGGTACGGAAGCGCCAGCGCCTAGCACGATTGTGAGACATGCCTCGTCGGCGAGATCCTGAAAGTGATTGAGTACAGACGTGTCGATATCGGCGGCGCTCACGTGAGCAAACCTAGAGTATTTGACTGACGAAGTCTCCGCTTTGCCCACAGCGAATCCCTACCTCGCTGCGTCGACTAGGTGAGATACCTCCGTAGAGTCTCGTGATACTGCTCGGTGGCTTCGAACATTGGCAGGTGGCCGACCCCATCAATCAGATGAACTGATTGCACGAATGAATGGTCTGCGGCGAACTCTTGAAGATCTGCCGGTGGGCAGATCATGTCGCGATTACCGCCAATGATCCAGACGGGGCGAGTGATCTTTCGATAGGCAGCATCGGGTGTATAGGTTTTGCCTTGCTGCAGCATCGGTGTTGCAGCAGGCGCGCCCGCGGCGTCAAGCAGCACCGAGACGTCTTCTTCTGCGAGAGCCCACGGGCGAGGAACGAACGCACGCAGCGCGAGCCAGCGCACCCACTTCTTGCACAACACGGTCGACCCGTTCGGGGTGAGCGGCAGCGAATTCGCAAGCCGCGAGCGTCCCCATGGAATGCCCAACGAGATGGCACCGCTCGATCGACAAAGGCGTCGAGGAAGCCTTCGAGCACACGTAACTGTGCTGCGATCGAATAGTCCGCAGGTGCATCTGAGTTACCAAACCCTGGAAAGTCGAGAGCCACCATGCGGAGGGTGTCCGCGAGCCCGGGGATCGTGTGATGCCAAAAACCTAGCGACACTCACAATCCGTGAAGCAACACGACAGTGGTGGCATTCGGGGGTGAGTGCGACGCGCCGGAATCAACGTAAGCGATCCTTTTGTCGGACATGCTGAGGAATCGGGTGCCGTCGGACATGCGAGCATCGTAGCGATGACCAACTCCAAGTAGTTAGGGGAGCCTAATTTCAGGGTGGGCAGGTAGATTCGATTGCTTGCCAAAGGTGCTCAAGTCCAGCGAGTGTGTGAATCGTCATATGTCGAGACTGTGACAGGTATGATCGAGTCTGATCGCGTTCCGCCAAGTTGAAGCGGACTTTCCGGAGGGGTATCTACACGATGAGCAATGCGGTTCCAATTGGTTTGCTGCTTTTCTTAGTTCTCGGCATTGCAGTCGTGGTTTTCTGGGTGTGGATGCTTATCGAGGCACTCAAGACGCCCGCGGCTACCTGGGAAGCGGCAGGTCAAAACCAACTCATTTACATTCTGCTCATGATCATCTTGGGGATCATTGGCACGGTGGCGTATTACTTCGTGGCGCGTCCCGCGCTCCGCGCAACTGCCCGACCCGCCTGATTCAGACTCGTCGCGGCCTAAATGGCCTCTAGGTAGTTAACTACGTGCCAGACTGAACACACTGCTGGCGCAAAGAGAGGCTGACCGTGTGCGAAGTGAATAGTTCAGCGAACGCTCGGCTCATTCGACGGTACGGGACGTTTAGTTGGTACTTGCTCGGAATTATCGCCCTGATCGTCGTTGGCGCTATGGCGATAGGCGCTATCCGGGGGATCGTAGTGCCACTCATCGTGGCCGTCATTCTTGGGACGATCCTCGACCCGATCGTCACGTTTCTCGAAAAGCGTGGTGTAAAACCGGCCATCGGTGCCGTGGTGGCACTGCTCACTACCATCGCGGTCTTTGCCGGCACGCTCAAAATCGTCATCAACGGACTCATCGAACAGATCCCTGAGATCTCACAGCAAGCACTCAAAGGCTGGTATTCGTTCTTGGATTGGGGCCGAGCCCTCGATATCGATGCCGTGTGGATGGAGCGGGCCCGGATTCAACTGCTTGACTACGCTCCCGCCGTCAGTAACGGACTGTGGGGAGCGGTTTCGAGCACGTTCTCGGGACTGTTCTCGTTCGTGATGGGCACATTCTTTGCCCTCTTTCTTATGTTCTTCGTGCTACGCGATGTGCGAAATTTTCCCGACTGGCTTGCCCGCACCTTCGCTCTCGACCCGGCCCTCACCAACGATGTTGCTGAGGTCACGAAACAATCACTTCGCGGCTACTTCAAAGGAACGGCAGTTACTGCCCTGGTGACCGCGCCGATCTTCATGATCCCGCTCTTTCTGTTGAACATTCCACTCATCATCCCGATGTTCATCATGTATTTCTTGCTGTCGTTCATCCCGTACTTGGGTGCGTGGATTACCGGAATCTTCGCCGTACTGATCGCGTTCGGGACAGGCGGAATCGACGCAGCTGTCATCATCGGCATCACCTTCATCGTGTCCAACGGCACCATTCAGAGCCTCGTGAGTTCGTGGGCGCTCGGATCTTCCCTGCGAATCCATCCGGTCATGGTTTTATTGGCGACACTCGTGGGCGGGACCGTTGCCGGTCTGATCGGCATGATCCTCGGTGCACCTCTGGCAGCCGCCGTGTCCAAGTCGGTGGGCGTCGTGCGCGCGGCGAGAAACGCGGGCAACGAGCTCACGACCGAACAACTCTGACCCGGCAGAGTTGATTAGTTGTCGCTCACTTGAGAGAATCGAAGAGTTCTCGCGAACCATCGCACGTGAAAGAGAACAACGAAAAGGACACGCAATGAACAACAGTCGGGAACGTTCCACCTCCCAGCGCTGACGTACTCCGGACGTCAGCGTGACCGCTGACTGTTTGGAGAAACCGTGTCTCACTCATCATCTGTTGTATTCAACGACCTCACCTTTACCTGGCCCGACGGTTCGACCGTTTTGACGAACCTCAAGGGCGCTTTTAGTTGCAAAACCACCGGGCTGATCGGCGCGAACGGTGCGGGCAAGTCCACGCTCCTCAAGCTGATTTCGGGGCAACTCAAGCCCACCGCTGGCACCGTGTCTACGCGTGGGCTCGTCGACTATCTTCCGCAAGACGTCACCACGACAAGTGCTACCGTCGCGGACCTGCTCGGAATCGACCACATCCGAGCAGCCTTGCGCGCAGTCGAAGCCGGCTCAGTTGACCAGGCCGATTTCGATCGGATTGGCGATAACTGGGATATCGAGAGCCGTGCTGTCGCTGTCCTAGCCGCACTACATCTGCCCGCAGATCTTGACCGAACCGTTTCTGAACTCTCGGGCGGGGAAGCCATGCTCACCGCAATCGCGGGGGTGCGACTGCGAGGCGCCGACATTGCCCTACTCGATGAACCAACCAACAACCTCGATCGGCCCGCCCGTGAATGCCTGTATGACTTGGTGCGCACATGGCCGGGCACGTTGATCGTGGTTAGCCACGATCTCGAACTGCTTGACCTGCTAGAAGAAACCGCTGAATTGCGGGCTGGAAGCCTCACGATATTCGGTGGCAACTACACCGACTACCGCGACTGGCTTACGGTGCAACAGGCAGCAGCTGAACAGTCGCTGCGTTCTGCCGAAAACGTTCTGAAACGAGAAAAGCAAGAACGAATCAAAGCCGAAGAACGGATTGCGCACAGTCAACGTCAAGGCCGCAAAGACCGTGAGAACCGTAAATACGTGGGCATGATTGTCGACAAGCGCCGTAACGCAGCTGAGAAAACTCAAGGAGCCAAACGCACCGCCGCTGACGCTCGCGTTCAAGCAGCACAGGCCGCAGTGGACGCGAGCGAACTGTTGATCCGTGATGACGATGTCGTGCAGTTTGACCTCGTGGACCCGAAACTGCCGACCTCAAAACACATCGTCACCTTACCCAGCAGCGATGGTCGCCACTACGACGTGCGCGGTCCAGAACGGCTCGGCATCGTGGGGACCAATGGAGTCGGCAAGACGCGACTGATTGAGCGCGTGTTGCCGGACGTGAAAGTGGCCTGCGCCTATCTGCCGCAACAGATCGAGTTCGATGCCGATCTGACCGTGTTGGAGGCTGTATGCCAATCGGATCTGGGCATTTCACCAGGCGAATTACGTAACCGTCTCGCCCGACTTCTCATTCGCGGCGACATGGTCGATCGCCACGTGCAGACCCTGTCAGGTGGTGAGCGGCTCAGAGTGGCTCTTGCCAAGGCGCTCGTGACCGATGTGCCACCTGGCTTGCTGATTCTCGATGAGCCGACAAACAATCTTGATGTATCGAGCATCGAGCAACTCGTGGCAGCGCTCGGGGCATATCGCGGGGCGCTCCTCGTGGTCAGTCACGATGTGCGTTTCCTACGTCAATTGGACCTATCGGGAGTCCTGTGCCTCGAGGCAGACGGGCGATTGGTGCCCGAGTCGCTAGAGCAGTTTGGTCAAGATGCGTTCGCGATTGAAGATCCCCGCCACGGCATAAAACACGACGACGTCGACGACAACTAGAACCGCGGCGAACACGAGTGCGACGGTCGTGCTGAACAGCATGATCCCCGTGGTCTGACCCATGGTCAGCAAGATCATCGGCATCACGACGAGGAATGACACGCCTTGCGCACCTTGCGACGACGTGGCCCGACCCGAGACCGCCACGATCAGCGCCACAGTCAAGAACGCCAAAAGCGGAACGACAAGGAACATGAGCGCGTACCAATTTGCAGTGGGGAAGTAGTGCTCGCCAATGACCGGACTCGCGAACGTATCGACAATAAATACGTAGGCGCCAAACGACCCCCACGTGATCACGATCGCGGGCACGAGTGACGCAATGATCTTGGCGAGGACAAGTTCACGGTCAGTCACGGGTGTGTAGAGCAGGCCTTCGATCGTTCGGCGTTCCTTCTCGCCCACAAAACTCGAACTGCCGATCACGGTCGCCGACATCGACGGGATCAATAGAAACACGGGAGCCATGAAATAGACCGTGAACGCGTACACCATTTTTTGCGACTCGCTCAGATCTGGCGGCAAGATGCCCTTCGGCAACTGATCGATGAGCCCCGAAAGGCCGAAGGCGCTGGTCGGCATGGTCGGGTCGGATCCCATCACGATGATGCCGAACGGGATCATCACGGCCAGACCCACTGGGATCACGAGCATAGGGAACATGGCTTGCTTGTTGCGAACCACTTCGACTAAGTCTTTGTGGGCGACGGTGAGAACGCGCTGGAAATTCATGCTGCCACCTCGCCAGTCGTTGAAGCGATATCGAAGTAGAGGTCCTTGATCGAGTAGGTGACTGGAACGACAGACCGGATGGGGAATTGTGCCGCGACGAGGGAGGCGATCACGCCTTCGGTGAACGATTCGTCGGGTAGTTCAAGGTGCAAGGTTCTGTCGGCCTTGATTTCGCAGGAAATACCGGCCGACTCGTCCTGTAGGTGTGTGCGAGCTCGGGAGAGCAGCTCGTCGGATTCGGCTCCGAGCGAGATGCGAACGTGGTGGCCAGGCCAGCGTTCGGCCACGAGTTTTTCGACCGGCCCGGACGCTTCCATCCGGCCACCAACGAGGAACCCAACGTCTTTGCACAAATCCGCGAGTCCAGCCAATTGGTGTGTGCACATGACGAGGGTCGTGTTGAAGGAGTGAACCATGTCCTCGAGGTGTGAAATCAACTCGGCCGACGCCTGCGGATCAAGACCGGTAGTCGGTTCATCGAGGAACAGCAATTCGGGGCGGTGCAAGATTGCTCTGCCGACCGCAAGTTTTTGCCGCATGCCTTTGCTGAACGAACCAGCTTGAGCACGGGCACGATGGGCCAGTCCCATGATGTCGAGGACTTCGTCTACTCGAGCCTTGCGTTCCCTTGATGCCAAACCATACAAACGGGCCCAGAACATGAGGTTCTCGCGAGCGGTCAGATTCTCGTAAACGTTCGTGTCGGTTTGCACCCCGATCCGCGTGCGGAGCCGGTCTGCCCGATGGGCGGTCATTTTCTCGCCGAAAAGCAGAACCTCGCCGTTGTCGGGGGAGATTACGTGGTTGAGCAGGCGTACGGTGGTGGTTTTTCCTGCGCCGTTTGGCCCTAACAAGCCGAATGCTTGGCCGCGTCGAACCTGCATCGAAACGTGCGAGATCGCTTGGTAGCTTCCAAATCGTTTACTGAGGTCGGTTGCCGAAATGACGAGCTCATGCGTGTTTTCGATGACAGGGGTGACGGGGGAAACCGTTGAAGTCATTACCTGAGACTAGCGACACCGCCAGCAAAAGCAAGGTATCTCGTGTGCGCCCCGAACCACCTAATCGTGCGGGGGCAAGGCGAGGTCGCTAGTCGGCAGGGGGATTACTTGCACGTGCAGCGTTGCGATGGGTCAACGTTGCGCATGACAGCGTCTACATGTTGGCCGCAGCCGCTCCAGGTGACTTTGTTGCAACGGCTGCACAAAACGGGTGAACACATGATTTCTCCTTGGGTGGTTTGACGCGCGGTTTAGGCGCCGGTTGGGGTTTGTTCGCGTTGTTGATTGGTGGTTTTCGAGAGGCTGTCTTTTGCTTCGGGGAAACCGAAGGCATTCGGGGCAACAGCGACATCACGCTTGAACAGATCGGTGGGGCACCAGCCGGTGATCGCGCCGATCATTAAGAACGATGCACAAATTCCGGCCGGGATCGCACACCATAGGTTGTCTCCCATGGCCGAGAGTGCGAACCCGGCTAGGAAGATCGAGGCGATGGCGCGGATGACCCGATCTGAGCGCGAGGTCGCGCACGTGTTGGTCACGATGCGGGCGCCGACGCAGGCGTTTTGTCGGCTTCAATTTGTGCGCGCACTTCGTCCATGTCGAGTGCTTTAACGCCGGCGACAACTTGTTCGAGTTGGGCTGAGTTGAGCGCACCAGGTTGGGCGAAAACGATGATTCCCTCGCGGAAAGCCATGAGCGTTGGGATCGAGGAAATGCCGAATCCGGCGGCAAGTTGTTGTTCAGCTTCGGTATCGATCTTGCCGAAGACGACGTCAGTGTGAGTCGTGGCAGCCTGTTCGAAGACAGGTGCGAAGGAACGGCATGGACCGCACCAAGCGGCCCAAAAGTCCAACAGCACGATGTCGTTGTCGTTGACGGTCTGTTCAAGGTTGTCCAGCGTGATCTCTACGGTGCTCATGAAAAATAGAATACCCCTAGGGGTATCGACTTTCAAGTGGGGGCACGGCGAAAAGGGCCGACCTCTCCGTCGAGAGATACGATGGATTCGAGTTTCAGCGAAAGGACGCACCCCCTAGTGGCGATCGACACGGCACGTATGAGTTCGTCCATCTCTGAACGTATCGGGGACGTCATCGGCAGTTGGCGCACGATCCTTCGACTCAGCCTCGCGCCGGCTCTCGCATGGGGGATCGCGACCGCGATTTTTGATCCACACCAAGCCTTCTTCGCTCCCATCGCCGCGGTGCTCACGCTCACGGTCGGCGCAGGTGAACGCGTCAGGATAGTCGTCGAAATCGTCATCGGCGCTGCACTCGGCATCCTCGTAGGCGAACTGCTCGTCCACTGGATAGGTCGAGGCACCTGGCAACTCATGCTCGTGGTGGCGCTCGCAGTCGCCAGTGCTCGGTTCGTGCGGTTACCTGGCCTTGCGCTTACCCAAGCGGTCACATCAGGGGTTCTGCTCGTAGCAGTCGTCCCGGTTACCGGAGACGTCGATCCGGCGCTGGCTCGGTTTGTGTCAGCCCTCATCGGTGGGCTCGTGGGCCTAGCCACCATCGTGATCCTGCCGTCAAACCCGGTACGTGAACTTGACCGAGGCATCACCGACATGCGTAACGAGCTCGCCCGGATTCTCGACGACCTAGCCGACGCGATGCGAGTAAACGACCACGCAAAAACCGCTGCGGTGCTCGCCGACGCCAGAGCCACTCAACCGATGATCGACACGCTCGGAAACAAAGCTGGGAGTGTCGCAGAGATGGCCCGCATCTCGCCGTTCCGCTGGGGACAACGACGTGCAGTGGTCAAACGAGTACGATCACTCGTCGACCTTGACCACGCTGTGCGCAACACGCGAGTGTTAGCGCGACGGGCATCAGCGATGGTGCGTAACAACGAACCAGTCCCCGAGGGTCTCGTGATCGCGCTCGGAAATCTCGCTGAGACGGTCCGAAGTGAACCAGAGGATACGCACGCGATGATTGCCGCAGCAAAACTCGCGATCCACACGGCAGAAGAACAACTCACGATCAATACCGCGTCCATTGCTTCGCAAGTCAGAGCGATCGTTGCAGACTTGCTGCTTTCGACGGGAACGCCAGCCGCCGACCTCGACGAACTCCTCGACTTTGACTAGTCACCCGGGCTAAGCGCGGCCGGCGACCAACTCGCGTAGCCAGAAACTCACTTCACCAGCGACCGCGCGAGCCAACTCGGACGGTGAATCATCATCGAACTCAGGCACGAGTGCCCGCACGATTCCCGCCCGCCACATCTCAACAGCAGAAACCCGTTGCTGCACAGCCATCTCGTTGGCGGCATCAATGTGACCGTGCACGATAGCGCTGGCGCCCTCGGGTGGCAATGGTGACAACCAACTGTGTTCAGCCGCAATCGTCACCTTCGCAGGCAATAACGCCAACGCTCCGCCGCCGGTGCCTTGGCCCAAGAGCACTGAAACTGTCGGCACTGTCAAACTCGACATCGCAGCAATACAGCGGGCGATCTCACCGGCTATGGCGCCTTCCTCGGCCTCGGCAGACAATTCCGCGCCAGGCGTGTCAATGAAACTGACGAGCGGCAGATTCAATTCCTGAGCGATCTTCATGCCCCGCCGTGCCTCACGCAAGGCCCCTGGACCCATCGGCGCCTCGGGCGACTGTGCCTCACGATCCTGACCGATGATGACGCACCCCACGCCGTCAAGGCGCGCTAACGCAACGATGATCGCGGACTCGCGTTCACCCTCGTCAGTGCCGTGCATGGGCAAGAACGAATCGCACGCAGTCCGCAGTACGTCTCTCACCCCGGCTCGGCCGGTGCTGCGCGTGCGCAGAATGCTCTCCCACGTGTGATCGACGCTGCTGGGCTCGCGCCGATCGCGGCGAACAAGTCGAGGTGTCGAGGGATCATCACACAAAACAGCGAGCGCACGTTCGATCAACATCGGTAGTTCTTCGGCCGTCGCGACCGCGTCGATGATGCCGTGCTCGGCCAGATTCTCACTTTGCTGAACACCCGTCGGGAAAGGTAGTCCGTTCAGGAGTTCATATACCTTCGGGCCCAAGAACCCCACGAGTGCGCCGGGTTCTGCCACAGTCACGTGCGCAAGCGAACCCCACGAGGCAAACACGCCACCGGTCGTGGGGTGTCGCAAGTACGCCATGTAGGGCAACCCGGCTGCTTTGTGTTCGGTCACTGCCCGTGAAATATCGATCATCTTGACGAATGCGGGCGTGCCTTCCTGCATGCGCGTGCCGCCTGAGGCACTCGACGCCAACAGCGGCAAACGTTCGGCCGTGGCACGGCGCACCGCTGCGACGATGCGATCGGCCGCTGCTTGCCCGATCGAGCCGGCAAGAAAACCGAACTCATTCACAATGAAAGCAACACGACGACCGTTCACCGTGGCAGAGCCGGTCAAAATCGACTCGTCACAACCGCTGCGTTCCTTTGCTCGTTCAATATCGCGCTGGTACTGCCCGGAATAGCCAGAAACATCGATCGGTGAATCCCACGATTCGACCGAATCTGGGTCGGCAATTGACGCGATCAGGTCGCGAGCGGAAACGCGGTGTGTGCCCATAGGAGGCGCTCCTCAAGGTCTAACGGTTGCGCTCACACCTTAGTTCACGAAGCGCACGCCCGAGGCAATACGGACGCGGTCAGCCACCGATCGCCGACATCGGGCGTGATGGCTGCAAGAACGACGGGTCGTCGATGCCGTGTCCGGGGCGTTTGGTGAGAACAGCTGCCGCCCACCGTTGTGCAATCTCCTCATCGTTCGCGCCACCGCGAAGCGCCGCACGCAAATCGGACTCTTCGCGCGCGAACAAACAGTTGCGCACTTGACCATCGGCCGTCAGCCGAACACGGTTGCAGTCGGCACAGAATGGGCGAGTAATCGAGCCGATAATTCCGACCGTGTGTGGGCCGCCGTCGATAGTGAAGCGTTCGGCAGGAGCAGACCCGCGATCCTCACGCGGAGTGAGGACGAAATGCTCGCTCAGCATCGCGAGGGTTTCGTCTGCCGTGACGAACGTGCTGCGATCCCACTTGTGTTGCGCATCGAGCGGCATCTGTTCAATGAAGCGAATCTGAAACCCTTCGCCCATAGCCCAGCGCACAAGATCGGGAGCCTCGTGATCATTCACGCCCCGCAACAGCACAGCATTGATCTTGATCGGGCCAAGTCCAGCATCGCGAGCGGCCGCCAGCCCATCGATCACATCAGCATGGCGGTCGCGCAAGGTGATCTTTTCGTACACCTTCGGATCAAGCGTGTCGAGGCTCGCGTTAAGTCGATCGAGACCCGCCCGCGCTAGGGGCCGAGCCGTGTGTTTCAGGCCAAGTGCGTTCGTTGTGAGTGAGGTTTCAACCTTCGGGCCCACGGCTTTCGTGGCCGCGATGATAGATGCCAAACCGCGCCGCAAAAGTGGCTCACCGCCGGTGAATCGGACTGTCTCGATACCTAGATACTCGATGCCGATCCGCACGAGTCGGATGACTTCGTCGTCGGTGAGAACTTCGGAATGTGGCATCCAGTCCAAGCCTTCGGGAGGCATGCAATAGTCACACCGGAGATTGCAGCGGTCGGTGAGCGACACGCGAAGGTCCGTTGCGACACGACCGTGCGTGTCAACGAGCGGATATGCGGCAGTCACGTTCTCACCTCGGAACCAAATGATTGTGCTGCTTTGAGTCTAGTCCGCCAGGGTGCGAGCAGATGGCCGCTATGGCAGATAGACGACGTCTACTTGGTCACCCTGACGCACGGCCTGGGTTTCGGCCGGAATGATCGCCAACGCTTCGGCCAGGCCAAGAGTCCCGACGAGATGCGACGCGGAGTGCGCCGCGGTGGCTGGGGCGACCGTCCACGCCGCAGGATAGCTCCGGTCAATGACCACCGGAACATGTTGTTCGCGGCCAGGCGGACAGGTCCAGCCTTGGCTCGTGGTGAGGCGCAGACGCGGGCGGTGCGTGTGATCTCGACCCGCCATTGCTAAGAGCGCCGGACGGACAAAAGCCTCAAACGACACGGCGCTGCTGACCGGGTTGCCCGGCAACCCGAATAACAAACACCCGGTGGACGTTGTGCCAAAGCCCTGAGGCTTGCCCGGCTGCATGGCTACCGGGCCGAACTCCATGTCACCGGTTTCGCTCAAAACTTGGCGAACTACCTCGTACGCGCCCGCACTGACTCCACCCGAAAGACAAACGACGTCCGGTTTTGTGTCGAGCAGGGCCGCAAACACGGCACGGAACTCTTCAGGGTCGTCTGCAACCGCCTGAACCACAGTCACCTCGGCGTCGGCAGCACGAGCTAGCCCCGCAATAAGGCCCCCATTGGAGTCCGGAATCTGCCCGCGCCCGACAGGGGCACCCGCCGCTACAAGTTCAGATCCGGTCGACAACACGGCGACGCGCGGTTTTCGTGACACGTCAACACTGGTGATTCCTGTTGAAACGAGACTCGCGATCTGGCGAGGGCCCAGCCGGGTGCCAGCAGTTAAAACGACGTCACCTACCTGTACGTCTTCGCCAGCGTGTCGAACAAAAGCACCGACATTGTGAGGGGCTTTCGTGACCCGAACAGTGTCTAAGGAATCGGCGAGCCCACCCGTCGTTTCTTCAAACGGGACGATCGTGTCGGCCGCCGTCGGAAGGGGGCTGCCCGTCATGATGCGGGCGGCCTGCCCCGGCTGCAAGGGTGGATCAAGATCGACCCCAGCGGGGATATCGGCCACCACCTCGAGCGCGACAGGTGATTCGAGCGAAGCCGCACGAACATCGTCAAAGCGAACGGCGAAGCCATCCATTGCCGAATTTGTGAACGGTGGAACCTGGAGAGCTGCGGTAGCGTCCGATCTCAAGGTGAGACCTTCTGCCTCGAACGGATAGAGCACAAGCGAATCGACGGGTTGAACCGCGCTCATCACGAGGGCTCGTTGTTCAGACACGGTTCGAGGCGAAGAACTCATGTGCACATCTTCGCACTAGGCCCGGTGCGCAAGGTGAGACTCAGGCGCGAAACGGGCCGCTCAGACGGTCTTGACGACGTGTACGTCGCACGGGGCGTGCTGAAGCACATCGCGGGCAATGCTGCCAAATACGCGAGAAGCACCTTGCACACCACGATTTCCCACCACGATGAGGTGGGCCTTGCGGCGCTTCGCTTCTGCGACGAGTGCGTTGGCTGGCTTTCCCCGCATGGCCACAATTTCAATGTCGGCGCCGATGGCAGCCAAACTACGAGCAACGGTGTCGGCGGTGGCTTCGGCTTGGTCTTTGGTCGAGACTTCCCAAGCATCGTCACCGATCTCAATGCGTTCGGTGGCGGTCTTGCTGAAAGCAGTCATCACGATAAGTTGCGAGTCGGACTCAACCGCAAGTTCCGCCGCCCGTTGTGCGGCCCGACGTGACGTTTCTGAACCGTCTACACCGACGATAATGACTTTGTTCATGCGATTCTCCAAACAAACCCCCGAGTGGGTTTCGCTTCCAAGTTTACCTGCACGCCGAGAGTCAAAAACAATCCGGGAGCAGTAATGAAAGTGAAATCACACGAAGGAACGCGTGTTAGTTCGGGCGAACTGAACCGGATTTGAAAACGGCCAGTAGCACTGGGACCAAGGCGAGGCAGGCGATTGCCGTGAGTGTGCCGAAGCCCCATGCCCACACGATGACACCAGCAAGCAACCCGCCCACGGCGCCGCCTACGTTCATCATCAAATCGCTGAGACCTTGAACAATCGGTCGCACGTCAGTGTCGCTGCTCGAAGTCACGAGTGCTGCTCCGGAGATCACCGCGGCCGACCAGCCCAAGCCCAGCAAGATGAGGCCGGCGGTAATTTGCATGGTCGAATCCCCGGCGGTTCCGGCAAGGAGACAAGCGAGAGCCAACAGCCCCTGCCCGGGCACAATTGTCCGTCCGGCCCCCCAACGATCACTTAGCCAGCCGAACACTGGCGAAGCGGCATACATGCCGGCGATGTGCAGGCTGATCGTGAGTCCGATGATCGACAAACTCGCTTCGTGATGCTTCATGTGAACCGGTGTGAGCGTCATGACGGACACCATGACGAC
>SSHC01000097.1 GCA_008017265.1 Aeromicrobium sp.
CGACTGGTGCTTCGCGTCCGGTGAATGCTGGTCAGAAGTGGGCGGTGTCTGCTGGTGATATGGGCTTTGTTGGTGGGCCTGGTGCTGGTGCGATTGAGTTGTCTGCTGATGGTTCGTTTACGGCCGAGTTGACGGTGTCGAAAGCGATTCTGGAGGCGAAGCTTGATGGTAACTCGCTTGACGAGTTGAACCCAGGTATTTATACGTATGCCGGTTCGGGTGCGAACACGGCCGCGTATGAGACGTTCACGCCGATTGAGTTCAAAGCCGCGACGCCTGCTCCGTCGGTGACGGTGTCGAAGACGGTGTTTGTTGGTGATGAAGAAGCTGTGGTGACGGTTCAGGGTCGTCATTTCTTGCCGTCGTTGGCTACGGGTACGCGTCCGCCGTTGGCTGGTAAGCCTGCTGGTTCGTATGTCGTGTTTGGTGCGTTTAAGGATGCGTGGAAGCCATCGGAGGGTGCGACTGGTGCTTCGCGTCCGGTGAATGCTGGTCAGAAGTGGGCGGTGTCTGCTGGTGATATGGGCTTTGTTGGTGGGCCTGGTGCTGGTGCGATTGAGTTGTCTGCTGATGGTTCGTTTACGGCCGAGTTGACGGTGTCGAAAGCGATTCTGGAGGCGAAGCTTGGTGCGAACACTCTCGATGAGTTGAACCCAGGTATTTATACGTATGCCGGTTCGGGTGCGAACACGGCCGCGTATGAGACGTTCACGCCGATTGAGTTCAAAGCCGCGACGCCTGAACCTGCAAAGCCTTCCGTTACCTTGTCGAAGAACAAGATCGTCGGAAGTGAAGAAGTGGAAATCACGGTCACAGGCACGGGCTTCTTGCCAAGCATGGCGACCGGTACCCGGCCTCCATTGCGAGATAAGGCCGCTGGTTCGTATGTGGTGTTTGGCGCGTACCCCGACGTGTGGAAGCCAACAGATGGCGTGCCGAGTGCAGACCGTCAGGTCAACGCTGGCCAGAAGTGGGCAGTCTTGGCAGCTGATATGGGTTCGATCGGTGGGCCGGCTGCAGGTGCCATTGAACTGACACCGGAAGGCACCTTCTCGACGACTTTCCTTGTCTCGAAAGCGCTATTGGAGGCCAAACTTGGTGCGAACACGCTCGATGAGTTGAACCCAGGTGTTTACACGTACTCCGGTTCGGGGGCGAACGTGGCCGCGTACGAGACGTACTCGCCGATTGAATTTGTGGCAGGCGACTCGAACCCCAATCCGGAACCGACTCCAACCCCTACGCCGACCCCGACGGCAACCCCTACGCCAACGCCAACACCGAGCCCAACGGTGACGCAGAAGCCTGACGCCAACGATTCGCAATCGGCGGGCGCGGGTTCATTGTCGTGGGGTATTTACCGTGACTGGATCAGCTACATTCCGAACATCCCAGATGGCAAAATCACAACCACGGGAGGCGTGAAGCGTTCAGGAGGAAACTTCATCTTCGGCCAGAAGTCGACTACTGCGGACGTGCCTTCAGCTATAGGCACAACGGCGTACCGAGGCTCGGTCAATGTTTACGGGCACAAGGGTGTCATGGACGTCACGCTGTCAGAACCGTCGGTCCGAGTGATTGATTCGAAGAGGGCCGTACTGAGCGTCCACGTTGCTGGACAAGGCCGAACGGACCTCGCCTCGATCAACCTTTCGTCGGCAAAGCGAACCACTGGCAAGGGAACCGTCAAGTACAGCGGTGCGAGCACCACCCTGCTTGCGAGCGGCGCACCAGTATTCGCTGGTTTCATAAAGGCTGGCGACTCCATGGACCCGATCACGTTCACGATCGGTGGCAACGCAAAGGCGAGTAACGCTTCGACGACGTCGACATCTCCAAAGGCGGCCGACGCGAACTGGGAAGCTCCAGCGACTCCGCCGGCAAGTTCGGGTCTTGACCTCGACAACGACGAGTTGTCGGCAGGTCAGGAGATCACCGCCGTGGGAACCGGTTTTGAACCAGGCGAAACTGGAATTAAGGTCGTTGTCTATTCGAAGCCACAAGTACTCGCGACAGACATCATTGCCGATGCCAACGGACGTGCAACGTGGACAGGAGTGCTACCCGAACTTGATCCCGGTCAGCACACGCTCACCTTCCAAGGAACGAAAAACCTTGGCGCCAAGCTGACGATTGTTGAAGAAACAGTCATCGGTGAATGCACCGTCGAAGATGCCATGCTCACATGGGGCTTCAAAGAGAAATTCCGCTCGTACGTTTCGGGTCGCATCGCCAGCGGTGACTGGTCGACTCGCGATGGCGCGAAGTACGAAACACCGGAGTTCATCTGGTCGAACGGTGTCGGTGGCGTTGACACGAAACAAGGCTCGATTGAGTTCGCAGGGGCAGTGGATTTCACTGGCCACGGAGGTGCGCTCGACTTGACGATCGAGAACCCGAAGATCGTGTTCGAAGGCTCAAACAACGCCACGATCTTCCTCGACTACGCGGCGAGCGACATTAGCGAAGCAATTGCTGGTAAGGGAAAGAAGGAAGCTTCGCCAGGTACGCCGTTCGTCAGCATGGAATTGTCGGCAGCAAAGCGTGAAGTTGACGGCAATACCGTCACCTTGACCGCAATTCCGACCCGCTTGTTGGGACCGGGTGCGGCGCTACTCGATCAGTACGGCGAAGGCGAACGCTTCGACGACGCCACCTTGGTTTACACCCTCGCGGCAGGATGCGACCCAGAAGCAGCGGTTTCCGAGAAGGCCGTCGCTTCGGTCTCCAAGGAAGTGCTGCCAAGCAAGGGCGGACCGCCGTTCCTGTGGGTCGGCTTGGGCGCGTTCGGTTTGCTCGCATTGCTGATCGCTGGCACAGTGTTCGCATTGCGCCGTCGTACCAAGGGAGCCTGAGTGCAGTTTCGACGACTCACCGCTGCGGTCGCCATCACCTTCATGGTGGTGGCGACCGCAGCGTGTTCAGGGCAAGGGGAAAGCGAAGGGGGAGCGGGACCGCAAACGACCCTCGCGCCGCTGTCCGAGATGTCGGTCCCGGCAGATCCGAGAAATCTCACTGGCACGCACACAGCGGTTCTCGAGAACCGCGCAATCGACCCGGTTCAGTCTGATGCGAAGCCTGTGCTTCCTGTCACAGTGACCTCACACGATCGCGCGAAAGAGTCGTCAGTCACGGTCACCGATACATCGCGAGTCGTGGCCTTCGACATGGCCGGCTCGATCGCTTCAACGATGTGGGGGTTGGGCCAAGGAAAGCGTCTCGTGGGGCGTGACATTTCCACTGACTTCCCTGGCTCGAAAAAGATCCCGATCGTGACGAAGGAGGGTCACTCGATCGATATCGAGAAAGTCATCGAACTCCGTCCCACCTTGGTTTTGACCGACGGAACCATCGGCCCACTCGATGTCGTTGAACAGCTTCGTGACGTGGGGATCCCCGTCGTATTCGTCAAGAATGATCCCAGTTTTGCTGGCGCGAGCGAACTCGCCCATCAGGTTGCGGGCGCGCTCGGCGTGCCAGAAGCAGGAGAACTGCTTGCGCAACGGATCGCGTCTGAACTCGACGGGGTCAAGACTGAGATTGCGAGGTTCGTGCCGAAGGATGAAGCCAAGCGCCTGCGCATGGTCTTCTTATATATCCGAGGAAACTCGGGCGTCTACTACTTGTTCGGAGATGAGTCGGGTGCAGACGACCTGATCTCCTCGCTCGGCGGAATCGACGTCGCTAAAGAAATGGGATGGGAAGGTATGAAGCCGATGACAGACGAAGCGATCGTCGATGCTCGGCCCGACCTGATCCTGACCATGACGCATGGATTGGACTCAACAGATGGCGTTGCGGGACTACTTGAAGCGAAACCAGCGCTAGCGTTAACCCCCGCAGGAAAGAACAGTCGAATCATCGATATGGCAGACGGGGATATCCTGACCTTTGGGCCACGTTCAGCACGAGTCCTTGACGCGCTGGCCCGAGCCGTCTATTCACCCGGGAGCACGCCCTAACGATGCATAACGCACCACACGCGATAGGCCGACGCCGCACATTCGTGCTCGTCGGTCTTATTGCGTTGGCATTAGTCGGGGCAACGATGTCGGCGATGAACGGACAACTGACGGCCTCTGCCGCTGACGTCATGGGATCGTTCCTGCATGGACTCGGAATAGACACCGCGCTTCGAACCGAAGACGCGCTGATCGAGCAGACGTTGTTACAGATTCGGTTCCCGCGTATCGCAATGAGTTTGCTGGTTGGGGCAGCACTAGCAGTCGCGGGTGCTGTCATGCAGTCGATCTTCGGAAACCCGCTGGCCGAACCTGGCGTTGTGGGGGTTTCATCCGGCGCGGCTCTCGGCGCCGCAACGGCGCTGGCTCTCGGCATTACTGCCTTCGGTGGTTGGACTGTCGCGATCTTTGCCTTCGTTGGTGGTTTTGTCTCCACGATTCTGGTGTATTTCACGGCGAGGTCAGACGGACGCACGGAGGTCGTCACGCTGCTTCTTACTGGTATCGCCGTGAACGCTTTCGCCGGGGCGGGTCTTGCGCTCATGATGTTTGCCGGAGGTTCGGCAGAGCGCGAACAGATTGTTTTTTGGCAGCTGGGAACGATGAATGGATCTCGCTGGAGCGAAGTCCTCATCGTGCTGGCTGTCACGGTGCCCACGATGGTGTGGGCGGGCATACTGGCCGGCCGTTACGACATCTTGGCACTCGGGGAGCGCCCGGCTGCACATCTTGGCGTGAACGTTGAACGGTTGCGGATTGTTTCAATCGTTTTGGTGGCTCTACTGACGGCGGTGGGCGTTGCCTTCGTTGGAATCATCGCCTTCGTCGGACTCGTGGTGCCACACATGGTTCGTATGCTGTTCGGTCCGGGACATCGTTGGTTGCTGCCGGTTTCAGCTGTGGGAGGGGCCGTGCTGCTCGTGTGGGCAGACCTCTTTGCACGCACGTGGGTGAGCGGCTCGGATTTGCCAATTGGATTGCTGACCTCGCTCATCGGCGGGCCGTTCTTCTTCTACCTCGTGCGGTCTGCACGAGCGCGAGCAGGCGGTTGGGCATGAGCGACAACACGATGGCATATCAACTCCACGACGTGGACTGCGTTCGTGGCGCCACCACAGTGCTCGAGGGAGTCTCCCTTGACGTCAACCGAGGCGAAATCCTCGCTCTCGTTGGCCCGAATGGTGCAGGCAAATCGACTCTGCTCGCAGTCATGGCGGGAGACATCGTGCCAAGCCGCGGGCGCGTGATGCTCCAAGGCAAAGACATCGCAACGTTTAGCCCGCGCGAACTTGCGCGGTTGCGTTCTGTGCTGTTGCAGTCCAATCAGGTGAGTTTTTCGTTCTCGGTACGCGATGTCGTACTGATGGGTCGTAGTCCATGGGCGGCAACTAGCGACGATGAGACCGACGAAAGGGTCGTACGCCAAGCGATGGCCGATGCCGATGTTGAGCATTTGGCGAATCGCAGTTTCCAAGCCCTGTCTGGGGGCGAACGTGCCCGCGCCTCCTTGGCTCGAGTGTTTGCTCAAGACACTGAAGTGGTCCTCCTTGACGAGCCAACGGCATCGCTCGATTTGCGGCATCAAGAAGATGTCATGGTGGCGGCTCGACGACTCGCCGACGAGGGCAAAGCTGTTGTCGTGGTCCTCCATGATTTGTCGCTCGCGGCCGCCTGGGCCGATCAGATTGCCATTTTGGCCGGTGGGCGTCTCGTCGAGGTGGGTGTTCCTACTGAAACGATCAACGCTGACCTGGTGAAGCGTGTTTACGGTATTGACGTGCACGTGTTGTCCGACCCCAGCGGTCGCATGGTGATTATTCCGCAACGGCCCTAGTCTCATTGTCCTGACGCCCTGTCAGGACCATTCGTGACGACGTGTCATAATGGTTTGGTTCTTTGTTTAGCCTTACCTATGGAGCATCATGACTGTCACCGCCACTGAAACCGGACTTGCCGCACGCATGCGCACGGGATCCCAAGCGGAACACAACGACGCTGAATCGTCGGTGTTCATGAACGCGCTCCTCAAAGGTGAAGTAAACGAAACCGGCTACGCCGAATACCTCGTGGCGCTACGCCCCGTGTATGAAGCACTCGAAAAGGTCGGACGCGAACTCGCCGATCACCCCGTCGTGGGCGCATTGATCGATGCAGGCCTCGAACGACTCAGCGCGATCGATGTTGATCTTGAACACTGGGCACCGGCTGGCGCGCCAACGTTCGAGAGCAAAGCCGTTGCCAACTATGTCGCCCGCGTCAACGCGACCCTCGACGATCCCGTGCTCTACGTTGCACACCACTACACGCGCTACCTTGGCGACTTGTCTGGTGGCCAAGCGATTGGCAAACTTCTGGGTCGAGCCTTTGACATCGACGATAAGTCGGGTCTTTCGCTGTACGAATTCCCAGCCATCGACAAGCCCAAGCCGTTCAAAGACGGCTATCGTTTGCGCTTGGACGAGCTCGACGTGAGTGAGGAAGACCGCGCCCGCATCGTTGAGGAAGTTCGCGTCGCCTTCAGTCTCAACAGCGCTGTGTTCGCAGAACTCGGTCGCAACATGGATCGGTACCAGCGGTAACCACTCGCCGTGCCTGGCCCTGCAAATAGGGGACAATGAGACAGTGACGAATGTTGTAATCATTGGCGGAGGACCAGGCGGCTATGAAGCTGCACTCGTAGCGAGTCGATTGGGTGCCATCGTCACCATCATTGAACGCGACGGTTGGGGCGGTGCAACCGTGCTCACCGATTGTGTTCCGAGCAAAACCCTGATTGCGACATCCGAACTATTGAGCGAAGTCGCGAGTGCTGCTGAACTTGGCGTTGAAATGCCGACCGAGGTTCGAGCCGACTTGTCGTCTGTTAACGCTCGTGTTCTCGAACTCGCAGATGCTCAGTCGTCGGACATCGCGCACCGCCTCAAGAGCGCTAACATCGAGCTCGTGCGCGGGAATGCTCGCCTCGACTCGGCAACGGCTGTACTCGTGGAAACACCTGAAGGTGAACGACGAATTGACGCTGACGCCATCCTGCTTGCGACAGGAGCTTCCCCGCGAACGCTGTCGAATGCTGAACCTGACGGCGAACGCATCCTGACTTGGAAGCAGATTTATAGCCTCAACGAAACCCCCGAACACCTCATCGTCGTGGGGTCAGGCGTTACGGGTGCCGAGTTCGCGAGTGCCTATTCGCTCATGGGTGTTGACGTGACTCTCGTTTCGAGCCGCAATCAAGTTCTTCCGGGCGAAGACTCAGACGCGGCCAACCTGATCGAAGATGTGTTTACTCGCGACGGCATGACGGTGCTTGGGAACTCCCGGATGGAGTCCGTTAGCCGTCATGGGAATGAAGTGCGAGTTCGTTTGGTAGATGGCCGCGAGGTTACCGGTTCGCATTGTCTCTTAGCTCTCGGATCAGTGCCCAACACTGAAGGCCTCGGGCTTGACGAAGTTGGAGTACGCGTCAACGACGCAGGATTCATTGAGGTGGACCGCGTATCGCGGACCTCCGTACCAGGTGTTTACGCGGCCGGCGACTGCACGGGTGTGTTCATGCTGGCGTCGGTTGCGGCTCAGCAAGGGCGAATCGCAATGGCGCACTTGCTCGGTGATGCGGTCAAGCCGCTCAACCTCAGCATCGTTGCGAGCAATATTTTTACCACGCCTGAGATTGCCACCGTCGGACTGAGCGAACGCCAAATTGAAGAGCGCGGCTTCCTCGTCGATGAGGCAGTGCTGCCGCTTTCGGCCAACCCGCGCGCCAAAATGCAGGGTATTCACGACGGCTTCGTGAAGCTTTTCGCTCGGCAGGGTGTTGGAACGATCGTTGGGGGAGTGGTTGTTGGTCCGCACGCAAGCGAATTGATTCACCCCATAGCTTTGGCAGTGTCTGCTGGCCTCACAGCAGACCAAGTTGCAGCGGCGTTCACCGTCTATCCGTCGCTTTCGGGGTCGATCGGTGAAGCAGCGCGACGTTTGCATCGGCGTGAGTAGTACCCCAAACCGTGAAATTACACCAATGTAGTTCAGCAGGTGAGGCCGTAAATGCTGGAATTGCCGACAAAAGTGTGATGGAATCACCAAAGTCACACTGAGTTATGCCCGCCCACGAATGGACTTCCCCCATGCATTCTTGGACTGAACGATGGTTCGTACGCGCCACATTCGCACTTGCGGTGGTAGGCGCGACTTTCTTGCCTGCCTCCGCGACCTCGATAAGCGCCGAATCGCCAGGCGGCCTGCGTGACGCGATAACGCAAACAACAACCGCTGAAGGTACTGCGCCAGCGACTCCAGAAGACGTCCCAGATGCGGCGATTCCCGATGACGTCAGCACGCAAGAAACTGAAGTTGCGATCAAAAAGTCCGGCAACGGAAGTCTCGGCCGCCGCGACGTTGAACCATTCCAAATGGTTGGTGTCACCTGGGAAGCAGACGCCAACGTCACTGGAGTTGTTGCTGAGGTCCAGGTCCGAACCAATGGGGAATGGTCAGACTGGACTCAACTAGCGACAACCGACGTGGAAATCGGACGGCCAGGCACCGACCCGATGTGGCTCGCTGATCCTGCTGACGGCGTCGCTGTTCGGGTGACTTCCGAAACGGGAACTCCCACCGACGTTCAAGTCTCGACCATCAACCCTGCTGGCCAAACCGAGACTGCCCCGGCCAATGCGAGCCTCACAACGGCACGCGCCGAACCAGCCGTATATGACCCCACCTCTGGTGATGGAGGCGAAGAGTTCGCTTCAACGGGTGTCTCGCAACCGACCATTGTTTCGCGCGCAGCGTGGGGCGCAGGGAACGGACTGTGGGGGACTAGCGGATGTACTGCTCCGCAGATTTCGTCTGTGTCGAAGGGAATCGTCCTGCACCACACAGCCGGATCGAACACAGCTAAAGAGTCTGAGTCAGAAAAGATAATCCGCGGATACCAGACCTACCACGTTAAGAGCAGAGGCTGGTGCGACATCGGCTATGCGTTCCTCGTCGATCGTTGGGGTCGAATCTACGAAGGACGTAAAGGCGGAATCACGAAGCAAGTAACCGGCGCGCACGCTGGTGTTACTTCGGTGAACAAAGACGCCACCAGCATTTCAATGATGGGCAACTTCGATGTTGCCGAACCGCCAGCAGCAATGAAAGATGCCGTCGTGCGTCTGGCTGCTTGGCGCTTGTCGCTTTACGGCAGCAACGCGAACGGCACCTATGTCTCGGGCGGAAAAACATATAAGGTGCTCAACGGACACCGTGATGTGAAATCGACCGCGTGCCCAGGCCGATATGGCTACCGGTGGTTGAACGAAGCCGGCGGGATGCGCGCACGCGTGGCCGCGGCGATGAACGGCTCGCCAGTGAAACTTCCCGTACCGACCGGCGTTGAGGCGAAGACTCTCGGCGATACGACCGCCACGATTCGTTGGGACGAGATATACGGAGCCGAGAAGTATCGGGTCGTCTGGCTCGAGAAGTCGGGTTCAACAGCCTCACTGCGTTTCGTTGACGAGCCGGAAATTACCTTCGAAGGATTGAAGCCAGGGACGGAGTACGTCTACACGGTCTCGGCTATGAACAAGGACGATGTGGAAGGCGTAAGGACGGCGAACTTGACGTTCGTGACCCGTTTAGGGCTTGTGCGTTCGATTGCGACCGCAGGTAAATCATCAACACAAACCACGATTTCGTGGCAACCAGTCGCAGGTGCCTCAAATTATCGACTCGTCTGGCGCGAAAAAGCCGGAACCGTCGGATATCTAAAAATGGCGACGGGAAGTTCAGTGGACGTGACGGGTCTCAAGCCGGGCACCGAATATGTGTTCACGCTATCGGCCATGAGCGCAGCAGGTATAGAGGGACTTCGGTCGGCTACCTTGCCATTCACAACGCTTTTGCCCAAGGTTACGGGAATTACGACCAGCAATATTGGAACCGACCGAGCAACGTTGTCATGGGATGAGACGGAACACGCCGAAAAGTATCGACTCGTGTATCGCCTCAAGTCATCAACTGTGGGCGGAACAGCGATGCTTGAGGGCACATCGCATACCTTCGTTGGGCTGAACAAAGCCTCTGAGTACGTCTACACACTTTCGGCGATGGACGCCCAGGGACGTGAAGGCGACCGCAGCGCCACGTTGTCAGTTACCACCAAGGGCGTCGCCGCAACTCCTGCGCCGAAGTTGGGGGTGCCGTCGGGGATTAAGGCTTCGTCGGTGTCGGCGTCGGGTGCGAGGTTGAGTTGGAATCCGGTTGCTGGCGCGAAGAGTTATCGGATTGTGTATGTGCCGTCCGGTGGTGCTGCGAAGTTGGTGTTTGCGTCGGGTTCGTCGCAGGTGCTTTCTGGGTTGAGTGCGGGTACGACGTATAGGTACACGGTGTCGGCGATGAATGCTGATGATGTGGAGGGTGTTCGTTCGGCGACGATGTCGTTCAAGACCTCAGCGGCAACGTCGTCCGGAACCATGAAGAATTCGGTCACTGTGCCGTCAAGCCGCAACATCGTGTTTAAGGGTCACGGCTTTGGACACGGAATCGGCATGAGTCAGCATGGTGCGCAAGGCGCGGCAAAGGAAGGCGTCAAGTACGACAAAATCCTTTCGCACTACTACCCGCGCACCAAACTCGACGACTGGTCCGGATACATCAGGGTCAACCTCACAGCTGATTCCGACAATGACTTGAAGATCGAGGCAGTTCCGGGTCTTAAGTTCGCTACCTTGTCCGATTGGAAAGTGGTCGACCTTCCTGAAAGCATCGGTGGCAAGAACATCACGCATTGGAAGATCAAGGCGCGGTCAGGCGATGCCAAGCAATCGACACTGCAATACAAAGTCGGTTCGACTTGGCACGACCGCCAGCACTTCACTGGTGGGGGCCAATTCCATGGGCCAGCAATCATGACCTTGATCATGGAAAACGATTCGAAAAAGCAGTTCCGTAATGCACTGCGTTCAATGCCAAAGAGTGCCACTTCATCAACTCGTCACACAGTCAACGTGCTGTTGATTGACGACTACGTTAAGGGAGTTGTTGCCCGAGAAATGCCGTCGAGTTGGGAACACGAAGCGCTGAAAGCACAGTCAGTTGCGGCCCGCACCTACGGCGTGCGTTCAATCGAAGGCAACGGCGCCTACGATATTTGCGATACGACGTCCTGCCAGGTCTACGGTGGTGTTTCCGCCGAAACAGCAAATTCAAACAAGGCCGTTGACGCCACCAAAGGTAAGATTCTTACCTATGGCGGAAAACCTGCGTTCACGCAATTCTCGAGTTCTTCGGGCGGATGGACGAACAAGGGTTCGCAGCCCTATCTTGTTCCAGTTCGTGATGATTGGGACAACTTCAGCGGAAACAAAGTCCATAACTGGACGCTCACCGTCAAAGCCAGCACGATCGAGAAGAAGTACTCTTCGATCGGCACGCTCAAAACCATCAGCATCACTAAGCGAAATGGATATGGAGACGCTGGCGGCCGCGTACTCTCTGTGACCTTCAAGGGCAGTAAGGGTTCCAAGACGATCACTGGCATTGATGCGCGGTGGGCGTTCGGCATGCGGTCCGACTGGTTCGGCTTCTGAATCTTTGACAAGATCGGTCTATGAATCCCATTTTCAAGTCGATAGCGATTTCCGCCCTCGCAAACGCTGCTTCCTTTGCTGTCGCGGCCTTGGTGTTCTCGGGATTTACCGTGTCGCTCGGCTGGTACTTTGCAGCGGTCGTGGTTTTTACGGCGCTGAGTGTTGCGTTGAAGGAAATCGCCGCAAAGTTGACGCCATCGCTCATACGTGTTTCGACCATCGCCGGCGGACTTGTTCTGACCTTCGCGGCCTTGTGGTTGACCAACTGGATCGTTCCCGAAGCCCACTTCAACATTCATGGCTTAGGGACGTGGTTCGGGATTACGGCGCTCGTCTGGGCCGCGGGTATCGCATACGGTGAGGTTGACACGCAGGCGCCGGCCGATGCGCCCCAAGTAAACAAATAAGTTCCCCAAAAAAAGTCCCCCTCGCCTCAAGGCCAGGGGGACTTTTCGAGTTGTATCGCAGCGCGGCTCAGGCGTCCTTGAGGTCGCAGATGACAGCACCGGCGCCGACCGTTGCGCCGACTTCGGCGTCGAGGCCCGTGACGATGCCGGCCTTGTGGGCGTTGATGGGCTGCTCCATCTTCATCGCTTCGATCACGACGATTTGGTCACCCTCGGCGACTTCTTGACCTTCTTCGACGGCGATCTTCACGACTGTGCCCTGCATGGGGCTGACGAGTGAATCGCCGCTCGCCGCAGCACCAGTAGCCTTGCCGCTCTTGCGCTTGGGCTTCTTGGCGCCACCAGCGCCTGCGGAGGCGACAGTGCCCAGCCCGGCAGGCAAGACCACTTCGATTCGCTGCCCACCAACCTCGACCGTGACGCGGTCGCGTTCGCCGGCTTCTTCGAGTTCAGCGGTTGCACCCGCATAGGGCTCAAGGATGTTGTTGTAGTCAGTTTCGATCCACGTGGTGTAAACGTCGAACGTGCCGTTCGATGCGTTGTACGCCGGATCGTTGAGAACACTGGCGTGGAACGGAATCACCGTGGGCATGCCGTCAACCGAGAATTCAGCCAACGCTCGACGTGAACGCTGGATTGCTTGTTCGCGGCTGGCACCGGTGACGATGAGTTTGGCGACGAGCGAATCGAAAGCGCCAGGAATCGTCTCGCCCTTGACGTAGCCACTGTCGACGCGGACGCCAGGACCACTCGGCGGATCCCACTCGAGCAGCGTGCCAGGCGCGGGTAGGAAGCCTCGCCCGCCATCTTCAGCGTTGATGCGGAACTCGATCGAGTGGCCGCGGATCTCGGGATCGTCGTAGCCGAGTTCCTCACCAGCAGCGATCCGGAACATTTCGCGAACCAAATCGATGCCGGTGACTTCTTCGGAGACAGGGTGTTCAACCTGAAGACGCGTATTGACTTCGAGGAAGCTGATCGTGCCGTCGCGCGCGACGAGGAACTCGCACGTGCCCGCGCCAACGTAATTGGCTTCCTTCAAGATCGCCTTGCTCGAGGAGTAGAGACGTTCGATCAGCTCGTCGGTCAAGATGGGCGCGGGGGCTTCTTCAACAAGCGTCTGGTGGCGACGCTGCAGCGAGCAGTCGCGAGTCGATACGACGACGACGTTGCCGTGAGAGTCAGCGAGGCACTGGGTTTCGACGTGGCGGGGCTTGTCGAGGAACTTCTCCACGAGACATTCGCCGCGACCGAAGGCACTGACTGCTTCTCGGACGGCCGATTCATAAAGTTCGGGGATTTCTTCAATGGTGCGCGCCACCTTGAGGCCACGGCCACCGCCGCCGAAAACGGCTTTGATGGCAACAGGCAAGCCGTGCTCTTGTGCGAACGCAACGATTTCGTCAGCGTTTTCTACAGGGTCTTTGAGGCCCGGTGCGAGGGGTGCGCCAGCGGAGAGTGCGATCTGCTTGGCTTTGGCTTTGTCGCCGAGCGCGTCGATGGCGTCAGGGGAGGGACCGATCCAGATCAAGCCAGCGTCGATGACGGCTTGCGCAAACTGGGCGTTCTCAGCAAGGAACCCGTAACCAGGGTGAACAGAGTCGGCGCCGCTGCGTTCTGCGATGGCAAGAATCTTGGCGATGTCGAGGTAAGAGTCGGCAGGGGTGGTGCCTTCCAGCGAATATGCCTCGTCGGCGAGGCGCACGTAGAGCGCGTCGCGATCAGCTTCGGCGTATACGGCAACGCTGCCGATTCCGGCATCTTTGGCGGCACGGACAACGCGTACAGCGATTTCGCCACGGTTAGCGATCAAAACCTTTTGGAGGGGCTTGCTCACGGGATCTGTTCTCCTCGATGTAGACAGCATTCCGATTCTAGGGCAGAGCAATCGACGGGCTCATCTCACCCTCAGCGAAGGTCTGTGGTGTGGATCGCTGGCCTGAAGGATGAAGAAATAGTGCACCGTATTCGCTGTGGAGAGACTTTGGCAATTTTTCAGAATGATTGCAAGGCATCAAATGATGCTAGGCTGTCAAAATGAGGACGACAGTGACACTGGATCCCGATGTGGAAGAAATTGTGCGTAGCCGTATGCGGGCGCGGCACGTTTCGTTTAAGCAGGCTCTCAACGACGTCATCCGCGAAGGGGTAGCGGGCGGCGAGGAGCACTTCTTCACAACACCCTCGCGTTCGATGGGGCTCAAGAAAGATGTGACTAAAGCGAATCAGGTTGCTGCGATGTTGAACGACGAAGAGACTCTCCGGAAGTTGGCGGCCGAATCGTGAAACTCATCGATACCAATGTTCTTCTTTAGGCAGTCGACGAGCAATCGAA
>SSHC01000068.1 GCA_008017265.1 Aeromicrobium sp.
CAACCTCGACAACGTCTCCGTGACGTTCCCGCTCGGCAACCTCGTCGCCGTCACCGGGGTGTCGGGGTCGGGCAAGTCGACGCTCATCAACGACATCCTCTACAACGTGCTCGCGAACAAGCTCAACGGTGCGCGGCACGTGCCGGGTCGACACAAGACCGTCACCGGGCTCGAGCACCTCGACAAGGTCGTGCACGTCGACCAGGGCCCCATCGGTCGCACGCCGAGGTCCAACCCCGCGACGTACACCGGAGTGTTCGACCACGTCCGCAAGCTCTTCGCGACGACGACAGAGGCCAAGATCCGCGGGTACCAGCCGGGCCGGTTCAGCTTCAACGTCAAGGGCGGTCGCTGCGACGCGTGCTCGGGCGACGGAACGATCAAGATCGAGATGAACTTCCTTCCGGACGTCTACGTCCCGTGCGAAGTATGCGCGGGCGCACGCTACAACCGTGAGACTCTTGAGGTTCATTACAAAGGCCGCACGATCGCTGAAGTTCTCGATATGCCGATCAGCGAAGCCAACGAATTCTTTGAAGCCATTCCGGCTATCAGTCGCCATCTGAAAACACTGATGGACGTTGGCCTTGGCTACATCCGTCTCGGCCAAAGCGCCCCGACATTGTCCGGAGGGGAAGCGCAGCGTGTGAAGCTTGCGACCGAGCTACAACGTCGCGCCACCGGTCGCACGTTGTATGTGCTTGACGAACCAACCACGGGTCTTCATTTCGATGACACGCGCAAGCTGCTGGACGTCTTACAGCGCCTCGTGGATACGGGTAACACCGTCATCGTCATCGAGCACAATCTCGACGTGATCAAGTGCGCCGACTGGCTGATTGATCTGGGTCCCGAAGGCGGTTCAGGCGGTGGGCTCTTGATCGCGGAGGGGTCGCCCGAGCATGTCGCCACGGTCACCGACTCACATACGGGCGTTTTCTTGCGCCCGCTATTGGGACTCGAACCGACAATCCGAACGTAGGCTGGGTACGTGGCAGATCCAGCGACCTATCGCCCCGCAACAGGGGAGATCCCAACGTCACCGGGCGTCTATCGGTTCTACGACCAAGACGACCGCGTGATCTATGTGGGCAAGGCGAAGTCGCTACGGCCGCGGTTGAGTTCATACTTTCAAGACCTCGCCGGGTTGCATCCACGTACTCAAACGATGGTGCAAACTGCCGTACGAGTCGAATGGACCGTCGTCGGAACTGAAGTAGAAGCGCTCGCACTCGAATACACGTGGATCAAGGAGTTCTCTCCGCGCTTCAATGTGCGTTTTCGTGATGACAAGTCGTATCCGTGGCTTGCCGTCACAGTCGGCGAACGAATACCGCGCGTCACCGTCATGCGCGGTGAACAGAAAAAGAATGTCCGCTACTTTGGCCCCTACACGCACGCCTGGGCAATCCGCGAAACGGTAGACACTCTGCTGCGCGTATTTCCCATGCGTTCCTGTTCAACTGGCGTGTTTCGTCGGGCCGAATTGTCCGGACGGCCCTGCCTATTGGGGGATATCGGCAAATGCGCGGCACCCTGCGTCGGCCGCGTGAGCGAGGCCGAACACCGAGAGATCGTGAACGGTTTTCTCGACTTCATGGCAGGTAATACGAAGCCGGTGATTTCCCGGATTACGAATGACATGAAAGCAGCCGCAGCCGCCCAAGAGTACGAACGAGCCGCTAAGTATCGCGACGATCTTCTTGCCTTAGAAACCGCCTTGGAGCGGCAGACCGTGGTGTTCACCGACGGCACCGACGCTGACGTGTGCGGCTTCGCAGCCGATGATCTCGAAGTCGCTGTACAGATTTTTTCTGTCCGGGGCGGCCGTATTCGTGGCCAACGCGGATGGGTTGCTGAACGTGAAGAACGTATGGACCTCGCCGAGATCATTCAGCGTGCTCTCATGACTTTGTACGCGGACAACGCGTCGACGGCAATCCCGCCGCTCGTGCTGGTGCCCGAATTGCCCGCCGAGCACACCACCTTAACTCATCTGCTTCGTCAAGAACGGGGCACGCGCGTCAGCATTCGTGTGCCGCAACGGGGAGACAAACGGACCCTGATCGAAACGGTAGAACGCAACGCGAAAGAACTTTTGAATCGGCACAAGATTCAGCGTTCGGGCGATCTGACCAACCGGAGTCAAGCCCTCGAAGATTTGCAGTCGGCTCTCGCCTTGAAGCAACCGCCCCTGCGGATCGAGTGCTACGACATTTCGCACACGCAAGGGTCATTTCCCGTGGGCTCCATGGTCGTGTTCGAAGACGGCCTTCCAAAGAAGGCCGAATACCGCAGTTTCTCTGTCCGAGACCAGAGCAACGATGACGTTGCGTCCATGAAAGAAGTACTCAGGCGAAGGCTCACACACCTAGCCGAGACGGGCAGCAATTCAAACAGGGAGATCGCCGAAACCGACATCGAAGCGGATGCAGAGGTGACCGAGCCTCGCACGAGTTTTCACTATCGCCCCTCGCTCCTGCTGATCGATGGGGGAGCGCCACAAGTGAACGCCGCGGCAGACGTGTTGACCGAACTCGGCATCACCGACATTGCGGTGTGCGGCCTAGCTAAACGCCTCGAAGAAGTGTGGCTTCCACACGATCCAGACCCCCTCATCTTGTCCCGAAGCAGCCAAGGCCTCTATCTCTTGCAACGCGTTCGAGACGAAGCACACCGGTTTGCACTCAAGCAGCATCGAAAACAGCGCGCCAAATCGAGCATCGCCAGCAGCTTGGACGAGATCGACGGGATCGGGCCGAAACGCCGAAAAGACCTGTTGAGACACTTCGGATCAGTCAAAGCGCTCAAGGCTGCCACCGTCGAAGAGCTGGCCGACGTGCCAGGTATTGGGCCTGAAACTGCGCGAACCATCGCGGCGAAGTTGGCCGCCAAGTACGCTCTAGGCACGACGGTGGATACTGTCACCGGCGAGATCATCGAGGAGACCACATGACCACAATCACTGAGTTCGTCCTCGTCACTGGAATGACTGGTGCCGGACGGAGCACGGCCGCCAAAGCACTCGAGAAGCTTGGCTACTACGTTGTTGATAACTTGCCGCCTGGAATGCTTGGAGAATTGCTCGCCCAAGTCGAGTCGGCGCAAGATATCAATCGGCTCGCCGTGGTCGTCGACTCGCGTTCCCGCACATTTTTCGCCGGACTCACCGATGCCATCGCCGAAATCCAACACTCGGGCACCGCTGTGCGAACTGTCTTCCTCGAAGCTGCCGATGATGTGCTCGTCCGGCGCCAAGAAGCGGCACGCCGCCCCCACCCGTTAAGCGCTGAGGGCCGGTTGATGGACGGTTTCGTCAAAGAGCGTGAGCTGCTCAAAGTTCTGCGTGGGCGCGCCGACATGGTGATCGACACTAGTTCGCTGAACGTGAATCAACTCTCGGCCCGCATGCGTCATGCTTTCGAGCATCCAACAGATGAGGGCCTCAACATCACCCTCGTGTCCTTCGGTTTCAAGTACGGGGTACCTATCGACGCGAATTTGATTGCCGACATGCGGTTTTTGCCGAACCCTTTTTGGGTCCCTGAACTGCAACCACAAACGGGTCTCGATTCCGACGTCAGCGCGTACGTGCTCGCCCAATCGCGCGCAGCCGAGTTTCTCGATGAGTATGAGCGCCTCATCGCATTACTGACCGACGGTTTTGTCGCCGAGGACAAGTTGTATCTCACGATCGGCATCGGCTGTACCGGCGGGAAACACCGCAGCGTCGCCATGACAGAAGCGCTCAGCGAACGGTTGAAGTCAAAGGGCGGCAACACACTCGTCGTGCACCGGGATTTGGGCAAGGAATGACGAACCACACACCAAAGATCGTGGCGCTCGGTGGTGGGCACGGTCTGGCGGCTACGCTCTCCTCGCTCGCAAAACTGGACGTCAGCGTCACTGCGATCGTGACGGTCGCAGATGACGGCGGCTCTTCGGGTCGTCTTCGCGAAGAGTTCGAAATACTTCCTCCTGGCGATTTGCGGATGGCTTTGGCGGCGCTGTGCCCAGAAACCACGAAAGGCACGAGCACAGCTGAACTCCTGCAATACCGTTTCCCCGAAGGCAACAGCCTCGCTGGCCATCCCATCGGAAATCTTATTCTCACGGCGCTCTGGCAATTAGAAGACAATCCCGTTGATGCGCTGACGCGCGCGGCCGAACTCGTGAACGCCCGGGGGACGGTCTTACCCATGTCGAACATGCCGCTCTCGATCGAAGCAACGGTGGAAAGCAGCACGGGCGAACTGCATCGAATCTGCGGTCAGGCCACCGTCGCACGCACGATCGGCAAAATCCGCGACCTCAGCATCACGCCATCAGACCCACCGGCTTGCCCCGAAGCGCTTGGCGCGATCGCCCAGGCCGACTGGATCATTTTGGGACCCGGTTCGTGGTATACGAGCATCATGCCGGCGCTTATTATTCGAGAATTGCGCGAGGCACTCGTTCAGAGTTCAGCGCGAAAGCTCCTCATTGTTAATCTGCAAGACGAATTGGGCGAGACCGAAGGGCTCGATCCGGCCGAACACATTGAAGTCTTCGGATCATTTGCGGGAGACTTGAAAATAGACTCTGTTTTGGTTGATTCTTCGCATGAGCACTTGGGCACGCAGATCGCGAGAAATGCGGCCGCTCTCGGCGCGGACACGATTTTTGCTCCTGTCCGCTGTACCCAAACGCGCACCACTCACAATCCCGAGTTGCTGTCCCGAGTTCTTCACGAGATTGTGACGCGCGTACGGTAGCGACACACTATTCTTTTTTATCAACACGCCGTATTTCAGGAGGACTGAACCATATGTCCATGACCGCACAGGTCAAAGCAGAGTTAGCTCAGTTTCCTGTACCCAAAGAATGCTGTCGTCGCGCCGAAACCGTAACCCTCTTGCGCCTCTGCTCGGCACTACAGATCCGCGATGGCAAGCCTCTCATCGAGGTTGAGCTCGATTCGCGCGAAGCAGCGCAGCGACTGCGAAAGAACATTCAAAGCTTGTATGGACACCAGTCCATACTCATCTCACCACCAACATCGACCAGCAAGACTCCACCAAGCTATGTGGTCCGCGTTGATAAGGGTGCTGCTCGTTTAGGTAAACAGACGGGCCTCGTTGATGGGGCCGGACGTCTCATCACCGGTCTGCCACCTGGCATAGTCGTGGGACCAGCATGCGACGCAGTGGCTTCCTGGCGTGGCGCATTCCAGGCCCGTGGCTCGCTCACCCAACCAGGTCGTGCCTCGGCGATGGAGATTTCGTGCCCCGGTCCAGAAGTGGCTCTGGCCCTCATGGGTTCGGCAAAAAGGCTCGGCATCGGCAGTAAAGCCAAGGAAGCACGTGGAAGTGACCGCGTCGTCATCCGCGACGGCGACTCCATCAGCGACATGCTCAAACTTCTCGGCGCACACGCCACGGTGTTGGCTTGGGAAGAACGGCGCCTCCAGCGCGAAGTGCGGGCAACCGCTAATCGACTGGCGAACTTCGATGACGCGAACCAACGACGTTCGGCGCGCGCTGCTGTTGCCGCCGGTGCCCGTGCTCAACGCGCCCTCGACATTCTTGGCGACGACGTGCCCGATCATCTGAAACTGGCCGGCGAACTCCGCGTGGGACACAAGGAGGCAAGTCTCGAAGAGCTGGGTCGCCTGCACGAGCCACCGTTAACCAAAGATGCGATAGCTGGCCGAATCCGCCGTCTCCTTGCGATGGCCGACAAGCGAGCTGCCGATCTTGGAATTCCAGACACCGAGTCACATGTCACAAGTGACGTAGATCAAGCGGACTGATTCTGGGCACCTTTCCTATGAGAACATCTGAGTAGGTAGGCTGGGGTCGTGTGCGTAGGCGAAACGAGCTAACGCCCCTTCACTCAGGAGAAATTCGTGACAATTCGCGTAGGAATCAATGGTTTTGGCCGAATCGGCCGTAATTTCTTCCGTGCAGTTCGCGCTGCCGGTACTGATGTCGAAATCGTTGCCATCAACGATCTCACCGATAACAAGACTCTCGCTACGTTGCTCAAGTACGACTCGATCTTGGGTCGCCTCGACGCAGACGTTACATACGACGACACCTCAATCAAGGTGGGCGACCAGGTCATCACCGCTTTCGCCGAGCGCGACCCGGCAAAACTCGATTGGGCTTCTGTTGGCGTTGACATAGTGGTCGAATCGACCGGCTTCTTCACCGACGCGAATGCCGCCAAGGCTCACATCGATGGCGGAGCAAAGAAGGTCATCATCTCGGCACCCGCCAAGAACGAAGACATCACGATCGTCATGGGCGTCAATGACAACCTCTACGATCCTGCTGCTCATCAGATCATCTCCAACGCATCGTGCACCACCAACTGCCTCGCGCCTATGGCTAAGGCTCTCAACGATGCTCTCGGCATCGAACGCGGCCTCATGACGACAATCCACGCCTACACTCAGGACCAAAACCTGCAGGACGCGCCTCACTCAGACCTGCGCCGCGCTCGTGCTGCCGCCCTGAACATCGTGCCGACCTCCACTGGTGCAGCGAAAGCTGTCAGTTTGGTACTCCCGGAACTCAAGGGCAAGCTCGATGGATACGCGCTGCGTGTTCCCACGCCAACTGGTTCTGCCACAGACCTCACCTTCACCGCTTCGCGCGAGACTTCAGTAGAGGAAGTCAACGAGATCATCAAGACCGCCGCTGCTGGCGCGCTTGCTGGTGTCTTGGTTTACACCGAAGACCCAATTGTCTCAACCGACATCGTCACCGACCCAGCCTCTTGTATCTTCGATTCAGGTCTGACCAAGGTCATTGGCGATCAGGTCAAGGTAGTCGGCTGGTACGACAACGAATGGGGCTACTCGAACCGCCTCGTTGACTTGGTCAACCTCGTTGGCTCATCTCTCTGAAGGGCGAACACTCGTGAAGACGATTGACGATCTCGGCTTGCTTGCGGGTACAAAGGTTCTCGTCCGTTCGGACTTGAACGTTCCGCTCGATGGCACCACAATCACCGATGACGGACGTATTCGTGCAAGCGTTCCAACTTTGCGCCGCTTGCTCGATGCTGGAGCTCGCGTGTTGGTTGTCGCTCACTTGGGTCGCCCCAAAGGAGAACCCGATCCGAAGTCGTCGCTCGAACCTGTAAGCGCACGGCTGGCCGAACTTCTCGGCCAGCCTGTGCGTTTCGCTCACGACACTGTGGGTCCCGAAGCCAAAGCCGCAAGTGAGCAGTTAGGCGACGGCGAAATTGCAGTCTTGGAGAACGTTCGCTTTAACGCCGGTGAGACGAGTAAAGACGATGCCGTTCGCGGCGCCTTTGCCGATCAATTGGCAACGCTAGCCGACGTTTTCGTATCCGATGGCTTTGGCGTCGTACACCGCAAACAGGCCAGCGTTTACGACATCGCCAGGCGTCTACCTGCGGCGGCTGGCGGACTGGTTCAGGCCGAAGTCGAAGTACTGCGCCAACTCACCACCCAGAGCGCACGCCCCTACACAGTAGTTTTGGGCGGCTCAAAGGTGTCTGACAAGCTCGCCGTGATCGACAATCTGCTCACCAAGGCAGACACGCTCGTCATCGGTGGCGGCATGCTCTTTACCTTCCTTGCGGCCCACGGCCATTCGGTGGGCACGTCGTTGCTCGAGGAAGACCAGATTCCGCGCGCGGCTGAGTATCTTGCCAAAGCACAAGAGCTTGGCGTGAACCTTGTACTTCCGACGGATGTCGTCGTTGCGCCGAAGTTTGCGGCCGATGCCACGCCTACGATCGTCAACGTTGACGCGATTCCATCAGACCAGATGGGACTCGACATTGGCCCGGAATCGGCACAGGCATTCGCCAACATCATTCGCGAATCGTCAACCGTGTTCTGGAACGGCCCGATGGGTGTGTTCGAAATGGCGGCCTTCGCCGAAGGTACACGCACGGTCGCCCAGGCTCTTACCGAGGTCGATGGACTTTCGGTGGTCGGCGGTGGCGACTCAGCCGCAGCCGTGCGTCTGCTCGGTTTCGATGACACTGCCTTTGGGCACATTTCGACCGGTGGCGGAGCAAGTTTGGAATATCTCGAAGGCAAGGAATTGCCCGGACTGGCAGTACTAGAGGAGACATCATGAGCAGAATTCCTTTGATGGCTGGAAACTGGAAGTCCAACCTCAACCACCTTGAAGCAGTCAGCCTCGTCCAGAAACTGACTTGGACGTTGAGCGATAAGAAGCACGACTACGCCACGACGGAAGTCGTCGTTATTCCACCGTTCACTGACATTCGCAGCGTCCAGACCATGGTCGACGGCGATGCGCTCAGTATCGGCTACGGCGCCCAAGACGTTTCGGCCCATGCGGGCGGTGCCTACACTGGCGAAATCTCAGCCGCTATGTTGGCAAAACTCGGCTGTAGTTACGTCGTTGTGGGGCACTCCGAACGCCGTGAATACCACGGCGAGACAGACGCACTCGTCAACGCAAAGGCCAAGGCCGTATTCGGCGCGGGCATGACACCCATTGTGTGCGTTGGTGAAGGACTCGAAACCCGCCAAGCAGGCGAGCACGTGGCCTACACGCTCGCCCAAGTAGGCGCTTCACTCGAGGGTTTAAGCGCCGATCAGGTGTCTCAGTTGGTCATCGCTTATGAACCCGTATGGGCGATCGGTACTGGCGAGGTAGCCACGCCAGAAGACGCACAAGAGGTCTGCGCCGCCATCCGTGGCTTCGTTGCCGAGACCTGGTCTGCTGAAGTCAGCGAACAGACCCGTATCCTGTACGGAGGATCAGTGAAAGCAAACAACGTCGCTTCACTCATGTCGAAGAAAGACGTTGACGGGGCACTCGTCGGAGGCGCAAGTCTCGACGCCGAAGAGTTCGCAGGAATTGCACGCTTTGCCACCTTGCCAAATCTGTCCGGCAACTAACTGAGGGAGTTTCCATGATCATTGGTTTTTCAATCCTTTTGGCAATTTGTAGCGTGCTGATGATTGTCTTGGTGTTGATGCATAAGGGCCGTGGGGGAGGACTCTCCGACATGTTCGGTGGCGGTGTTTCTAGTTCGCTCGCCGGATCGTCAGTTGCTGAACGCAACCTTGACCGTCTCACCGTTGGCGTAGCGATCGTCTGGACTGTGTGTGTCTTCGCGCTCGGACTGTTGCACAAAGTCAGCGGCTAATTCGCTTCGCAATCGTCACACAATTGCGCAACGTCTCACCATGGAAAAAGCGTCCGAATTTCTCGGACGCTTTTTCCATGGCATAGTTACGGGTGCACGGCCGGCCCCACAATACTCAAACGAATCAATAGAGAAGCGCTTCGCGCAAACGCGCCAGATCAGATTCAACGTCACCGAGGTTTAGTCGGAGCACAGTCAGACCTAGTCCTTCCAGCACGGCAGCGTCTCCGCTTGCTTGGGCAGACAGCATCTGACCCCAAGAGTAGGACTGCCTAGGCACCATGAAATCTTGTTCTGGTTGTGCCGTGACCTGAATGAACGTGCCTTTAAGTGGCCCGCCCTTGTGCAATTGGCCAGTCGAATGAAGGTACTGGGGACCCCAAGCGAATGTGACTGGTCGAAGAATATGTCGGGAAACTTCGTTGGCAATGAGTTCGGCGCCAGCATGTCGCCACCGGTCGAGATACATCGTGACCACGAGGTAACCATCAAGCGGCATCGCCGCCCGGCACTGAAGAATCGCATCTAAGAGAGTGAGCGAATTGACGCCCCATGCTTGAATCGTGCCATCGATAAAGTCAGGCTCGTCGGTTTCGTAACCTTCAGCGAGCGTTCGGCGTGCTGCTTCCTTCGCCGCTTCAACATCCGGTTGATCGAATGGGTTGACGTCGAGTAGGTAGGCGGCGATCGCGACTGCGTACTCCCACAACAAGAATTGAGCACCCAAAGGCGCATCGATCGTGACAGTGTCCGAACCGTGCCCGGCCGCGTCGGTACCCAAAATTACCCGAACCGCACCTTGCGGGACATAGCCGTCGGGCGGCGAAACGATTACCGGAAGAACACCCGTGCGTCGCTTGCCTAAGGACTCCGCGACGAGTTGTTCGATCCAGAGGCCAAGGCCTGGGTAATCGCGATCATCGATGGCGATCACGCCGAGCCGGGCGCGCGCGGATGCTGCGATGATCGCGCCGAGCACAATGGCGGGGTTTGACTCGTCGTTGCTCTGTAGTAGCGAATCGTACGAGATCGCTTCATCTAAAAGTCTGGCGATGTCGGCGCCGGCGATCGCGCTGGGTACGAGACCGAAAGCTGTTAAGGCTGAATAGCGTCCACCGATTGTTGGATCACCGAGAATGACGGGAATCTCGTGGTCGGTTCCATAGGTATCGAAGGGGGATTCGGGATCAGTCACGATAGCCATGTGTTGGTTTGCCACCAGACCGGCGTCTTCAAACGCTTGCACGAACTGACGCAGATGGCCAACAGTTTCAATGGTGGTGCCGGTCTTGCTCGAAATGATGACGAAAGTTCGTTCGAGCTCTTGGACCGCTTGCGCAACCATGTCGGGGTGTGAACTGTCGAGAACGAGCAACTCAACCCCAAAATTACGGCAAATAACATCCGGTGCGAGCGAGGATCCACCCATGCCGCACAGCACGATTCTGTTCAGGTTCGCGCTGCGGACCGAGTCCACGCCAGCCAAGATACCCGGCACGCTTTCACGCGCGATGCGTAAAACATCCACCAATCCCATGCGCGCCCGCGTGCGTTCGACGTAGCGACGACCCCAAATGCCTGGATCTTTGGCCGCGAGCCGAACGGCGATTTCGTTCTCAATGCAGTCGTGAATTCCAGCAGCGGACGAAAGGCGCAGGTCTGCAGTTGCATGCAACATGAACTAAATGGATCCCATCTGTGTTGCGACGGTCGCAACCAGTTCGTCCCATGACGTGATGAATTTCGCTACGCCATCAGACTCCAAGTCTGCGAAGACAGCATCAATATCGATGCCCTCTGCACGCAACGATACAAAAACGGCGCGCGCTGCGTCAGCATTTGCACGAACGGTGTCGCCGGATACGACCCCGTGATCAGCCATCGCGAGCACCGTCGCCTCGGGCATGGTGTTCACCGAACCAGCCACAACCAAGTCAGTCACATACTTCGTGTCGGGGTAGGAGGGGTCTTTCACGCCTGTCGAAGCCCACAACGGTCGTTGAACATTCGCACCTTGAGCGAGCAGGTTCTTCGCGCGTTCACTGGAGAAAACCTCTTTAAAAGCCTCGTATGCCAGTTGCGCGTTGGCAACCGCCGTCCTGCCGCGCAAAGGACTGTCAGCCGGCAACTGGCCGTCAATCGCCGAGTCAAGTCGACTGATGAAGAACGAAGCAACCGAGTGAATCTGCGAAAGATCGCGTCCTTCAGCCAATGCTTGTTCAAGCCCGAAGAGGTATGCGTCCATCACTTCTCGATAGCGTTCGACCGAGAAAATGAGAGTCACATTGACGCTGATACCGGCGGCGATGGTTGCTGCGATCGCCGGGAGTCCTTCGTGCGTCGCCGGAATCTTGATGAGAGCGTTCGGCTTCTCGAGTTTTTCCCAAATGCGCTTGGCAGCAACGATCGTGCCTTCGCTATCGTGCGCCAACGCGGGTTCAACTTCGATCGATACGCGGCCGTCAACGCCGTTGGTCCGTTCGAATACGTCCGAGAAAAGTTCACAGGCTTGGCGTACATCGTCTGTTGTGAGGCTCTCAATGGCCGTATCGACGTTTGCCCCCTCGGCAACCAGTTGCCGAATCGCCGGCAAATAGCGTTCACCTTGCGCGAGCGCATTGGCGAAGATCGTTGGGTTTGTCGTCACGCCCACGACACTGTGCGTATCGATGAGGTGTTTGAGGCTGTCAGATTCGAGGCGCTCTCGCGAAAGGTCATCCAACCAAACTGAAACGCCGGCTTGGGAAAGAGCTTCCAATGGATTGCTCATGGTTGGTTTTTCCTTTTCGTTTGAATGCCCCGAGGCACATGTTTGTTGAGGACCTGTTTGCCTTCGCGATCCGCTTTGGCTTAGGCGTCTAGGTCAGGCATCGGCGAGCCCGTTGGGCGAACTCGTACCCCAACGCCGTCGAATCGAGTAACTGCAGCCATCGATTTCTCAGCAGCCACGACAACGGCTTCTGGCGTGATTCCGAAGCGATCGTAGAGTTCTGGGAACGAAGCTGAGGCACCGAAGTGCTCAAGCGAAACAATCTCGCCAGCATCGCCGACGATGTCGCGCCAACCAAGCGCAATTCCGGCTTCAACCGCAACGCGCGCCCGAATTTTGGGCGGGATCACGCTGTCGCGGTACTCAACGGTTTGCTCTTCAAACCATTCCCAGCACGGCATAGAGACAACACGAGCGCCGATGCCTTTGGCAAGTAGACGTGCGCGTGCCTGCACGGCAATTTGAACTTCAGAGCCGGTGCCAATCAACACCACGTCTGGTTCGGACTTGTTGAGCTCGGCTGGGGTGTCCAAGAGTACGTAGGCACCGCGTGCGGTTTCTTCGGCCGCGCCCCAATCGCCACCACGCTCAAACACGGGGACGTTTTGCCGGGTCAAGGCCAGCGCGGCCGGACGATCAGTGCGCGAAAGCAAAGTCTTCCATGCTTGGATGGTTTCGTTTCCATCTGCTGGGCGGATGATGTCGATGCCTGGGATAGCTCGCAGAGACATGACGTGTTCAACCGGCTGATGTGTAGGTCCGTCTTCGCCCAACCCAATCGAGTCGTGAGTCCAGACGTAGGTAACCGGCAGACCTTGGAGCGCGGAAAGCCGCACTGCGGGACGCATGTAGTCGCTGAACACGAGGAAGGTGCCACCGTAAGCCCGAGTGGGGCCGTGCAGCGCGATGCCATTCATGATCGAGCCCATTGCGTGCTCACGGATACCGAAATGCAAAACGCGGCCATACCAGTCGCCCCGTACCAACTCACTTGAGTTCCCCGGCGGAATGAACGATGGCTCGCCCTTTGGAGTCGTGTTGTTAGAGCCCGCAAGGTCAGCCGATCCGCCCCACAACTCAGGCAGGTGCTTGGCCGCAACCGAGAGGAATGCGCCCGATGCAACACGGGTGGCGACACCCTTGGCGTCAGCCGGGTAGACCGGAAGATCCGCGTCCCAGCCGGCAGGCAATTGACGATTCGTCAAGCGATCGAGAAGTTGCTTTCGTTCTTTATTGGCGTTCGCCCACAAGTCGAATTGAACTTGCCAAGCTTGCTGCGCAGCCTCGCCGCGGGCTTTGGCTTCTTGCGCGTAACTGAGTACATCAGCATCGACTGCGAAGTCTTCGTTGGGATCGAAGCCCAAAAGCTCTTTTGTCGCCTTGATTTCGTCTACACCGAGGGCCGAACCATGCGATGCACCCGTGTTTCGAGCATTGGGCGCAGGCCAGGCAATGATCGTGCGCAGGACGATGAGGCTTGGCTTGTCGGTCACAGCGCGGGCGGCAAAAACCGCGTCGGCGAGACCTTCTACATCTTCCACATAGCCCGCGCCGCCCTGCGTCCAATCCACGGTTTGAACGTGCCAACCATAGGACTCATACCGGAGTGCAACGTCTTCGGTGAAGGCGATGCTCGTGTCATCTTCGATCGAGATCTTGTTGTCGTCATAAATGACCGTCAAGTTGCCGAGTTGTTGGAGTCCAGCCAACGAGGAAGCTTCAGCAGAGACACCTTCTTGCATGTCACCGTCGGAGGCCAAGACATAGATCTGGTGATCGAACGGACTCTCGCCAGGTTCCGCGAACGGATCGAAGAGCCCACGTTCGCGGCGCGCTGCCATCGCCATGCCGACTGCGTTAGCGATGCCCTGACCGAGTGGGCCAGTTGTCACTTCAACGCCCGGAGTGTGACCGTACTCGGGGTGGGCCGGTGTCTGGCTGCCCCACGTGCGCAAGGCTTTGATGTCGTCAAGGTTGAGTTCATATCCTGACAAGAAAAGCTGCGTGTATTGCGTGAGGCTTGAGTGTCCACACGAAAGGACAAACCGGTCGCGGCCAATCCACGTTGGATTCGCCGGGTTGTGGCGCATGATCTTCTGATAGAGCAAATAGGCAGCCGGGGCCAAACTCATCGCTGTACCGGGGTGGCCGTGACCGGCTTTTTGGACTGCGTCTGCCGCAAGCAAACGAGCAGTATCCACCGCGCGTTTATCGTTATCGGTCCACGAGAAAGTGCTGGTGTTATGGGGGGCGACGTCAGTCAACGTAGTACTCCTGGGAATTGGTACGCGAGGTATACATTCCGAGCCTATCGTCAGCGCGATAGACTGGCGAATGTGACTGCCCTCAATTCGCCTGCGCCCGCTCACTCGGCAGGGCCTCGAAACTCTCTACGCGATGTTGTGGGGGCGTATGTCGCGCTCACCAAACCACGCATCATCGAGTTGCTTTTGCTCACGACGGTTCCCGTCATGTTCTTGGCACAGCAAGGGGTGCCCGCGTTGTGGCTCGTGGTGACTACGCTCGTCGGCGGTACGCTTTCGGCTGGATCGGCCAACGTGCTCAATTGCGTGGTCGATGCCGATATCGACCAGAAGATGCGCCGTACATCTCGACGCCCACTGCCGCGCCATCAGGTCGCGACGAAGAACGCCCTAGTTTTCGGACTCGTCTTGGGCGTCGTGTCCACCTTGTGGCTCGGCTTCCTCGTCAACTGGTTGTCTGCAGGCCTTGCCCTCACGGCTAACGTTTTCTATGTTGTCGGCTACACGATGATCTTGAAGCGCCGCACGACGCAAAACATCGTGTGGGGCGGCGCAGCAGGTTGTTTCCCACCGCTCATTGGTTGGACCGCAATCACTAACGAGATCGCCTGGCCACCGATCGTCTTGTTTCTCGTCGTGTTTTTCTGGACTCCGCCGCACTTCTGGGCGCTCGCGATGCGCTACCGCGAGGACTACGCGAACGCAGGCGTCCCAATGCTTCCTGCCGTGGCAACCTCACGTGAAGTTGGCAAGCAGATCGTGTTGTATTCGTGGGTTACGGTCATCACGTCGCTCGCACTTTGGCCCGTCGCTGGTATGGGTGCTTTTTATCCAACAGTCGCCATCATTCTCGGCATCGTTTTCTTGGTCGAAGCGCACGATCTTTACGCACGCTCGAAAGAGACTGACGAACTTTCGCTCCTTCGTCCCATGCGTCTTTTCCACTATTCAAATGCCTACTTGGCGTTGTTGTTTGTTGCCGCCGCCATCGACCCATTCTTGAGGTGACGCATGCGTGCTTTTCGTACTTGGCTGATCGCCGGATTTCTCGGCGCCCTATGCACCACGCTATGGCTAGGCGCATTCGCCTTCGGCGATGTTCGATGGTGGCACATGGTGCTGTCCATTTCGACCTTCATCGCAGGCATCGTGGTTTTGACGTGGAAGCTTCGCCCTAGCCAAGTCGCCCATGCCGTTCCAGCCGCTTCAGTGGGCTACGCCATTGGGTGGGACGTTGTTCAAGAACGTAGCACTGAGGGCATCATGAACATGAACCCCTATTTCGTTGCGATTATGGCCGTGGCGCTCGCAACTTTCGTCGC
>SSHC01000063.1 GCA_008017265.1 Aeromicrobium sp.
GCTCCCGTTCTCCGCCAAATCTACGACCAAATGCCCGGCCCGAAATGGGTCATGGCGATGGGCGTCTGCGCCAGTTCTGGCGGCATGTTCAACAACTACGCGATCGTCCAGGGTGTCGACCATGTGGTGCCTGTCGACGTTTACCTGCCGGGTTGCCCACCGCGTCCAGAAATGCTGATCGATGCAGTGATCAAGCTTCACGTACAGATTCAAGCGTCCAAGTTGGGTGTTCATCGCCTGGATGAAATCGCCGAACTCGAACGCGAAGCACTGGCCGCAATCCCGACCCTCTCGCAGAAGGGACTCATGCGATGAGCGACGCGACCGAAGGCAAGACACCTGAAACAGAAGTTGTTCCTGCTTCCGCCACCGAACTCAATATCGTCTCGGTGCGTGAAGGCGCGTTCGGCGTGCACGGCACGGGTGACACGAGTGGCTACGGCACGGTCCGCCGTCCCGTTGTCATGCCGGGCGCATCGCGGCCACCGTTCGGCGGCTGGTTTGACGATGTCGCGGCCGGAATCAGTCAAGGCGAAGGCTTGAGCGACGCGATCGAAAAGACCGTCGTCGATCGAGGCGAGATCACCTTCTTCATCCGTCGCGAGAAAATCCTCGTCGTTGCCACGCACTTGCGCAACGACCCGAAACTCCGCTTCGAGTTCTTCAGCGGCGTCAGCGGTGTGCACTACCCAGACGACAAGGGTCGCGAACTGCATGCCGTCTACCACTTGTTGTCGATGACTCACAATCGTCGAATCCGCCTCGAAGTCACGTGCGCCGAAGAAGACCCGCACATTCCAAGCGTTGTCTCGATCTACCCGACCGCAGACTGGCACGAGCGCGAAACCTGGGACATGTTCGGCATCCAATTCGATGGCCATCCAGCCCTCACCCGCATCCTCATGCCAGACGACTGGCCGGGACACCCCCAGCGCAAGGACTACCCCTTGGGCGGAATCAACGTTGAATTTAAGGGCGGATTCAACTCCGCGCCCGATCAGCGGAGGTCATACAACTGATGAGCGACACACTCCACAACGACCCGTACGCGGGCACATCCGAAACCATCGACGGCCAAGTATTTAACGTCACTGGTGGTGACTGGGACACGATCCAGCCCGATAGTTTGGCCGGTGACCGCGTCGTCATCAACATGGGTCCACAGCACCCCTCCACGCACGGTGTGCTCCGACTCATCCTTGAACTTGACGGTGAACAAGTACACGATGCGCGCGCCGGAATCGGTTATTTGCACACCGGCATCGAAAAGAACATGGAGTTCCGCACGTGGACCCAGGGCGTGACGTTCTGTACTCGCATGGACTACGTCGCCCCGTTCTCCACGGAAGCGGCCTATGTCGGCGCTGTTGAGCGTTTGCTGGGAATCGAAGACGACATCCCTGAACGCGCCAAAATCATCCGCGTGCTCTTGTTGGAACTGAACCGCATTTCTTCGCACCTCATCGCTATCGCAACCGGCGGCATGGAAATTGGTGCGCTCACGGTTATGACGTGTGGGTTCCGTGACCGTGAAGAAATCCTCAAGGTGTTCGAAGCGATCACCGGGCTCCGCATGAACCACGCTTTCTTCCGCCCTGGCGGCGTGCCACTCGATATTCCCGAGGGTGGCATCCAGCAACTCCGCGACACGGTTGCGCTCATGAAGAAGCGATTGCCCGAATACGCGGCCTTGTGTAACGAAAACCCGATCTTCAAAGCGCGTCTGCAAGGCATCGGCTACCTCAACCTTGCGGGCGCTATGGCGCTCGGCATCACGGGGCCGATTCTGCGCTCAACTGGCATGGACTGGGACTTACGCAAAAAGCAACCGTACTGGGATTACGAAACCTACGACTTCGATGTCATCACGCGTGATGAACCAGACGCTTATGGCCGTTTCCGCATTCGTCAAGACGAGATGTGGGAGTCGCTCAAGATCGTTGAGCAGTGCATCGACCGTCTCGAAAAGACTGCCGGACAACCCGTGATGATCGACGACAAGAAGATCGCTTGGCCGGCTCAATTGACCGTCGGCGCAGACGGTCAAGGCAACTCGCCTGAACACATCAAGCACATCATGGGCGAATCCATGGAAGCGCTCATTCACCACTTCAAGATCGTGACCGAGGGCTTCCGAGTTCCTGCCGGTCAGGCTTACTTCGCAGTCGAATCGCCCAAGGGCGAAATCGCTTGCCACGCGGTGTCGGACGGCGGGACGCGCCCTTACCGCGTGCACTTCAGAGAACCGTCCTTCGTGAATCTCCAAGGAGTGTCAGTTATGAGCGAAGGCTCAATGCTGTCGGACGTCATCGTGGCTGTAGCTTCGATTGACCCCGTGATGGGAGGTGTTGACCGATGAGCGACGAACTCTTGACCGACAAGACTGTCGAAGAACTGCGTGAACTCATGGCCCGTTACCCCGAGCCGCGCAGCGCCTTGTTGCCGATGCTGCACCTCGTGCAGTCGGCTCAGGGACGCGTTACGACCGAGGCGATCAACAAGTGCGCTGAACTCCTTGAGATCACGCCCGCTGAAGTTTCTGGCGTTGCGACGTTCTACACGATGTACAAGCGCAACCCGATGGGCAAGCACCATGTGGGTGTTTGCACCAATACTCTGTGTGCCGTCATGGGCGGCGACGAGATCTACGAAACGCTGTGTGATCGCCTGGGCGTCGGCAACGACGAGACCACCGAAGACGGCATGATCACGCTTGAGCGTGTCGAGTGCAACGCGGCGTGCGACTTCGCGCCAGTGATGATGGTCAACTGGGAATTCTTCGACAACCAGACCCCCGAGTCGGCTGCCGAAGTCACGGACAAACTCCGTGCGGGCGACAAGGTCGTCTCGACTCGAGGCGCCGAAATCACCTCGTGGCGCGAAGCTGAACGCGTGATCGGTGGTTTCGAAGACGGACTCGCTGACCAAGGGCCGTCCGCAGGACCAGCATCCCTCGTTGGTCTCGAAATCGCTGAGGAACAAGGCTGGAAAGCACCGGCCGTTCCTGGTGCAAAAGCTCCAGTGAAGGAGACCGACGGTGACTGACACATTGACGCCGGTTCTCAGCGCAAACTGGAACCAAGAACGCTCGTGGACGCTCAAGGCGTATGAAGCGGGCGGCGGCTATCAGGCCCTACGCACGGCACTCACGATGGAGCCGGACGCGCTCATCTCGCTCGTCAAAGACGAAGGCCTACGTGGTCGCGGTGGTGCCGGATTCCCCACCGGTATGAAGTGGAGCTTCATCCCGCAAGACAACCCCAAGCCTAAGTACCTCGTGGTGAACGCCGACGAAGCCGAACCGGGTACCTGCAAAGACATTCCACTGATGATGGCGTCCCCGCACACGCTGGTCGAGGGCATCATCATTTCCTGTCGCGCGATTCGCGCCGAGAAGGCGTTCGTATACATCCGTGGTGAAGTTCTCCACGTGATTCGACGCTTGCGTGCAGCGGTGCGCGAAGCATACGAAGCCGGCCACCTCGGGCAGAACATTCATGGCAGCGGTCAGAACCTCGACCTTGTGATCCACGCCGGTGCCGGCGCTTACATTTGTGGTGAAGAAACAGCGCTGCTCGATTCGCTCGAAGGGCGTCGCGGTCAACCGCGTTTGCGTCCGCCGTTTCCGGCAGTCGAAGGCTTGTATGCCTCGCCGACTGTTGTGAACAATGTTGAATCCATCGCTTCGGTTCCGTCGATCATTTCGGGTGGAACGGGCTGGTTCAGTTCCATGGGAACCGACAAGAGCAAGGGCTACACGCTCTTTTCGCTTTCCGGCCACGTCGCCAAGCCAGGCCAATACGAAGCGCCTCTCGGCATTACGCTGCGCGAACTGCTCGAACTCGGCGGCGGAATGCGCGAAGGCAGCGAACTCAAGTTCTGGACCCCCGGTGGATCTTCGACGCCGCTGTTGACCGCTGAGCATCTCGATGTTCCGCTCGATTACGAATCAGTCGGCGCGGTCGGCTCGATGCTCGGAACTAAAGCGATCCAAGTGTTCGACCAAACCACGTCGGTGGTTCGAGCCGTCTTGCGCTGGACCGAGTTCTACAAGCATGAGTCCTGCGGCAAGTGCACGCCATGCCGCGAGGGAACCTGGTGGATGACTCAGACCCTCACCCGGATGAACGCAGGTCAAGGGCAAGAAGGCGATATAGAACTCTTGCTCGACCTGTGCGACAACCTCTTGGGCCGGTCGTTCTGTGCTCTCGGTGACGGCGCAACGAGCCCCGTCATGTCCGCTATCAAGTACTTCCGTGATGAGTTCGAAGCGTGCCTGACCACGCCGACTGCTGAACTTTTCCCACCATCGAAGTCCACCCTCTTCGCAAAGGAGGTTGCCCGATGAGCGCTGACGTTTCTGCATCACCAGCGGTCGCTGATGCCCAAGGTGAACCACCCGTTGAGTTGATCACTCTCACGATCGACGACGTCTCGGTATCGGTACCGAAGGGAACCCTGGTCATCAGGGCGACCGAACTCTTGGGTGTCGAAGTGCCACGGTTCTGTGATCACCCACTGCTCAAACCAGTTGGCGCCTGCCGCCAGTGCATGGTCGAAGTGCCCGACGCTGGTAACGGACGCCCCATGCCCAAGCCCCAGGCTTCCTGCACGCTTGAAGCAGCACCAGGCATGGTCGTACGTACGCAAGTCACCTCTGAGATGGCCGACAAGGCACAAAAGGGTCAACTTGAGTTCTTGCTTGCGAACCACCCGCTCGATTGCCCCACATGTGACAAGGGCGGCGAATGTCCACTGCAAAACCAGTCACTTTCGCATGGTGAAGCTGAGTCTCGTTTCGTTGAGACGAAGCGCTTGTTCCCCAAGCCACTCAACTTGTCGGCGCAGATTCTGCTCGACCGCGAACGGTGCGTTTTGTGTCAGCGTTGTACGCGATTCTCTGACGAGATCGCTGGCGATCGCTTCATCGGCTTGCTCGAACGCGGTGCGAAGCAACAAATCGGTATCGCAGAGGGCGAACCATTCGGCTCGTACTTCTCTGGCAACACGATTCAGATCTGCCCGGTGGGTGCGTTGACGAGTGCGGACTACCGTTTCCGTTCGCGTCCGTTTGACCTTGTTTCGAGCCCATCGATTGCCGAACACGATTCGTGTGGCTCGGCTATCCGAATCGATCACCGTCGTGGCAAGGTCATGCGCCGCTTGGCTGGAGACGACCCACAGGTCAACGAAGAGTGGATCAGCGATAAGGACCGTTTCGCGTTCTACTGGCCAACACAAAGCGATCGCTTAACCACGCCTTTGGTGCGTAATAACGAGACCGGCGAACTTGAGCCGACGTCGTGGCCCGCCGCTCTGGCGTACGCGGCCCGCGGCTTGGCAGGAGCGAAGAACCCTGCAGTGTTGACTGGTGGACGATTGACGCTGGAAGACGCCTACGCCTACTCGAAGTTCGCACGAATCGCACTCGGCACGAACAACATCGATTTCCGCACGCGCATGTCAGCCAAAGAAGAGAACGAATTCTTGGCCGCGCACGTCGCAGGCGCGCCGGTTGATGTCACCTTCGCAGGCCTCGAAAAGGCGAGTACCGTAGTGGTCGTTGGTCTCGATGTTGAAGATGAAGCTCCGGTCTTGTTCCTGCGTCTGCGAAAAGCGGCACGCAAGGGCGTCAAGATCATCGTGATTGCGAGCCACGAGACCCGCGGCTCACACAAGATGAACGCCGAACTCATCACGGTCGAACCAGGCACAGAGGTCGAAGCGATCGAGAACCTGAACCTCGACGCAGCCAGTGTCATCCTCGCTGGTGAACGGCTCGCAACAGTTGCTGGTGGGTTGTCAGCAGTGGTAGCCAAGGCCGAAGAATCGAGCGCGCGTTTCGCTTGGGTTCCTCGACGCGCTGGAGACCGA
>SSHC01000047.1 GCA_008017265.1 Aeromicrobium sp.
ACGTTGAACGCATCTGGTGAGGAAACAGCACGAATAACCTCTACCGCTTTACTCGTCATCGCCATCAGTTCGTTGGCTTCAGCGTCGGTTAAGGCCACAACGTCAGGCTCGTGGCGATAAGGAATCACCATGAGATGTCCAGGGTTGTAGGGGAACCTGTTCAGCACCGCATATACGGTTTCGCCCCGCGCAACCAGCAACTCATCGTCACCGTCTGGCGCACCGATCCGACAAAACGGACAGCCCGGATCTGGCTCGTCACCCTTGATATAGGCCATTCGATATGGCGTCCAGAGTCGTTGCAATCCGTCGGGGTCTGGCGTGAAGCTCATACTTGTGCCTTCGAACGTATGGCATCCAAGATGCGTTCGACCGCCTGATCAACAGCGACACCATTGTCCTGGTCACCATTGCGATAGCGGAACGAAACGGCACCACCTTCGATGTCGTTGTCGCCGGCAAGCAGCATGAAAGGCACCTTTTGTGTCTGCGCCGTGCGGATTTTCTTTTGCATGCGTTCATCAGATGCGTCAACATCCACGCGGACACCATGCGCACGCAATTTTGCGGCCACTTTGTCAAGGTAAGCAGCGTGGCGTTCGGCAACCGGGATGCACACGACTTGAACGGGAGCGAGCCACGGAGGGAATGCGCCCGCGTAGTGCTCGACCAGAACACCCATGAATCGTTCAATCGAACCAAACTTGGCCGAGTGGATCATGACGGGCTGCTTGCGTGTGCCATCGGCAGCAACGTACTCAAGATTGAAACGGTCGGTCGACGGCTGGTTGAAGTCGTACTGGATCGTCGACATTTGCCATGAACGACCAATCGCATCACGTGCTTGAACCGAAATTTTTGGCCCATAGTAGGCAGCCCCGCCTGGATCGGGAACCAACTCCAAGCCAGTTTCGGCAGCAACATCGGCCAAGACTTGAGTGGCCGTCGCCCAGTCTTCGTCCGATCCGATGAACTTGTCTTTCGCCGCGTCACGGGTGGACAGTTCTAGGAAGAAGTCGTTCATGCCGAAGTCGCGCAACAAACTCAAGATGAAGTTGAGCAAGTGCCGGATTTCTTCGGGAGCCTGCTCTGGCGTCACGTACGAGTGCGAGTCGTCTTGGGCAAACCCGCGCACACGTGTCAGCCCGTGGATGACGCCCGACTTCTCGTGCCGGTACACGTGACCGAACTCGAACAAGCGCAACGGAAGTTCACGGTACGAACGCTGACGGGAACGGAAAATGAGATTGTGCATCGGACAGTTCATCGCCTTGAGGCGGTAGTCCATTCCGTCCACGTCGAGTGCCGGGAACATGCCTTCGCCGTAGTAAGGCAGATGGCCCGATGTGTAGAAGAGTTCTTCTTTCGCGATGTGCGGTGTGCCGACATATTCGAAACCCTCTTCGATGTGCCTGCGGCGAACGTAATCTTCCATTTCGCGCTTGATCACACCGCCCTTGGGGTGGAATACAGGCAAACCGGAGCCAATTTCGTCGGGGAAACTGTAGAGGTCGAGTTCGGTGCCGAGCCGACGATGATCACGGCGCTGCGCCTCTTCGATCCGATGCAGGTGATCGGCCAATTCTTCTTTGGTTGGCCACGCGGTTCCGTAGATACGCTGGAGTTGTTTGTTCTTCTCGTTACCGCGCCAATAGGCGGCCGCACTCCGCATGAGCTTGAACGCCGGAATACGTTTCGTGGTCGGCAAGTGTGGACCGCGGCACAAATCCTTCCAGGCGCGCGAACCGTCACGTTTGAGGTTGTCGTAAATCGTCAGGCCGCCATCGCCGACCTCCACGCTCGCACCCTCAGCAGCATCGCCAGCATTGCTCTTCAGACCGATGAGCTCGATCTTGTAAGGCTCATCGGCGAGTTCAATGTGGGCGTCGGCGTCACTGATCTCACGACGGTCAAACTTTTGACCCTCTTTGATGATCTTCTTCATCCTCGCCTCGATCTTTTCCAGATCTTCGGGCGTGAACGGCACATCTACGTCGAAGTCGTAATAAAAGCCGTCGACGATGGGTGGACCAATGCCGAGTTTTGCTTCGGGGAAGATCTCTTGAACGGCCTGGGCCATTACGTGCGCGGTCGAGTGTCGAAGGATGTCCAATCCGTCTGGAGATTCGACGGCGACCGCTTCGACAGTATCGCCTGCGACAAGTTCGCGGGCAAGATCAACGAGGGTGCCATCGATTCGGGCCGCAATGACGGAAGGGTCATCAGCGAACAACTGCCAGGCTCGGGTCCCTTCGTCAACCTCGCGTGATTCGGGCGAATCGTCGGTAATAACGGTGATGGTGAACGTGGACATTCGGTTCCCTTTTCGGTTCGGGACACACCCTACGACTGGCGTGTGCTGATTACCTTGACTTTATCTGTGGGCTTGCATCCAAAAGTCACGGCATCCGCGTCTGCGCATGCCGATAGTACGAACCGCGGTCGCTGGTGACAAACATCGATGGCCACCAAAACCGACCTCTAGGAAATTCGCGATCTGACTAACGAGTAATCTGAACGATGGCTGTGTGACCTCTTCACACGGTAACCCTTGTGTGCGGGTTGACCATGAAATGGAGATTTCTAGTGCCAGTTTTGGACGGAAACCTACAAGATCTTTACGAAGAAGTACTTCGTAGGAACCCCGGTGAAGGTGAATTTCACCAAGCAGTCCGCGAAGTGTTCGACAGCATCGGACACGTCGTAGTCAAGCATCCCGAGTACGCCGACGCCGCGATTATTCAGCGCTTGTGCGAACCAGAACGTCAAATCATTTTCCGCGTGCCGTGGACAGACGATCAAGGTCGCGTGCAAATCAACCGTGGCTTCCGTGTTGAATTCAACTCGGCTCTCGGCCCCTACAAGGGCGGCTTGCGTTTCCACCCGAGCGTCTATCTCGGCATCGTCAAGTTCCTTGGTTTCGAGCAGATCTTCAAGAATGCGCTCACCGGGCTGCCCATCGGTGGCGGCAAGGGCGGATCGGATTTCGACCCGAAGGGCCGCTCCGACGCTGAAATCATGCGTTTCTGCCAGTCGTTTATGACCGAGCTCTACCGCCACCTCGGCGAATACACCGACGTCCCCGCCGGCGATATCGGCGTGGGCGGCCGCGAGATCGGTTACCTGTTTGGCCAATATAAGCGCATCACGAATCGTTACGAGTCTGGCGTTTTGACCGGCAAGGGACTGTCGTGGGGCGGTTCGCAAGTGCGCACCGAGGCCACCGGCTACGGCACCGTCTTCTTCGTCGACGAAATGCTCAAAGCCAAGGGCGAATCATTCGATGGCAAGCGCGTCTTGGTGTCAGGTTCGGGCAACGTGGCGATTTATGCGATTGAGAAAGTGCATGCCCTCGGTGGCAAGGTTGTCGCGTGTTCGGACTCGACGGGATTCATTCTCGACGAGAACGGCATCGACCTTGAAACGCTCAAGGACATCAAGGAAGTCAAGCGCGGACGCGTTTCGGACTACCTCGACGTTCACCCCAATGCGACGTTCAGTTCAAACTCGATCTGGGACGTGCCGGCCGACATTGCGCTGCCCTGCGCGACACAGAACGAACTCAACGAAACGCACGCGTTGACCCTCGTCAACAACGGCTGCAAGGTCGTTGCCGAAGGTGCAAACATGCCGACAACGCCGGAAGGCATCGCGATCTTGACTAAGGCCGGTGTGCAGTTTGCGCCGGGCAAGGCAGCGAACGCTGGTGGCGTTGCGACCAGCGCACTCGAAATGCAGCAGAACGCTTCGCGCGATTCGTGGAGCTTCGAGCACACTGAGCAGCGCCTCGAAAAGATCATGCGCGGTATTCACGGTCGCTGCCTTGAAACGGCCGACGAATATGACCTGCCAGGTGACTACATTGCTGGCGCCAACATCGCTGGCTTCACGCATGTTGCCGACGCAATGCTTGCTCTTGGCTTGATCTGATTCACCTCCGCAACGAGGCCCGGTCGCTACGGCGATTCGGGCCTCGTTTGTTGTTTCCAGTGCCCGCTCCACCCAGCGCTATTTATTACGGACCGATCCCGGGTACAGTGAAATTGTTTATTACGGATTTGTCCGTATTTATTCGTTCGTGTCAGGAGCACCATGACGGACTCGTCAGGTTCACCCGCTGATCCCATCAGCGAAACAACCGATGTCTTGGTGCGCGCCCTTCGTGCTCTCGGGAACGCGGGGCAACCTGACACGGCTAGCCGACTCGCCGCTCGCGCGTGGTGGGCCTTGAAGTCGCAACATCCCCGTGAAGCTGAACGACTCAACGGGATATTGCACTACCTGGCTCGCTTACCCGAGCAAGTTGACAGCGCCCCCAACGAATAATCACGAACACTCCGCCCCACCTCAAAGGAGAGAAAATGAGCACCGACCCGCGACTCGACGTTCGCAATGAACCACCAGCCCGACGCCACGACCTGATTCTTGGCACCTACAAGGACCTTGAATCCGGTGCAGGGTTCGAACTCGTGAACGACCACGACCCGAAGCCCCTGTGGTACCAGTTCGAGGCCGAGTTCACCGGCCAGTTCACGTGGGACTATCTCGAGTCCGGCCCTGACGTTTGGCGTGTGCGCATCGGTCGCCCCTGACCGGCAACAGCCAACACAAAACCCACCCGCTGGGGGCGAACGAGACCGCCCTACCCCGTTCGTTCCCCAGCGATGGTTCCTCGACGATTGACAAAGAGAGTGTGACCATATGTCCCCCGAGCCCTTGAGCGCAGCGCTCGAACGCGAACACAAGATCATCGACGCTGACATTGAACGATTTGCGGCCGACGTATCCAGCGGAACAATCGACAGTCAAGGCCTACACACGACTTTCAACTTGCTTCGTCGCCACATTTATGTCGAAGAAGAATTCCTCTTTCCGCCACTGCGCGAAGCGGGCATGATCATGCCGATTTTGGTTATGAACCGCGAACATGGCGAGATCTGGAATCTGCTGGACGCGATCGAAGAACAGGCCATCTCAAACGCGGAGCCAAGTGGAATTGTCGAGAGTTGTCAATCACTTCTGGAACTCTTGGATCGCCATAACGCCAAAGAGGAACCGATTGTGTACCCCGAGGTTGACGCAACGCTAAGCGCCACTCTTGCCGAAGAGCTTTCCAAATTCCTCAACATCGGGGCTATGCCTGAAAACTGGGTCTGCGAAGTGGCGAGACCGATCCGCCATTGAGATCGGCCGAGGCGGCCCGAGAAAACCCCCAGTGTGCATTAGACTCACAGTCCACATCAATCACATTTCGGGGACTGCAACTGTGAAAATCGTGCGTGTACTCGCGCTGACGTGCGTGACGAGTTGCGCGTTGATCGCTGGCTGTACTTCTACACCGTCAACAGACACTCGCGAGCAATCGCCAGGCAACGCAACTACTGCACCGACTACGGCAACTTCGACTCCGACACAGACTGTCACCCCCACGCCGACCACTCCGGCAACAACACCACCCCCAACACCTTCAAGCACCTCGAGCCCCCAATCTCAGGCGCACCGTCAACTGGCAGAACTGCGGGTGATCGACCGCCAACCTGCCGGCGTGCCGCCTTACGTCCGCAAAGAGTTCGGTTCGCCCTGGACGGACATCGATCGCAACGGGTGCAACCAACGCGATGACGTTTTGCTTCGCGATGCGCACAAGGGAACCGTCAAGTCGGCACGTCAAGGCCGTTGCGACCACGATGTCCTCGCTGGCACGTGGACAGACCCGTACACGGGCAAGACCCTCACCTTCGACGACCTCAAGGACCTCAGCCAAGCTCGGGCCATTCAGATCGACCACATCGTCCCACTCTCCGAAGCGTGGCGTTCGGGCGCGTATGCGTGGAATGTGGAGCGCCGAAAGACTTTCGCAAATCGGCTGGATAACCTCTTGGCTGTCGATGGGTCAGCCAATGCTTCGAAGGGTGACCTCGACCCGGCCGCATGGCGCCCCCGCAAGGGCTTTCAGTGCAGTTACGCGACGCGCTGGATCCGGGTCAAACACGACTGGGATCTTGGGGCCGACCCAAGTGAAATTCGTGCCCTTGGCGAAATGCTCGGCTACTGCCCTTGAACCACATGGGCGTTGAGTCACCGCGACGCTTGGGCTTGCTCCCACATTTTTTTGAGCACGTCCTCGGAAATGTCTGGCGCATGCCAGACTTCGCTCGGCTGCCCACTCTCGATCCCTTTGACTTCGTGATGCAGGTCTTCCATTCGCTGATCGAGCCTAGCCACCGCCTCGGCCGCATCCGTCAGCGTTTCGCTGAGATGATCAGGCACTGCGCCTTCGTACTTGTAATAGATCTTGTGCTCTAGGCTCGCCCAAAAATCCATTGCGATCGTACGAATTTGCACTTCGACTATTCGTGGCACCGCGCCGGTCGACAGGTGCACGGGGATCTCGATGATGGCGTGCAAGCTCTTGTATCCGTTGGGTTTGGGATTCGCGATGTAGTCCTTGATTTGAATGACCCGCACATCCGTTTGGGAGGTGAGCGTTTCGAGTACTCGATAGGTGTCGGAAATGAAACTGCACGTAATCCGCACACCAGCGATGTCTTGAATGCCCGCACGGATAGATTCGGCCGAAAGTTCAATGTCACGCCGAATGGCTTTTTCAAGGATGCTGGTTGGGGGTTTTACGCGCGCACCGACATGCTCGATCGGGTTGTATTGATGCAGATGCAGGAACTCCTGACGCAAGATCGACACTTTCGTCAGAATCTCGTCTACAGCAAACTGATGTTCCATTTGCATGCGCGTGAACGCGTCGCGCATATCGCGAGCGAATACCAACATCGACGGATCAATCACGGCTTCGTCTCCGGCGACTGGTTCCGGTGGCGTTTGGGAAGTCATGCTGTAGTCCTCGCGAGGTTCATGCGACATCGTTCGTCCAGAATTTTAGCCTGCCGTGTATCACGTTCCACCCCCAAATCGGGACGAAAATAGTGCTTAGAGCGATCTTCATACTCTGTTTGCGCAGGTCAGAGCCTTTTCCTATGGTGGGCGATACTGGGTTCGAACCAGTGTGTGAGCAAATTAGAGATACTGCAGTTTTCCGGTAAAAAATGGCCCTGACCTGCGAAAACATGAAACAGTGGCGTGTCCCCCAAGTGGACACAAGTACCCCTGATAGTCGGGTCGAGTATCACGCTAGTAGCACGAAAGTAGGAGAACTCATGTCACGCCGAGAGGCCGGCGC
>SSHC01000027.1 GCA_008017265.1 Aeromicrobium sp.
ACTTCGTCTTACCGTGATCAACGTGACCCATCACGGTAACCACGGGTGGTCGAGCTACGAGATCTTCATCGTCGCCTTCGTGTTCGCCGAATTCAAGCGAGAAAGACTCGAGCAATTCACGATCTTCGTCTTCTGGTGACACGACCTGAACGTCATAGTTCAGTTCTTCGCCGAGAATCTGCAGAGTTTCATCATTGACAGATTGCGTCGCTGTGACCATTTCGCCCAAGTGGAATAACACTTGGACCAGCGAGGCTGCGTCTACACCGATCTTTTCGGCGAAATGAGTCAAGGAAGCGCCGCGCGCCATCCGCACCACTTCGCCGTTGCCCTTACGGACCCGCACGCCGCCAATCGACGGCGCCTGCATCTGATCGAATTCCTGGCGCTTCGCGCGTTTGCTCTTGCGTCCTCGACGTACCGGACCGCCAGCGCGACCAAACGCACCCTGCGTTCCGCCACGGCCACCAGGACCGCGACCACCAGGACCGCCGCCGGGGCCACGGTTCGGAGGTCCGCCGAAGCCACCGCCGCCACCGGGTGCGCCACCTGGGCGAGCACCGGGTGCGCCTCCTGGACGACCGCCGGGTGCGCCTCCTGGACGACCACCGGGACGTCCGCCTGGCCCACCTGGACCGCGACCGCCAGGACGAGGTCCAGACTGGCCTGCAAGGCCGGACTGTTTCGGCATCATCGCCGGATTAGGCCGCGGCATGCCTGGGCGGCCTGGTGCTCCACCTTCGCGCGCCGCAGGCGGACGCGGAGGACGATTCTGTTGCATGCCCTGCGTTGCCGAGAACGGGTTGTTTCCGGGGCGCGCACCCGCGGGACGCGGACCGGGACGATTGCCACCCGTAGGCAAGCCTCCGGCAGAACCCGGACGCGGGCCTGGGCGCGGGCCACCTGATCGAGGTGCCGCAGGCGGTTCCTTGGGCGTCTCGGCCTGGGCTTCCTCAACCTTTTCGGCTACTTCGGCCTTCTTAGGTGCCGGAGGTCCGGGCTTAACAGTTGCCTTCTTTGCAGCTGCCTTCTTTGCCGGCACTGCGTCAACGTCATCAGTCGAAACAGCTTCGACTGTTGCAGTTTCAGTGGGAATTTCTTCGCCGGGCGCAGCCGCAGCCTTCTTCGCTGGTGCTTTTTTGGCTGCCTTCTTGGCTGCCTTCTTTTCGCCCATTTCGCGGAGTCGCGCGCCGTGTTCTTCTTCTAGTCGGCGCGCCACAGGGGGCTCAACCGACGAGGCAGCGGACTTTACATATTCGCCCATGTCTTTCAAGACAGCTAGGACTTCTTTGCTCTCAACACCGAACTCTTTGGCGAGTTCGTGGACTCTGACAGCCACTTTTCTCCTTCAGGCGATCCGCCCGAAGGGACGGATCACAAATTGATGTGCAGGCTCATTTTGATGTATTCATCGAGTGCTCATGAGCGTGTGCTCCGATTTCGTCAATGGGAGTCATTCCGACTCCCTCTGGTCAGTTGGTGTGGATCGTTCAGCCCACCACTCGTGGAGCAATCCAGCCTCAATGCGCCCTTCGATTCGAAGAGCCCGGCCGAATGCCTTCCGAGTGATCGCGGCTTTCAGACACTGCTCTGTGGGGTGTAGATACGCCCCACGTCCCAGTTGCGTTCGAGACTCGTCAACTGTCAGTTCCCAAGAACTTCCAGTTGGCACTGCCACGACACGCACCAAAGCAATCTTAGCTGCACGCTCACGACAACCGATACACGTGCGGATTACCGCAGCCAAGTCTAGCCGTTACTACCTGAGGAATTCGAATCGCCACTCCGCTCTTGGGCGGAGTCTGTTTGCGAATCAGGGCGAATGTCAATGCGCCACGACGTCAACTTGGCAGCAAGACGAGCGTTTTGCCCTTCCTTACCGATCGCGAGCGACAACTGAAAGTCCGGCACAATTACGCGTGCTGCCCGAGCATTTGCGTCCACAATCGTCACAGCTGAGACCTGAGCAGGCGAAAGCGCTTGCGCTATGAACTCGGCCGGATCGTCCATGTAGTCGACGATGTCAATCTTTTCGCCATGTAGTTCGTGCATCACGTTCCTGACCCGCTGACCCATCGGCCCAATGCATGCACCCTTGGCGTTTACGCCAGGAACGGTCGCTCGGACGGCAATCTTGGTGCGGTGTCCAGCCTCACGTGCGATTGCCACGATCTCGACGGTCCCGTCTGCGATCTCTGGCGTTTCGAGCGCGAACAGCATTTTGACGAGGTTCGGATGGGTGCGTGACACTTTGACCCGAGGTCCTCGTGGGCCGCGTTCAACGTCGTAAACGTAAGCCTTAATGCGTTCACCGTGTCCGTAGCGCTCTTCTGGGACGCGTTCAGCCGCGGGCATCAGTGCTTCGATTGGCCCAAGATCGACGAGTACGTCACCTGGACTGCGGCCCTGCTGGATGACGCCGGAGACGATATCACCCACACGTCCGGAAAACTCACCGAAGGTTGCTTCGTTTTCCATGTCACGGATTCGCTGCATGATGAGCTGGCGGGCTACGCTCGCCGCAAACCGACCGAAGTCCTCAGGAGTGTCGTCGAACTCTTGACTGAATCGCGGAACTCGCTTGACGATGAGTGAATCCTCGTCTTCAGGCGAGACGTCCTCGCTCGGGTCCGATTCACGTGGAATTTCCACGATCTCATCCTCGAGTCGTTCTCTAGCCCAAACGACGACCGTACCGGTTGTACGGTCTAGGTCGACTCTGGCGTTCTGGTGCGCACCTGCCACTTTGTGGTAGGCCGACAACAAAGCAGTCTCGATCGCTTCAACGATCGAATCGAAGGGGATCTGCTTCTCCCGTTCTAGCGCGCGAAGTGCGCTCATGTCGATATGCATCAGACGTCCTTTCGATTCAGTTCAACTTGAATGACTGCTTTGGCGATGTCGGAAAAGGGAAACCGGGTTGCTTCGCCTTTGACTTCAAGATCCACGCCCTCGTCGTCGCTCGCACCAATCCGGGCTTCGAAACGTTCGGTGTCGACCAAATCAACGGCAACAACTCGACCGTGATTACGGCGCCAATGACGAGGCAAAGTGAGTGGCCGGTCAACACCACGTGTAGTGACTTCGAGTGTGTAAGGCTGATTGCCCATTTCGTTCGTCTCGTCGAGGACCGGACCGAGAGCCCGAGTCACGCGCGCAATCTCGTCAATGCCGACGCCAGCGTCAGAATCAATGGCGACCCGCAAGACTCGATGTTTGCCTTGGCCCTTGATCTCCACGGCTTCGAGGTCAAACCCCAGTTCCCGCACTTTCGGTTCGATCAAAGCGTCGATGCTGTCGTTCATGGTGGGGCCTGTTCTGTTGTGAGTTTGCTGCGGTAGTGACTTAGCCTATCGAACGATGTCCACTAGGTAGAGTTCTGTTGTGCCAACACGACGAACAATCCTGATCGGGACGCTTGCATTTGGTGCCGGCGCGGTCGTACTGAGCCAGAAAGCCGACGAGGTCGTTGGTGCGCTCGGGGTCGATCCGTCGCCGCAAACTCGCGAATCAGACACCGCGCGCGTCAATCAAGCACTCGCCGAATCACAGACTCTCCTCGCCGCCGCAACGAGTTTTGCTGCGCCACATGCAGTCGACCTTTTGACCGCCCAGATTCGGGGTCTTGGGGGTTCGCCAACTACACCCGTACGCAGGGATCCGATCAGCCGGGACGAATTCGCTGCTCAACTCCAGAACGCCAGGAAGCGACGTGAAAGCGATGCCGTCGGTTCCGTTTCGGCGCAACTGGCTCAAGTATTTGCAGCAATGGCTGCTGGACTCGCTCAATTGGCCACCTCGATATCCACCGGAAGTGAGGAGTCAAATACATGACAATGCTCAATGACCGGCGTCAGGCGCTGCTCGAACTGGAACACCAAGCCGTATGGCTTTTTGGCACGATCGCAGCGCGGAGTTCAACCTTGCGCGAACTGGCCTTGGTCTCGAAGAAAGAGCGTGAGATATCACGCGACAAATTACGTGCCGAACTTCTGGCTGCAGAAGAAACACCTTCGTCGCCGCACCCTGGCTATCCGAACGAAGGCCTCGACAGCGACGAGGATATGCGTTTGGCTGCCCGCACATTGCTCGGACAACTCAGCGCGGTCCAGTTAGAACTGGTGGCACTGACACATGGATCAGGCCGCGCCACAGTGGTCACCATTGCGACGAACACGGCGGCGTCGAGCACGCGATGGGGAGCAGCACCGTCTGCATTTCCCGGACTCGATCCAAAAAACGCCCGTTAACCTCGAACCTCACCAAGAATTTCAGCGGTCGCGTCCGACAGTGCAACATCGCGCCGATCGCCGCTCTTCCGGTCTTTGACTTCGACGATGCCGTCGGAGATATTCTTGCCAACCACGACAATCGTTGGCACGCCAATTAACTCTGCGTCCTTGAATTTGACGCCGGGTGAAACCTTTGGGCGATCATCAAACAACACACTCAGACCCGCCGACTCGAGATCGGCGACGATACGCTCCGCGGCCTCGAACATTTCCGGCGCCTTGCCGGCAACCACAAGGTGCACGTCAAACGGCGAAACCGACCGCGGCCAGACGATGCCCGCATCGTCGTGTGAACTCTCAACGATGACTCCGACGGCACGCGAGACACCCACACCGTAGGAACCCATCGTCACGGTGGTCAACGAACCGTTCTCGTTGAGCACTTGCAGTCCAAGTCGATCAGCATACTTGCGACCCAACTGGAATATGTGGCCCATCTCAATGCCGCGCGCCAATTCCAATGGCCCTGAGCCGTCGGGCGCCGGATCACCTGCGCGCACCTCGGCTGCTTCGATTAAGCCGTCGGCTTCAAAGTCACGGCCCGCCGTCAAGTTGAGTACGTGCTTACCTTGCACGTTGGCGCCTGTTGCCCAGACAGTGCCCGAGACGACGCGTGGATCGAGCAGATAGCGGATGCCGCTCGCCCGCGACTCCCCCAGAACTTCCGGCCCGATGTATCCCTTGACGAGAACGGGATTGGCGGCGAAATCGGCCTCCGTGAATGCGTCTACTTCAGCCGGCGCCACCTGAGTTTCAAGGCGCTTTTCATCGACTTCCCGGTCCCCGGGCACCCCGATGGCCAATGGCTCGCGTCGACCGTCTGGGTGAACGAGCATGACTAAGACGTTCTTGAGCGTGTCTTTGGCCTCCCACGGACGATCATCGCGCGCATGGCTGGCATTGAGCACCTCGACGAGCGATTCGATCGTGGGGGTGCCTGGCGTATCGACCACGACGGCCGCGTCAAAGGTAGCAAAGTTAATCGCCTCGGGTACGGGCGTCGTGACCGCTTCCACGTTCGCGGCATATCCGCCCGCGGATCGCACGAACGTGTCTTCTCCCGTAGGAGACACCGCAAGGAACTCTTCACTTGCTGATCCGCCCATGGCACCCGAATCGGCTTTCACGATGACGTACTCAAAACCTAGCCTGTCGAAAATTCGCACATAGGCCTCGCGATGGGCCTGATAGGCCGCATCAAGACCTGCATCGTCAATGTCGAACGAGTAAGAGTCCTTCATGATGAACTCGCGGCCGCGAAGAATTCCTGCACGCGGTCGGGCTTCATCACGGTATTTAGTTTGAATTTGATACAAACGCGCAGGCAAGTCCTTATACGAGGAGTACAGATCTTTGACCGCGAGTGTGAACATCTCTTCGTGCGTAGGACCGAGCAACATGTCGGCCCCCCGTCGGTCCTTCACTCGGAAGAGATTCGGGCCGTACTCCTCCCAACGATCAGTAGCCTCGTAGGGTTCTTTCGGCAGGAGCGCCGGGAATCGCATCTCTTGACCACCGATGGCGTCCATCTCTTCGCGGACGATCGTTTCAATTTTGTTGAGAACCCGCAATCCCAAGGGCAACCAGGTGTAGATGCCAGGCGCCACACGCCGAACGTATCCGGCCCGAACTAAGAGTTTATGGCTTGGGACTTCAGCATCTGCTGGATCGTCGCGCAAAGTTTGAACAAACAATTGGGTCATACGCATGGGTACGAGCGTATCTGGAATGTCCGGCAGAACTGACAGCGCGTTGCGGTCAGATCAGGACCGAGGCGAAAGTGCCTGTCTGTTTGAATCCGACACGCTCATACACCTCTCGAGCTGCCAAGTTGTGATCGTTCACATAGAGCGTCACGACAGGAGCAACTTCACGACGAACTTGGCGCACAACCGAAGCCATAGCGAAAGTAGCAACACCATGGTTTCGATAGCCGGGCGCAACCCACACACCCTGAATCTGGCACGCACGCGGGCCGGCCGCACCAACTTCGGCTTTGAAAAGAACCCGTCCGTTGTCAATGATCGCCCACGCCCAGCCCTGCTCAAGGAGTTGCACGATCCGGGCTCGATATCCGCCTGTGTTTTCCGCGTCTGGATCGAATCCGAGTTCTTCCTTGAACATAGCCACGCAGGCCGGATAGTACAAGTCGATCTCGTCGGGGCGCACTTGTCGAACCCTGCGATCAAGTTCAAGATCACTATCAAAACGGATGGTCATAAGAGGTTGTGAGGGACGGACCGAACGGGCCTGCCCCCAATGTGGCTCCAAAGCTTCCCACATTGGCAGCACCATATGTGATGGTCCGACGAGAGAACTTGGTTTTGTTCTACGAATGATGAGTCGTTCAACGAACGCTTCCATCGCGGCGGGTGTAGCCATGGCGGGAACTACGTTGGTACCAACGTGCAGGAGCGAGGTGAGGTTTCCGGCTTCGAACCAGCCCCACATTTCGGCCCCGAGCCACCGCGAGTCAAGGCCGCTGGCCATGATCCTATGTCGGATAAAGACGTTCGAGTTGACATCGAGATCGGTGAGAGCGCACGCCTTCTCAAAGTCGGCCGGACCCAGCAGACGAATATACGACGTCTGCGTTTGCGGTTCGGCGACCTCGGTCATGTTCTCCACAATAGTCCGGAATCGTTCACGAGACAGTGACTGTGGCGCCAGATCCTTCTTCGGTTTCCATCGTTTCGGCGATTCTCATCGCTTCGTCGATGAGGGTTTCGACGATCTTGTTCTCAGGAACCGTCCGGATCACTTCACCCTTAACGAAGATTTGACCCTTACCATTACCGGACGCCACACCGAGATCGGCTTCGCGCGCTTCGCCTGGCCCGTTAACGACGCACCCCATGACCGCAACGCGAAGTGGCACTTCCAGGCCTTCTAGACCTGCCGTGACTTGCTCTGCGAGCGTGTATACGTCGACTTGCGCTCGGCCGCAGGATGGACATGAGACGATCTCAAGCTTGCGTGGGCGCAAGTTTAGAGACTGCAGGATTTGAATGCCGACCTTCACTTCCTCTACCGGTGGAGCCGAAAGAGAGACCCGAATAGTATCGCCAATTCCCTTGCTCAACAGTGCGCCAAAGGCGGTCGCGCTCTTGATCGTGCCTTGGAACGCTGGACCGGCTTCAGTGACACCCAAGTGAAGTGGCCAGTCACCGTGCTCGGACAAAAGTTCGTAGGCACGAACCATGACGACAGGGTCGTTGTGCTTAACAGAAATCTTGAAATCGTGGAAGCCGTGTTCCTCAAACAGGGATGCCTCCCAGACTGCTGATTCAACGAGCGCTTCAGGTGTTGCTTTGCCGTACTTTTCCAACAAGCGCTTGTCGAGTGAACCCGCGTTGACGCCAATCCGCAAGGAGACACCTGCATCGGCCGCGGCTTTCGCAATCGCGCCAACTTGATCATCGAACTTACGAATATTGCCCGGATTTACTCGCACCGCCGCGCAGCCCGCGTCGATGGCAGCAAACACGTACTTGGGTTGGAAGTGAATATCCGCGATGACCGGAATTTGCGACTTGCGAGCGATCTCAGGAAGTGCGTCCGCATCGTCTTGGCTCGGACAGGCAACACGTACGATGTCGCAGCCTGCCGCAGTCAGCTCGGCGATCTGTTGCAATGTCGAATTGACATCCGAGGTGAGCGTTGTCGTCATGGATTGCACCGAGATGGGCGCGTCACCACCAACGTCAACAGAGCCAACCTTGATCTTGCGAGTTGGTCGCCGAGCAGCCAACACCGGAGGTGGCGCTTCGGGCATCGGCAAAGAAACTGCGTTGTTGTCTGTCATGTCAACCTCACTGGATTCACGATGTCCACATAGACCAAGAGCACACCCATGATCATAAGGACGAGTCCTACTGCATAGGCCACGGGCAGTGCTTTGGCAACATCGACGTGACCTGGATCTGGCTTACCGCGAAGTCGTGCCCAGCCACGACGAATGCCCTCCCACAAGGCGCCGATGATGTGTCCCCCATCAAGCGGCAAGAGTGGCACAAGGTTAAAAAGCCACAGGAAGAGATTCAAGGACGCGAGCAAGCCGATGATGCGTTGCGTACCGAGTGCCAAACTCGGTTCGTCATAGGTGACGAGTTCGCCAGCAACCCGACTAGCTCCAACAACCCCAATTGGGCCGTCTGCTTGACGTTCTCCCCCGAATGCAGCCTTTCCAATATCAACCATGCGTACCGGAAGTTTGACAATCGCTTCGGCGCTTCGCACGGTCAGGGCCCACATCTCTTGCGCAATAAATACTGGACCCTGACGGCTTACTTCGAATTCTGGCGTCACCCCAAGAAATCCGACTCGCTCAGTTTGTTCCGGGTCATCAAGTGACATGCGCGCCAGAACGGAGGTGTTTACCTTGACTTCGTGATTTCGACCATCACGTTTGAACACGATCGTTGCCGCACGGTCGCCGTTGGCTCTGATCATTTCGATGACGTCGTCCCAGTCCTCGGTAGCTTTTCCGTTGAAACTGACAAAAGTATCGCCCGGTTGGAGGCCCGCTTTGACTGCCGGCGTCACGGGGTCGTCACCGGTACACGCACGGGGCGCTTCACGGTCGCTAATCGCACAGTCTGAAATCTCGGCGACCGTGAGCGTCGGCATATTGACGCCAAACCCGCTAAACGAAATGGTGAAGAGCACGGTCGCGATCACAAGGTTCACAGTGGGCCCACCGGCCATCACGATCACCTTTTGCCACCACGGTTTGCGGTAGAAAAGGCGGTCATAATCCTCGGGTTCGACGTCTTCATACTCGGCATCTCGGGCTTCGCTCGCCCATTGGGTGAAGAGTCCCGTATTGGTGTCTCGCACTTGAATATGACCATCGGCATTCGCTGCTGCGTGCGCGGCATCCGGCGGTAACATTCCCACAATTTTTACGAAACCGCCCAGCGGTATGGCTTTCACGCCGTATTCAGTTTCGCCCTTTTTCGCCGACCAGATAGTCGTCCCGAAACCGACGAAGAACTTCGTTACCTTCATTCCGAACTTCTTCGCCGGCCACATATGGCCGACCTCGTGAAGCGCAATCGAGGCAGCGATGCCGAGCACGAAAGCGACGACGCCGATCGTATATAGGACGGTCGAGTTCATGCGCTCACGCCCGCTGAGATCAGTTCTTGTGCCCGCACGCGCGCGGCCGCGTCTGCGGCGAGGACAGATTCTAGGGTGAAGTCACCAACATCTGCCAAACCTATGTGTTCAGTGAGTACACGACCAACAATCTTTACGATGTCGACGAATGTGATTGAGCCAGCCATGAACGCAGCCACGCACTCTTCGTTCGCCGCGTTATAGACCGCTGGCGCGGTACGTCCGAATTCGCCAGCGGCACGCGCCAAAGAAACCGCAGGGAACGTTACTTCATCGAGTGGATAAAACTCCCATGACGTGGGCGCCTCCCAATCGCACGGAGTCGTCGCGCCACGCACTCGCCGTGGCCAATCTAGGCCCAACGCAATCGGAAGTTTCATATCCGGCGGAGATGCTTGTGCCATCGTCGATCCATCTATGA
>SSHC01000108.1 GCA_008017265.1 Aeromicrobium sp.
CCATTGACTTGCGGAAAGCGTCCACGATCCGCTCGGTATGGGTGACGCACGACGTGTAACTGCCGAACGCCTCGGCGATGCGCTCGGCCTCGGGGTCATGCGGTGTCGTGACTGTCCAATCGGGGTGGACAGTGATCTTGTGCGCTGCGCCGCCTGCACCTGTTGAGCTGTTGAAGCACTCCATGAAGAGCTCTAGCGGCTGGTTGCCGGGCGCGGGTCCGTCCATGATTCCTATGGTCGCAGAGAACAGGTTTGGGGTCAGCGGGAAATTTACCCTGGGTGTGGAGGTTTCGTTCCGTAGCGGAGCCCTATTTCTTCTTGAACAGGCTCTTCACGAGTTCGCGCGCGAGCGTGCGTGAGGCTTCGCCGGCAGCTTTTTCCCAGGGTCTCATCCGATTCGATCGACGCTTCGGTTTCGCTTCAGCCTTTTCGCGACCCGATTGCGACGCTTTCGGAGTCTTGATGTTGTCGACGTCGGGCCCCTCGGCTTGAGCCTGCGCCGCTGCCTGTTCCTCAGCAGCTGCCTGACGCTGCGCCAAGGCCTCGGCCGCGCCGGCACGTTCCACCCCCGCCGCATACTTGCTGGCCAACAACGAGCCCGAAACTGCCGCAGCCATCGCCTCAGCCGGGGCCGGATCCATCGACCCCTGCGGTGCCCGCAAGCGAGTCCAGGCCACCGGAGTAGGCGCGCCCTTCTCGTTCATGACAGTCACGATCGCCTCGCCCGTCGCCAACTGGGTCAGCACTTCGCCCAAGTCATAACCCGAATTCGGATAGGTGGACACGGTTGCCTTGAGTGCTTTGGCGTCTTGCGGCGTGTGTGCACGCAACTGGTGTTGCAATCGTGAACCTAACTGCGCCAACACGTCCGAGGGCACATCTTTGGGCGTCTGGGTCACGAAGAACACGCCCACTCCCTTCGAACGAATCAACCGCACCGTCTGCGTGATCGTCTCGAGGAAGTCCTTGGATGCGTCCTTGAACAGCAAGTGCGCTTCATCGAAAAAGAACACCAACTTGGGTTTGTCTTGATCGCCCACTTCGGGCAACACCGCGAACAACGAACGCAACAAATACATCAAGAACGTGGAAAACAAGGCCGGCTGATCGGCCACGCCGGGCACTTCCAGCAGCGACACGATGCCGCGCCCGTCGGGTGCTGTGCGCAAGAAATCGTTGATGTCGAATTCGGGTTCGCCAAAGAACTCGTCGCCACCCGCCGCCGCGAACGCAATCAACTCGCGCAAGATCACGCCCGCAGTCGCTTTAGACAGTCCACCGAGGTTTTTCAGTTCCGTCTTGCCCTCGTCGCTCGTCAGGTAGGCGATCGTGGCGCGAAGATCCTCGATCGTGATGAGCGGCAGATTGTTTTGTTCCGCGTAATAGAACACGAGCGCCAGCGACGACTCTTGAGTTTCGTTCAGGCCCAAGACTTTCGACAACAACAGCGAGCCGAACGATTCGACCGTTGCCCGAATCGGCACTCCCGTGCCGCGCGAACCGAGCGCGAAAAACTCCGTCGGGCTTGCGGTTGCCTGCCAGTCCTGTCCGATCGATTCACAACGGGCAAGCAGTTTTTCACTGCTCGTGCCAGGAACGCTAATCCCCGACAAATCGCCCTTGATATCAGCAGCGAACACGGGAACGCCACCAGCCGAAATCTGTTCCGCCAGTACTTGTAGCGTCTTCGTCTTGCCGGTGCCGGTTGCTCCCGCCACTAGGCCGTGGCGGTTGAGCATCCCAAACGGAATCCGTACGCGCGCATCAGGGTTGGGGTCGCCTTCAACGAGCGCACCCATTTCCAGCGCACTGCCCTCAAACGAATATCCGGCGATCACCGCTGCCGCGAGTTCAGAGTGTTCACGAGGTGTATCTGCTGGAGCCGCAGGAGTCTCCGCCACGGCAGCCGCCTCAGCCGCGGCCGCTAACTCATCGGCCTTGCGCTGAGCCGCTTCTGCCGCCGCTTTCGCAGCCTCAGCAGCCTCAAGAGCCTCTTGCAGTTCCTCGTTGGGGGTTTCAGACGACGTCATAGTGTGAGCCTATCTAGGAAACGTGCGTCACGGTTTAGACTCTTGAATGTGATCTTTCGACGAGTGGGCGACGGGCGCCCGTATCCCGATCATCGTCTGACGTCCGGCGACTGGGCGAAAATCCCGCCCACCCAAGTCCGACTCGACGATCTGACCACCACGAAATCACAACTTGACCTCGTCTCATTGCTCGACGACGACTCCACCTTCTATGGGGATTTGTTCGCCCACGTCATCAGTTGGAACGGTGAACTCTTCCTCGAAGACGGTCTCCATCGTGCCCTGCGAGCAGCTTTCCAACAGCGAACCATGCTGCACGCCCGAGTCCACACGATCGGCCGCAACGGATGAGCAAAGCGAAAGAGCGTTCGGTACTTTTTGGTGCGATCGCGGTGTTCGTGGGCGCGCTGATCCTTGGGCCGATGCTGCTGACCGCGCAACCCAAAGCACCTCCCGCCGTCCCCACGTGTGAAGAACGCACGATCCAACCGGGCCAATCGCTGCCCAGCAACTACCTGACTGTCAACGTCTACAACGCGAGCAAGAATTCAGGTGTTGCAAACAGGGTGCGCATCAACCTGGAACGCAAAGGGTTCCTTGGCGGATACGTGGGGAACAACCCCGGTGCCCTGCAACCCAAAAACGTCATGATCCTGACGCAAGACCCCAGCGACCCGCGCATCGCGCTCGTCGCCGCCCAGTTCAAAGGCAAAGTCGAGTACGCCGCAGCGGACTTCGATAAGCGCAATGGCATCAGCGTCCTCGTCGGACCGGATTTCAACGGTGTGGACCCGAAGACCCCAACTTCGGTCAAAGTGAAGGTCCCCGTCGAGGTGTGCATCCCGACGATCGACCTGCCGTAAGGATTAACTTGGGTCAGTTCGTGTGCGCGATGATTTCCCGGACGGCGCGTGCGTAGCCTGCAACCCCTTCGCCCACGACTTTCACGGCTGCGATGTCACTGATGTACGAGTGGTGACGGAACTCTTCGCGCTCGTACACGTTCGAGATGTGAACTTCCGCAACCGGCAGACCCACGCCAGACAGCGCATCGCGCAACACCACCGACGTATGAGTGAGCCCACCGGGATTGATGACGATCGCGGAGCAATCAGCACGCGCCGCATGGATCGCGTCGATCAACACGCCCTCATGGTTACTTTGCACCGCATCAGCCGTCCAACCCAGTTCCGCAGCCGTCGCGGCCACCAACGACTCCACATCTGCGAGTGTCGCTGACCCATAAATTTCAGGCTCGCGAGTGCCAAGCAAGTTCAAGTTCGGGCCGTTGACCAGCAGCAAGCGTCGCGTTTCCATGCCCCAACGCTAGCGCGGTTTGTCACCTGCCCGGGTAAGTGCAGACCTAGGTGTCGTGGACGAAGCATCAGAATCGATCGAACATTCACAAGAAATCCCAAGGTTGATCTGACGCTTCTCAAAGGCGGGCTTGGTGAACTGTTTCCAGAAGTTACGAGTGAATCTGGAGTTTTACCCATGTCTCAGTACGTCCTTTACGCCGCGAACCTGATCGCTATCACCGTGCTGGTTTTCGGGTTCTTCTTGCGTCGGCATCGGCGTCCCGAACTCATCGTCGCCTACCTGACCCCCAACATTGGCGTCTTAGCCGTGACCACAGCGCTCGGTACCAGCACAATCGGCGCGGGACTTGGCTTGGGGCTTTTCGGGATCTTGTCGATCATCCGGCTGCGTTCGGAAGAACTCACCCAAACTGAAGTTGCCTACTATTTCGCGGCACTCACGCTCGGTCTGCTGGGAGGCCTGGGAGCGACCTCAACATACGTGGTCTTGGCGCTGATGGCGTGCGTGCTGCTGGCCATCGCCATCGGCGATCACCCACGAATCGCAGTCCGCACCGAACAACAGTCGATGCTCCTCGAACGCGTAATCATTGACCAGGCCGAAATCGAAAACCACCTTGAGCAACTGCTCAAGGCGCCCATCAGTTCGGTCAAAGTCATCAAGACTGACATCGTCAACGACACGACACTCGTTGACGTCCGCTATCGGGCCGTGCGTCAGACCGACCCCCGCGGTGGCCGAAAACTGACCCGCGATGCGGCCAAGGTGTGAACGCCATGTCGACCCCCACGAGAACTCTCGACCGGCTGACGGCATCTTTCGAATCGATCGAGCTAGAGCGACTTGTTTCGAGAGCGGGACTGCTCGCTCGCACGGACCGCAAATACTTGCTCCCGACATCCGCCTTGCCCGAACTCTTCGCCCGCATTGATCAGTCAACACGAGTCCTGGAGATGGACCAGCAGCGGTCATTTCGCTACCGGTCCCGCTACTTCGATACCCCCGACCGGGACAGCTTCTACACGTCTGGCCGTTCCCGACGAGGCCGATGGAAAGTGCGCACTCGCACCTACGAAAACGATGGCAGCACGTGGCTCGAAGTGAAAAGGCGAGGCACACGTGGCACCACCAACAAGCGCCGAATCCCGCACCCAGAATCGGATCGCCTCAGTGCTGCGGGGGTCGAGTTCGTGAGCGAAATAGTGAGCCCCGAAGTTGCTGGCCAACTCGCTCCCGTACTCGAAACCGCATACACGCGGACGACTCTGTTCCTGCCCGCGGAAGAGTCCAGGGTGACGATCGACTTCGATCTTTGTTGGGTAGATGCCGCTTCCGGCGAGACTGTGACCCTGCCTGATGCGGTCATCGTCGAAACGAAAACCGGCTCGACACCAACATCCGTAGACCGCCACCTCTGGCGACTCGGGCATCGACCAGTTCGCATCTCAAAGTTCGGTGTCGGCATGGCCGTCCTCGACCCCCAACTCTCACGCCTCAAATGGCATCGCGTCATCGAAAACAACTTCACAAACCCACACGCGCAAGCGTCAAGAAAAGGAATTGCAGCATGAAAACTCCATGGATCAAACGGTCGATCGCTTCGAGCGCGTGTCTGCTCGTGCTCGCGACTGCGAGCGCTTGCTCGAACGGCACGTCCACGAATGCCGAAAACACGAATGAAGTTGTCAAAGCAACCACCTTCACGAGCCCGGCAGAAACGCATGCGGACGCCAACGACGGCGACTACTCGACATCGGGCGCAACCACCATCAGCTTGCGCGACGGGAACTCGTCCGTTTCAGGAAAGAACGCTGAAGTCAAAGGCGACACGATCACGATTTCGGCGGGCGGAACCTACGTACTTTCCGGGACGCTCAGCGACGGACAAGTCATCGTCAATAGCGACGCACAAACGAAAGTGAAACTCGTCCTCGACGGTGTGGAGATCACCTCGAAAAAGACCTCACCAATCGTGATTGAGGCGGCCGACGAAGTCGTCGTGATCACGGCTTCGGGATCGACGAACACGCTCGCCGACTCGGCTGCGTCTGCTGCCGATGACGAAGAAGAGGACGCCCCCACCGCGACCCTGTTCTCGATGGCCGACTTGACCCTTGCCGGCGAAGGAACCCTCACCGTGACCGGAGCCAGCAACGACGCGATCGGCAGCAAAGACGGGCTCGTGATGTTGTCGGGCACGGTCAACGTGAACGCCACAGACGACGGTGTGCGCGGTAAGGACTACGCCGTCGTCCAGGGTGGAAAACTCACAATCAAGGCCGGCGGAGACGGCATCAAATCAGACAACGACAACACGGACGAACTCGGGTGGATTCAATTGGACAAAGGCACCGTGAACGTGGCGGCCGGCTCCCAAGGTCTGGACGCAGTCGGGGCCGTCAACATCGCCGACGGCGAATTAACCGTCTCAGAATCCGAAGAAGGCATTCAAGGAAAAGCCGTCACCATTGCGGGCGGAGTCGTGGACGTCAACGCGAGCGACGACGGGATCAACGCGACCTCACACACAGAAACCGGTGGCACTGAACAGGTTGAAGAGGGCGTCATTTTGACGATCAGCGGCGGCACCGTCACGCTCTTCGCAGGAGCAGACGGCATCGATTCGAACGGCACGGCCGCCATCACCGGCGGAACGGTTGCGATCAACACGAGGTCGGGCGGAGGCGGAGGTGGTGAAGGCGCACTCGACGTGAACGGGGCCGTCACGGTTCCGGCAGGAATCTCGTTTGACGCAAGCAAAATCAAGGCCAACGAGTTGGTCGAAGTGGCAGACGCAGACAAGCAAGTCCAAGCAGAATTCGTCCTCACGCGAGCAGCAAGCAACCTGCTCGTTCTGTCACCACAACTCACCGCAACCGAGTCGTTCACGGTCACGGCCAGAACGCAAGACGACACCTCCAGCGCAGGGAAGGGGCGGACGATTGCGACTGCCAAAGCGGCCGAAGGCAGCGAGTTCGCAACTCGGATGGGCGGCGGTAGGCAAGGCGGTATGGGTGGCACCCGACCCGAAGGCGGCCAACCTCCCGAGATAGGTCTGGGCCCCGGCCAAGGCCCGGGCCAGGAGCAATAGTCGCGTGAAGCACCTTCTCAAGCACTTCACAGGAAACCCACAGACAAGCGGCATACCTTTGGTGATGTGAACATGACATCCGCACCGTTGACGCGCCCCGACGGAACACCGCTTCGCGTCCTCGTGGTCGACGACGAAGTCAATATTGCTGAACTCGTCAGTATGGCGATGCGATACGAAGGTTGGCAGACGCAGGCAGCACATTCAGGCCTCAAAGCCGTTGCTGCAGCGAAAACTTTCGATCCCGATGTTGTGGTGCTCGATGTCATGTTGCCCGACTTCGACGGACTCGAGGTACTGCGCCGGATTCGCGGCTTCAACCCCGACGTGCCGGTTGTCTTTCTGACTGCCCGCGATGCGGTGGAGGATCGCATCGCAGGACTGACCGCCGGAGGAGACGACTATGTAACCAAGCCGTTCAGTCTTGAAGAGTTGGTCGCTCGGGTCCGGGCGCTGATGCGGCGAAGCGGTGCGAGCCGCCAGGTTGAAGCCTCGCGACTTGTCGTCGGGGACTTGGTCATGGACGAAGACTCGCACGAAGTGTTTCGGGCGGGGGAGCCCGTTGCTCTCACTGCGACTGAGTTTGAACTGCTTCGTTATTTGATGCGAAACCCGAAGCGGGTTCTGTCGAAAGCTCAAATCCTTGACCGTGTCTGGAACTACGACTTCGGTGGGCAAGCGAATGTGGTCGAGATCTATATTTCGTACTTGCGTAAGAAGATCGACTCAGGGCGCGAGCCGATGATTCACACGGTGCGCGCAGTCGGTTACGTGCTCAAACCGGCCGACACTGCCCTAGCGGAGTGAAGATGCAAACCTCGTTGACGAGCCGACTCGTCGCCACCACGGTCGTGCTGTTGTTCCTCGTATCCGTCGCGGTTGCTGCGTTCACGACGCTTGCCTTACGGACCTATCTCCTCAACCAACGCGACGCCGATGTGGTGCGCAGCGCCGAACGGTGGAACATGCCTGGGCGACAAAACTCGCTTGATGAGATCTTCCAAGGGCGAAACCAAAAGCCAGGCACTCTGGTGGCCGTCATCGACGGCGGCGTGAATCGGGCCGTTGTGCTCGGAACTGGCCCAGGTGAGCAGGACACCATCGATCTGACCAAGGAAAACGACTTGACTGGTGTCCAAACCGACGGAAACGTGCATCAAATACAGGTCGACTCCCACGGCACCTACCGCGTGGTCGCCCAGAGCATTGTGATCGTAGGTGCGGAGGGCAGCACCAACGGCATTCTCATGATCGGACTCCCGACAGCCGACATTTCGGACGCGATCGGGTCGCTCGTGTTGTGGGAGTCGGTTTTCATCGCGGTGGGTCTTCTCGTTGCGAGCGGGGTTGGTGTCGTGGTTGTTCGTCGCCAACTTCGGCCATTGCGCGAAGTGGCGGCCACTGCACACGAGGTTGCGAGCCTGCCCTTGGCGGCGGGCGAAGTCGTGCTCCCCTCTCGTGTGCCTGAGTCGTTGACCCGCGAAAACAACGAAGTGGGTGAGGTGGGTGCCGCACTGAATGCGCTGCTCGATCACGTCGAAGGGTCGCTCGCTGCGCGACACAAGTCCGAACAGCAAGTGCGCCAGTTCGTGGCCGACGCATCACACGAGTTGCGCACACCGTTAACCACGATTCGTGGCTATGCAGACTTGGCCAGTCAGCGCCCTGAAGAAATGCAGACTGCTTTGGCAAAAGTGAAAGAAGAGTCCGCCCGCATGTCAGGGCTCGTGGAATCGTTGCTGCAATTGGCTCGATTAGATGCCGGGCGGCCACTGCAGTTCGAAGCGGTAGACGTGACTCAGCTTGTCGTAGAGGCCGTCGCGGATGCGCGAGTCGTCGCGCCCGATCACCAATGGCGCATGGTTCTCCCGGAAGACCCCGTTACGGTTCGCGCTGATGCGGTCGCTTTGCATCAAGTCGTCACGAATCTGCTGACGAACGCACGCAAATACACGCCGGCAGGATCGACAATTACTGTCACTGTTGAGCCGGACGGTTTTCTGGTGCACGACGATGGGCTCGGATTCTCGCCTGAACTCGTAGAGTCCGCTTTTGAAAGATTCGTGCGCGGAGACGCCTCGCGCACGCGAAGCGAAACTGAAGGTGGGGCCGGGCTCGGATTAGCGCTCGTTAAAGCAATTGTGCAGGCGCACGGTGGAGACGTGACGCTTCGATCAGCGCCGGGAGACACGACGATTACTGTGCGGCTTGATTAGACCGTGGACCTACTATCAGGGACAGTCGAACCATGGGTTGACGCTCTTCACTTCGGTATGAGTCGGTGGGGCTTCTCGGGAAGGAAACAGTGTGTCAGCTTTTGATCCGGAAGACGTCGCTGCTGACGGCGCGGATTCTGATGGAGGCCACGAGCAGATCCTTGATCTGATCGGCATGGTTCGCGTGGTCTTGCCTGAACCGAAAGTCGATGAGATTTGGGAAGAACTGTTTGCCGAAACAGCAGCGAAGTTCGGGCCCAAACCACGCGAGGCATTGACGCTTCGAGTGCATATCGAGCAGTGGCTGTCGACCGGCGAGGACTACAAGAGCGGGATTAGCGACTGGGACAGCAGGCTTCTGAGAATGGTGCGAGATGCGTGCCGTGACTCGACTGACATTCCTGATTGGAGCGACATACGCGCGGCGTTTTCGTACCTGCGCGAGGACGAGTCGCGAGCCGAGCAGATCATTTCCCTGAGCCAAGCGCTCCTGCCCGAAATCGTGGCCGAGTTTGGTCGAACGCATGAGTTGCCGTAGAGATATCCCACGAGATCTATTTCTGGCTGAACGAACTCGAACGTTCTAGCGAGACTGCCAGGGCGGCAGGAGAGCATGCTCGCATCTGCAGCGAAGCTTACGGCGATGAACACGGCGATACCTTGCTCGCTCTTGCCAAGTACGGAATTGCGTTGATCAAAGCTGGGGGTGCCTATTCTGGCGAAGCCATGTACGCGAAAGCACTGGCCGATATGCGTGAGCATCTTGATGCTTTCGATATACGCATCAGGTTCGTGGAATCTGAATATGAGTTGCTCACATCAGAGCGTGCTGAGCAGCCTGAAGAGTTCGAACTCTTAGAGAAAGCAGTAGAGCATTATCGACAGGCTGATGGACCAGCAGCCGAACGAACACTTCAGTTCGCGCAATACCTCTTTCGCGAATACCTGCGCCTCGGCCGCAAGCGAGACGCCGCGCAACTCGCCGCGAAGTACAACCTCCACCACGAGTAGCTGCGCTACGCGGGATCGCCAACTCAGCAGATTCGCGATTTTGCATCAACAATCTACGCGAACAGAATCAGCGAACCGACCAAAGTTCAGACTGTTCCCATCCCTCGGGCGCTCCGATTCGTTTGAAGGGAACAATCTCGTTCTGCGGATACGTGGTCAGAAGTGTTGGAAGTACCGTCGCCGCGGAGAGGCCCAACTCGTGGTGCAAGTACTGAATCAAGGTGAGTTGAGTGAATACTCGATTCTCGTGCCCTTTCGCAACGCTCAGACGAGGATCGTTGCTGAGCCGGGGTTTGATATCGAAGACACGGTTAAATATCCGGGCGTGATGTGCGGAGTAGTTGCGCAGAATATTCAACGACTTCAACCAAGATTCAAGTTGTGGTGCACGCAGCCCACATGCGTTAGCGACGGGATTACGTGCTCGACCAGGCGCCATGCCGTACAGGTGCGAGAGGCTGCCCCAGTCCACCACTTCGATAGCTACCCAGATTGGCAGTCGTCCACCGTACTTTTGTTTGTGATGGGCGACGAAATCTTCGCGCGAAGCGCTCAAAGCCGACTCGTACTTCTTTCGCCAGATTTCGTAACGAGTTTCTCGAGTCTTTGAGAGGGCTTGGTGGGCAGATGCTCCGAGCAGCGATGGCTTCAGATGGATGAACGGATCAATCGCGCCAAGTTCGTGCCCGAGCAGTGCCCGAATAGCCAACTCGATGCGCCCGAGTTCGCCTGAAACGGCATGACGGAGTTGCTCGTCGAATAGATGCAACTTGTAAACAAGTTCGAACGATGCGCCCAAACGGAACACGTCGAGACTTCGCCCAGTGGCCGCATCGAAGCGCCGCATCGGGTGCCAATAGCCGGAGAGACGGTAGTAGTTCAACTGGCGTAGCAAGTATTCAGCCTCTGAGGAGTCTTCAACGATCATGCCGCGCTGTTTGAGAAGCGCAAGCTGCTTAGCGTACGACTTGAACTGCTTAGTTTCCGCCACCGTCACCCCCGGTAAGAAAAAACGAGGACCGGCCCTGGACTCCCACCGAAGCGGGCAGCGGAACCGGTCTTGTTACGCACAAGGGTAGCACAGGCACGGGAAAACGAGAGGTCTTATCTGCCCTCATCTGAAGCGCAATGCTTCGAATCTGATCAAAGAGATTCGCGGCTTAGTCTGACGCGAAAACCCTTAGTTTTCCTCCGGAATCCCGGGGAAAACTAAGGGTTTTCAACTGGCGGTGACGGTGGGATTTGAACCCACGGTGGGTTTGACCCCACACATCATTTCGAGTGATGCACCTTCGGCCGCTCGGACACGTCACCGTCGAAAATGCTACATGATCAAGGTTTTCGAGTGTTCACCGCGCTGACTGAATCAACTAATTGGGTCAGAAATCGACAGCATCGTCTCGCTGAACAGGTCGATCGAATCGTCAAACGAACGGCCAGTCCCGTGCCCCTCGACCAAACTCAACAACTCGCGAACAGCGCGTTCGATGCGCGTGTCCAAGGCACGTTCGCCGTTGCTGCCCCATTCGTGTGGCGAAGCGAAAACACCCGTCGGCACCAACACCGTTTGCAGATACGAAAACATCGGCTTCAACGCGTACTCGATCGCGAGAGAGTGTCGAGCCGTGCCGCCCGTGGCCGCCGTCAGTACAGGTTTGCCGATCAGCGAATCGTTCTCGAAAGCGTCGAAGAACGACTTGAACAAACCCGAATACGATGCCTGATAGATCGGTGACACGACGATCACGCCGTCGGCCTGCTGTACCGACTCGATCACCGACTGCAAACGCGGGGATGCGAAACCAGCCAACGTGGCGTCGACGATGTCGTGAGCCAGATCCCGCAAACCGAACACCTCAACGGCTGTAGCGGGCGCGAGCTCATTCACCTTTGCGGCAAACGCGTCTGCCAACATGCGCGTAGTGGACGGGTCTCCTAAGCCTGCGGAAACTACCGCGATCTTCGTCATGCTCCTACCTCCACCGGTTGCTGGGCCTGCGCTGCGGAAACACGTGAAGCGTGGGTGGGTGCGTCGGGCACGCCAGCAGGGCGGCGGGCCGCAAACTCGGCGCGCATCGTTGGCAAGATCTCGCCCAGCAGATCGAGCTGCTCGAGCACGATCTTGAGGGGCAATCCCGCGTGATCCACGAGGAACAACTGGCGCTGATAGTCGCCGTAGTAGTCAGCAAACGCGAGCGTGCGCTCGAGCACCTGCTGCGGGCTGCCCACCGTGAGCGGTGTCTGAGCGGTGAAGTCTTCCATGCTTGGGCCGTGGCCATAGACCGGCGCGTTGTCGAAGTACGGCCGGAACTCGTTGACGGCGTCTTGGCTGTTTTTGCGCATGAAGAACTGTCCGCCGAGGCCCACGATCGCTTGCTCGGGGCGGCCGTGACCGTAGTGTTCGAAGCGCTGGCGGTAGAAGTTGATCAAGCGAATGTAGTGCTCTTTGGGCCAGAAGATGTTGTTCGCGAAATAGCCGTCGCCGTGGAAGGCGGCCAACTCTGCCACTTCGGGCGTGCGGATCGAGCCGTGCCACACGAACGGCGCCACCCCGTCGAGCGGTGCCGGCGTTGCGGTGAAGCCCTGCAAGGGAGTACGGAACTTGCCTTCCCAGTTCACAACAGGTTCATCCCACAAGCGACGCAACAGTTGATAGTTCTCAATCGTCAATTCGATGCCCTTGGACATGTCTTTGCCGAACCACGGATACACCGGCGCGGTATTGCCGCGCCCCAGCATCAGATCCATGCGGCCATCCACCAGGTGCTGCAAGGTGGCGTAGTCTTCGGCGATCTTCACCGGATCGTTGGTGGTGATCAAGGTGGTCGAAGTGGACAGGATGATGTTCTCGGTCTGTGCGCCGATATAGGCGAGCGTGGTGGTGGGGCTCGACGGCACGAACGGGGGGTTGTGGTGCTCGCCGGTGGCAAACACGTCCAAGCCGATCTCTTCGGCCTTCTTCGCAATCTCGACCGTGGCCTTGATGCGTTCGTGCTCGGTGGGGGTGCGTCCCGTAGTCGGATCCATGGTGACGTCACCGACGGTAAAGATGCCTAGCTGGATGCCCATCTCGCGTCCTTCGTAAGTAGTTTATCTTTCAACTACTTTAACATAGGTCGGCACTGATGTATTCCCAGAGAGGATTAGGCGCGCTCGGCCTGAAAGAAATCGCGCAGCATTTCAGCGCTTTCATCCGCCAGCACGCCGCTGGTGACTTCAGGCCGATGATTGAGTCGCCGGTCCCGCACGAGGTCCCACACTGAACTCACCGCACCGGCTTTCTCGTCGAACGCGCCAAAGACGAGATGGGAGATGCGTGCCCCAACGAGCGCGCCAGCGCACATCGCACATGGCTCGAGAGTCACGACCAAGGTGCAATCGTCGAGCCGCCACGAGCCCAAGGTTGCGGCAGCATCACGCAGTGCGACGATCTCGGCATGCCCGCTCGGGTCGCCGTCACGTTCGCGAATGTTTCGGCCTTCGCCAATGATTTGTCCAGAGACGTCGAGCACGACGGCCCCGACTGGCACATCCCCATCGGACACTGCTTCCTGGGCGAGTGCCAAGGCGCGACGCATTGGTTCAGTGAACGTCAACCGACGATCTCCGCAAGTTGATCACCAAAACCAATCCGCTCGGCGATGTCGAGTAGAACGTCGTCGGGATACATGTCGTCGTCTTCACACAACAAGCCCAACTCGACAGAACTCACACCGAGATCTTCGAGCAACTCGAGGTCGCCCATCGGTACCGGATCGTCGCCCAGATCGGTGCGCCGAACAAGATCGGAAACCTCAGCGGCCAAAGTCCAATCGCGAATCGCCGTGGCATCGGACAAGAGCGCGCGAATGTGAGTGCCACTGCGTCGAACGATCACAAAGAAGTCGTCGTTGATCGAAGCGAGACCGATGACACCGACCTCAGACGGGAAGCGTTGCAAGGCCTCGAGAAAACCGTCGAGATTCTCGCCGAGTCGCGGCGCGAGTTCAATTGCGTTCCATTCGCCGCCGTCGCGATACGCCGCAACAACAAAATCGACGTCGTCTTCCGCCATGTCAACCTCCTACCCTCACTCCAGATAGTGACAGAACACTGGCACCGCCCGCCACTCAATACGCATGAAAGTCATTGAGATGCCTCTCACAGCGCCTGAAAACGCAGATCGCCCCCGGCGCGGATCTACATACTCCTCCGCGAAGAGAGACGCGGAAGGTGATCCGGCTAGGGGCGACCAGTCGTGCTTAGAGTGCTTTGATGATGTCTTCGACGCGCTCTTTCGCGTCGCCGAACAACATCTGGGAGTTCTCCTTGAAGAACAGCGGGTTCTGGACACCGGCGTAGCCGACAGCCATTGAACGCTTGAACACGACCACGTTAGTCGCGTCCCACACGTGCAACACCGGCATGCCTGCAATCGGGCTGTTCGGGTCGTCGAGCGCAGACGGGTTGACGGTGTCGTTGGCGCCGATCACGAGTACCACGTCGGTGCTGGCGAGGTCATCGTTGATCTCGTCCATTTCGAGCACAATGTCGTACGGGACCTTCGCTTCAGCCAAGAGTACGTTCATGTGGCCAGGCAACCGGCCCGCAACCGGGTGGATGCCGAAGCGAACTTCGACGCCCTTGTCGCGAAGCTTGCGTACCAACTCGGCAACCGGGTACTGCGCTTGTGCAACGGCCATGCCGTAACCGGGCGTGATGACAACTGAACTCGCTCCAGTAAGAAGTTCAGCCACGCCGTCGGCCGTGATTTCACGGTGCTCGCCGTATTCGGTGTCACCGGAGGCCACAGCTTCGATACCGAAGCCACCCGCGATAACCGAAATGAACGATCGGTTCATGGCCTCACACATGATGTAGGACAGGTACGCACCCGAGGAGCCGACCAAGGCGCCCGTCACGATGAGTAGATCGTTTCCGAGCAAGAAGCCGGCAGCTGCCGCGGCCCAACCGGAGTAACTGTTGAGCATCGAAACAACAACCGGCATATCGCCGCCGCCGATCGAAGCAACCAGGTGCCAGCCCAAGCCAAGCGCCAACGCGGTCACGATGATGAGCAACGCGAGGTGCGGCGTAATGACGAACCAGACAGTCAAGACGAAGAACAACGCGAGCGAACCGAGGTTGATGTAGTTCTTGCCGGGCAGCACAAGCGGTGCGGACTTCATCTTTTCGGACAGCTTCAGGTACGCCACGATCGAACCCGTGAGGGTCACAGCGCCGATGAATACGCCGATGAAAACCTCTGCGTAGTGAATCTTGAGCAGCGAACCGGTGAGGCCGTGCGTGTCGAGGAAGCCATTCCAACCGACCAAGACTGCAGCCAAACCAACAAAGCTGTGCAGCAGCGCGATGAGTTCTGGCATGCCGGTCATTTCGACCTTGGCGGCCTTCCAGAAGCCGATGCCAGCCCCGATGCCGACGGCAACGACGAGCAAGACGATGCCCAGCGGATCGGAGTCCTTGAAGACGACGAAAATTGTGGCGATGAGCGCAAGCGCCATGCCGGCGATGCCGTAGTTGAGGCCGTTGCGAGCGGTCTCATGCTTCGACAAGCCTGCGAGGCTGAGCACGAACAAGAGCGCGGCGATGATGTAGGCCGCAGTCGCAATACTGAAAACGGTCATGGATGATCAGCCTTTCGAGAACATGCTGAGCATGCGTCGGGTCACGGCGAAACCACCGAAAACGTTGATACTTGCCACGAGAACGGCGACGAACGCCAAAACGCGGACGGCAGCGTGGTCACTCGCCAATTGTGGAAGCGCGCCCACAACGATGATGCCGCTGATCGCGTTGGTCACGCTCATGAGTGGCGTGTGCAATGCGTGGTGGACTTTGCCAATCACGTAGTAGCCGATCACGATCGCAAGCGTCAACACCAAGAAGTGCTGAGGCAAGTCGCCCGGTGCAGTCGCGAGAATCGCGAAGAACGCAACCAAGCCAGCAATGATGAGCGCCCATTTACGTGATGGGGTCAGCCAGGGCTCTTTTGGTGCCGGCGGCTCAACGGGCTCGGCGGCCGCTGCAGCAGGAGTTGCCGAGACCTGAACCGGCGGAGGTGGCCACGTCTTTTCGCCGTCACGAACGACGGTGACACCACGCTGGATGACGTCGTCGAAGTCGAGCACAACTTGTCCGTCTTTGCCCGGCGTCAAGAGCTTGATCAAGTTGACCAAGTTCGTTCCATACAACTGTGACGCTTGGTTCGGCAGGCGGCCTGCGAGGTCGGTGTAGCCGAGGATAATGACGCCGTTGTCGGTCACAACGCGTTCGCCAGCAACCGAACCTTCGACGTTTCCGCCTTGGGAAGCAGCCATATCCACGATGACACTGCCCGCCTTCATCGAAGCAACATCTGCTGCCGTGATGAGGCGTGGAGCGGCGCGTCCGGGAATGAGTGCGGTCGTGATGATGATGTCGACGTCGGCTGCTTGTTCGGAGTAGATTTCCGCAGCGCGACGGTCGTAGGCCTCGCTCGTCGCCTTGGCGTAGCCGTCGGAAGAAACTTCCTTGGCTTCGTCTTCGACAACAACTTCGAGATATTCGCCACCGATGGACTGAACTTGGTCGGCAACTTCGGGGCGTGGGTCAGTGGCGCGAACGATCGCACCGAGGCTGCTGGCAGCACCGATGGCAGCCAGACCAGCCACACCCGCTCCGGCAACGAGCACCTTGGCAGGCGGAACCTTGCCGGCGGCCGTGACTTGACCGGTGAAGAAGCGACCAAACTCGTGGGCGGCTTCAACAACCGCGCGGTAGCCCGCAATGTTCGCCATCGAACTGAGCACGTCCATCGACTGGGCGCGCGAAATACGGGGGACAGCGTCCATCGCCAAAACGTTGATCGGACGAGCAGCGAGCTTGTCGACGAGTTCGGGATTGAGCGCCGGAGCGACAAGGCTGATGAGCGTCGCTCCATCAAGGAGTTTGCCGATTTCAGCATCGCTTGGAGCGTTGACCTTCATCACGATGTCGCTGGACCACGCCTCGTCGGTGGACGCGATTGTCGCCCCCGCTTCGGCATATGCCTTATCGCTGAAACTCGCATTAGAGCCAGCATTCGTCTCGACTGAGACGAGGTAACCCAACTTGATTAGTTCTTTGACGGTCGCAGGTGTTGCTGCGACACGGGTCTCGCCTGCGGAGGTCTCGGCGACGATGCCGATCCGCATGGAGCCCAGTTCTGGTGTGCTGTTCACCAAATGAACCATAACGGTTGCCATCAGGGTGGACTAGCGATGGTCCCAAAATGTGATAAAGACCCCTTCGAATCTCGCGAACTTAGTGACGCAGGTCACGGCAAGACGCTAATGTGACATTCGTGATGACACATTCGAAAAAGCGTTTCAAAGGCAAAGTTCTCATCGTCACTGGTGCGGCCCGAGGTATCGGTGCTGAAGTGGCTAAGGGATACGTCGCTGGCGGTGGGAGAGTCGCCCTTATCGGCCTCGAACCCGATCGGCTTGAAGCGTTGAGCGTTTCGCTCGGCTCGGCTGCGGCGTGGTGGGAAGCCGACGTCCGTGACGGCGAAGCAATGAAAACCGCGATCGACGCAGCTGCTTCGCATTTTGGACGAGTGGACCATGTGGTCGCCAACGCGGGCATCGCTTCGTACGGCACAGTTCGGCAACTTGACGACGCAGCGTTTGATCGCGTCTTGGATATCAACGTGGGCGGCGTATTCCGCACGATGAAATACGCGACACCGCACCTGGAACGAACCGGCGGATACCTGCTGGCGGTTTCATCGATGGCGGCCTTCACCGCCTTGGCCGGGCTCGCTCCCTATAACGCGAGTAAGTCCGGATGCGAAGCGCTCGCGCTCGCCTATAAACAAGAGGTTGCGCATCTCGGTATCAAAGTGGGGGTGTGCCATCCGGGGTGGATCGACACCGACATTGTGCGAAACGCCGAAGCGGATTTGCCGGCGTTCCGTGCCATTCGTGGCGAACTGCCCTATCCCGCCAACTCGACGACGAGCGTTGAAGAGTGCGCCGAAAAAATCTTGACCGGGTTGAAGCGCAAGAAGGCGCGCGTTTACGTGCCGCGCGGTGTGGTGTTCGCGAATTGGATGCGCGCCTTCGTGAACTCACCCGCGGCTTGGCCCGTGATTGCGCGGATTGCCGGGCGAACGGTCCCGAGCCTAGAACGCGAAGTCGAAGCGCTCGGTCGGTTCCATCACGCGCACGTCCCTATTGAGCAGGGCCCCATAGAACAGGGAGCATCCAACCTCGACGGCAATAGCTAAGCGGACTGTAGCGACGACGCCAACGCCGTCATGTGTTCAAGACGTGCGCGCTCCGAAGCAATAAACTCCGGTCCACCGTGGCGTCCGGCCAAGAGCGCGACGTGCGCTCCGGCAGGTGTTTTCGACGAAACCGCTGCGGCAACGGTGGCCGGGATTTCCTCGAAGCCGGAGAAGGCGTCGAGTTGGTCGGCATGAATCGTGGTGAGCATTTCGGGCGTGAGTCGGGGAGCGGCCGCGGTGCTGTGCAATACCCGATGTTCCGCACCCAACTCGATGGCGAGTGCCCAGTCGGTTCTAAACGTTGTTGGCACGGCGTCGACAAGACGCTCCAATGCGCGCTGAGGTTCGGCAGTGAATGCCTCAACGGTTTCAAGATCCATACTCAGATTCGCGCCAGCGTGATAGCGGCTGATCCAAAGGACCTTCACGCCGTCGATGGCATGACACGCGGTAATGAGCGAATCGGGGAGCGCCCCAACCGGAAGTTCGAGCAGCACATCATCGATCGCAACCCCGTCGGCGCGGTGTTCCACAATTTGGATCGCTTCGATATCCGCCCCCGCAGCACCAAGTGCCGTCGCCAACATTCCCAACGAGCCCGGAACGTCGGGAAGTTCAACGCGCAAAAGAAACGGCATACCTCTATTGTGTCCGACCTATGTGTCCAGCATGTTTCCGGTGTTGGGCGCTTTGCTCATCTAGTGTGGCGATATGAATTCTGTTGCGCGAGGTCTTGGCGGATTGCGAACCGTCGGTCCGTCACAACTTTTCGTGGAAGCACCCGTGCAGTTGTTGGGGACATTCCTTGTGCGCGGCGGCGAGACCAAGATCGGTGCGTACTGCGACATTGGCGATAACTGTGAGTCCCAAGGGCTCACGATGGGTAGGTATTGCGAAGTAGGGCCCGGCGCGGTGCTTGGTGGAACGGGACACCCGCTCACCTGGCTGAGTGTGAGTCCCTTTCAATACAAGGCAGCGTCCTTTGGTTGGCACGAGTCAGCCAACCAAGTAGAAACCATCGACCCCGAAGCCGGCGGACGCGACTCATTCCGTGGGGATCCCGTGCTGATCGGTAACGACGTATGGGTGGGTGCTGGTGCGGTGATCTTGCGCGGAGTCACGATCGGCGATGGGGCCGTCATCGCGGCGAACGCGGTTGTCACGAGAGATGTCGAACCGTACGAGATCGTTGGGGGAGTGCCGGCCAAAACCATCAAACTCAGAGTCACCCCTGAGCAGCGTGAGCAGTTGGTGGAACTTGCGTGGTGGCGCTTCACGCCGAATCAGCTCAGCGGGATTTCGTTCGACGATCTGCCTACGGCAATTGCACAATTGCGAGAGCGAGTGCCAGATCTCGTGCCGCGCGGCATTGCATACGAGCAGGTGACGAAGCCGAAAGCCCAGCCGAAGTCACCCGTAAGCGCACCCAAGGGGCGCAAACGCTTGTGGTGACTTTGTGCAAGGTGTAGCGCTCTGCACCCATTATGGGTGAGACTGGTCACAAGCCAAGTATTCGAACAAGGAGACATTGTGGGACGTCGTAAGAAGCAAGCAGCAGCTGCTGAAGTTGTCGAACCAGTGATCGTAGAAGAAGAAAAGAAGGGGCACTTTCTTCGTAACCTCTTGTTTTTGGGCGTATTAGCTGGCGTCGGATTCGCGGTATTCAAGTTCCGCCAATCGCAACTGTGATTCGCGGATAGGCGAATCGTTCATAGACGAAGGCGGGTTCGGCATGGTTAACATGCCGAACCCGCCTTCGTTTTGCGGCATGAGGCCTTGGCTCACGCAATAGCGCCGATCAGGACATTTCGGCAGTTGCTTGAGCCACGATCTGATCAAATCGAGCAGCCATTTCATTGGCGAGTTCGGTCGCTGCGTTGAGTGGGCGAACCATGACCATGAATTGGTCGATTTTGCCGGCTTCGTTGTAGTGAAGGAAATCGCAGCCCGTGAGAGTCTTCCCGTTGACTGCCGCTTCGAAGACCAGCGCGTGGTCTGCCTCGTTGGATGTTCCGATCTCGTTCACGTAACGGAAGTTCTGGAAAACTTCGATCACGTTGCTCAAGATCGCAATCGTGATGGCTTTGCCGTCATAAGGCTTGAACGCAACCGGGCTAATGAAGCGGACGTCATCGGCGAGGAGGTCGCGAATTGCTGCGAGGTCGCGTTGTTCGACTGCGGTACGAAATGTGCTCATGAGTAGTCCTTTACCGGAGGTCTAGACGAGGGGGTGGCCCGTCGAGTACTATGCAACTTATTGCATACACGGGTCGTGACGCAAGGTCTGACTCTCACAACGAAAGCGCTTACCTCATGGCACTCCCAGCGATCCTTAGCCAGCCACTCACCGTGCCCGTCGTCGCGTCGCCGATGTTCATTTGCTCGGGCCCCGAGCTCGTCAAGGCGCAGTGCCAATCCGGAATCGTGGGTTCCTTCCCGGCGCTCAATGCGCGCCCCGCGAGTCTCTTGGGTGAATGGCTCGACGAAATCAACGAGTCGAATGCGGCATATCGTGCCGCTAACCCTGGTGCGCCCGTCGGCCCGGTGGCTGTGAACCAAATCGTGCATCGCTCGAATGATCGCCTCGAGCAAGACATGGCCACGATCATTGAGCACAAGGTGCCCATCGTGATTACGTCCCTCGGCGCGCGGACTGAGATCAACGATGCTGTGCATTCGTACGGGGGCATCGTGCTGCACGACATCATCAACAACGAGTTCGCGCATAAGGCGATCGACAAGGGTGCCGACGGCCTGATCGCGGTTGCGGCGGGCGCAGGAGGGCATGCGGGGGTTCAGTCGCCGTTAGCTCTCGTGCAAGAAATTCGCGACTGGTTCGATGGTCCTCTCTTGCTGTCAGGCGCCATCGCCCACGGCCGGTCAATTCTGGCGGCTCTCGCGGCAGGTGCCGACTTCGCCTACGTGGGTTCGGCGTTCCTCGCCACGCACGAGGCAAACGCTCAAGCCGAGTACAAAGAAATGATCGTCCAGAGCACCGCGAAAGATATCGTCTACTCGAACCTCTTTACTGGCGTCCATGGCAACTATCTGTCAGGGAGCATCGAAGCGGCCGGGCTCGACCCGCACAATCTTCCTGAGTCGGATCCCTCGGTGATGAACTTTGGTTCAGGGGGCGGTTCTGACGCTAAAGCGTGGAAGGACATTTGGGGCTCGGGGCAGGGTATTGGCGCCGTCAAAACTCAGGTCTCGGCGCGTGATCTCGTGGCACGTCTGGCTGAAGAATTTGCAGAGGCCCGCAGGGCTCTTGACGAGCGCGTATCAGTATTCGGATAAAACGCCGAAAAAAGTCGTACTCGGTAGTAAGTTACTTTTGAGTAACAATTGCAGGCGTAATCTGTGATTTGAGTGAACGCGTGTTACGCATGTTGCAAAAATGTGCTTGATTTCACACGTGATCACAGCCACACTTTCTTCAATGTCTTGAAGTAGAGACCCTTTCAAGGAAGTGAGCTTATGGTTCGTCGCCTTGGCGCGTTTGTCTCGGCAGCATTTGCTGCGGTGCTCGTCGTCGGCTTAGCCTCCCCTGCATCAGCGGAATCGGGATGGTGGGTGCCAACTAACCCACAGGCCGTCGACTCAGAAGTCAACATCACCGGTGAACCGCATCGCGGCACCAACAGCGAAGGTGAAGTCGTCGGCTTCATTGACGCCCACACACATATGTTCATGGACCTCGGCATGGGCGGTAACGCCGTCTGTGGTTCCACCTACAGCACCAAAGGCATCGCTGACGCCCTCCAGGACTGCAAGAACCACGGAACCTCGCTGCTTGAGAACATCACGAACACCAGCGGCAAGGGCATCGCGGACAAGCACGACACGACCGGTTGGCCGACTTTCAAGGATTGGCCACACCACGCCTCGCTCACCCACCAGCAGATGTACTACAAGTGGGTAGAACGCGCATGGCGCGGCGGACAGCGCATCATGGTCAACGACATGGTCTCGAATCCTGCACTCTGCCCGATCATCGGAATCGTCGCAGGTCCGAACAAGTACAACTGCAACGACATGGACACCGTCCGTCGTCAAATCCAGGCCACGTACGACCTGCAGACGTTCATTGACAACCAATATGGTGGAGCCGGCAAGGGCTGGTACCGCGTCGTCAAGACTCCTGCGGAAGCACGCCAAGTCATCGAAGCAGGCAAACTCGCCGTCGTATTGGGCGTAGAAGTCTCCGAACCATTCGGATGCAAGCAGACTCTGGGTATCGCAAACTGCTCTAAGTCGGACATCGACAAGGGCCTTGACGAAATGAAGGCCAAGGGCGTCACGAGCATGTTCTTGTGCCACAAGTTCGACAACGCCTTGTGCGGAGTCCGCTACGACGGCGGCACGACTGGTGTCATCGTCAACGTCGGTCAGTTCTTGACCACCGGCCAATGGTGGGACGCTAAGCAATGCAAGGAAGGCGAAGTTGCCGACCACACCGTCGAAGGCGGAATTCTCCCTGACGAGCTGACTCAGATCACGTCGCTTCCAGCAATCCTTCCGCTCTACCCGAAGGGCCCGCACTGCAACCCCAAGGGCTTGACAGACTTGGGCGAGTACGCACTTCGCGGCATGATCAAGCGCGGCATGATCGTGGAACTCGACCACATGAGCGCGAAGGCTGCCGACCGTGCCCTCGACATCCTCGAGGCTGAAGGCTACCCGGGTGCAGTCACCAGCCACAGCTGGATGGCCACTGAATACCAGGATCGTCTGTTCGCGCTCGGCGGATTCGGCGCTTCCTATGGCAATGGCGCAGAAACCTTCGTAGGTGACTGGAACAAGGCCAAGCCGTTGCTGGACAAGTACAACGTTGGCTACGGTTATGGCACCGACATGAACGGCTTCGGTGGAACGCCAGGCAAGCCCAGTGCCGCTGCGCAGGTTACCTATCCGTTTACGACGGCCAACGGCAACTCGACGGTCAACAAGCAAGTCACCGGCGAGCGGGTCTGGAACTTCAACAACGACGGTGTCGCTCATTACGGAATGATTCCTGACTGGATTGAGAGCATCCGTAAGGTCGGCGGCCAGTCGGTCATCGACGATCTCAATCAAGGCTCCGAGTCCTACCTCAAGACGTGGGCAGCCACGACTTCGTGGGTCAAGGGTGAAAACCTGGCTCGTTCGGGCGTGGCAACCGCACTGCGCTACGAGACGAACCCGTTCTACAACTACAAGCCCAAGCAAGCAATCGACGGTTCAACCAAAACCCGCTATGCGAGTGGTTGGAATGACCACGAGTGGCTTCAAGTTGACCTTGGTTCGACACGTCAGGTGTCGAAGGTGACGATCGAGTGGGAATCTGCCTACGGCAAGGACTACGAGATCCAAACCTCGCACGATGGTGTGAACTGGACGACGGTTTCTACCCAAACGAACCGCAAGGGTGGCTTGGACGTGATTCGCACGGGCAACGCTTCTGGCCGGTATGTCCGCTGGGTTGGAGTCAAGCGAGGCACGAAGTATGGCTACTCCATCAAAGAGTTCGGCATCTATAGCTAAGCCGCAGCATGGCAAAGGCGCCCACCGTTTCGACGGTGGGCGCCTTTGTTCTATGCCCGAATGCGAGTATTGAACTATCTCGACCAGAGTCCGCGTTCATTGACGAAAGCGAAGTGTCGACAAGAACCGAGAGTTGACAAGAACCTCAGTGAGAACATAGGCCGGTGCCAAAAAAGAAAAAGACCTCGGTGCTGTCTGAGCAACCAAGGTCCTAGAGCGCGCCCGTAGGGATTCGAACCCCAAACCTTCTGATCCGTAGTCAGATGCTCTATCCGTTGAGCTACGGGCGCCCAGCTCTCATCGAATGAGAACCTCGCCTACTCTACAACGCCGGCGACCCAGTGGCCACCGTGGGGTGAGGATCACGCTTTTCGTATTTCCGCCCGAAACCCCACGCAGACTTTTAGGCTTGTCCCTATGGCTCCTACACGCAGAAGTCCTTCGCGTGCCGATGGAGTAGCTAATCGGGTCAAGCTCATCGCTGCCGCCGAGACTTACTTCGCCGAGCACGGGCTGGACGCACCCCTTCAAGGCATCGCTGATGCCGCGGGCGTGGGCGTGGGCACCCTGTATCGAAACTTTAGTTCGCATGAAGAACTCATCGAGGCGCTCTTCGATCGCATTCGTAACTCGTTTGCCGAGATCGCGACAGCAGCGGCAGCCCAATCCACAGGTTGGGAAGCCATCGAGCACTTCTTGCGTCAAAGCGTCCTGTTCCTGCTCGACAACCCTGCGACCAGCGAAATCATGCGCAGGCAGGCTGAAAACAATCCGACCAACAGGGCCGGTAGTGGCTGGGTGGAACCTCTTTCAGAATTTGTTGAGCGCGCCCAACGAGAGGGTTCGGCGCGTCCTGATCTCGTCGGGCAAGACTTGTCGGCGGCTCCTCTTGCGCTCGGATCGCTCCAGAACTTCAAACCCGAAGAGCGTCGAGACATCGCATCGCGCATGGTGACGCTCATGCTCGATGGCATGCGTGCACACCCACATGCGCCGACAACGCTTCCGGGAAGCGAGCCTGTGGGACGGCGTCGCGTCGGAACACGCATTGCTGGTCTGGCCCCAACTGTTGCCTGACACGGTTGACTCGGTATCCTTACTGGGCCTAGGAGATATCGCATAGTGGCCTAGTGCGCCCGCCTGCTAAGCGGGTTGAGGTTCAAACCTCTCGAGGGTTCAAATCCCTCTATCTCCGCTCTGGAAGCCCCGTGGTCCCCTCGGACTGCGGGGCTTTGTCTTTCCAGGCATTTCTCGCTGCGGTTGCCGCTACGCCGGATCCTCGTTCGGGTGTCTGCCACGCTGACGGAGCGAAAAATAGGACACAGTCAGGATTGCGATTCCGTCAAGGAGCCACAAGAAGCTGATAAACCATTTCGCCACAGCGACCCAACCCTCACTAGGTAGGAAGTAAATAGTGGCGATCGCAATCGCCAGTTCTAGCGTGCCCCACAACAAGCCGATAAGCGGATGCCTGCGCAAGAAGCGACGCAGGACACCGAATACGCGCGAGGAGCCGGTTTGAGCGTCGAATGCAGAGGTGAAGTTGCTGCTGATGATCTTGCCTACCGACTGCGGTTTGACTTCGCGGATCGGGCCGCTTGGTTCGACACCAGCAAGCCAGTCGCTAGCGGTGCGTCCGATGCCAAGTGCAGACAGAACGTGCACGAAGAACTCATCGGAATCGGTTGGTGCCGCAAGAAGTTGACCGTGCAACGCCTCGGGCAGCTGCTTACCCTTCAAGACTTCAAAACGGCTATCAGCGCGTAGAAACTCTTCGACTTCCGCGTTTCCAAAAGTGGCGACGAGTGTCTGAATCGGTGTGCCGTCGTTGAAAGCGAACTTGCATTTCGACAAGCCCACGCGAACTTCAGCCAAGACGCTACGACGGCCCCCGAAGTTCGCAAGCGACACAGCCGGCAATTCACCCTTCGAGACCAGTTCGACTAAGGCGTCGTGGCTTCTGCCCTCGGGATCCCGCACGAGCACGAAATCGCCCTCGGTCACAGTCTGAACCGGCACGTGCGCAATCGCGGCAAGGAACGAGGCGTTCATCGAGTCGTGAGACTTGTAGACGTGAACGGCAGGAACGTTCGGTTTTTCCGGAATTGAATCAAGGTGCGCTTTCAATTCTTCAGGAAGACCGTCGGGGTCGTGACCGTGCCCATTCTGATCAACAACAGCATCCTCGAAAACGGCGATCGTGTTGAAGTGATGCAAAATCGAGCGGGTGCCGCCAGCAAAGTCGAGGGGTTCGCGGTTCAGCCCATCTAACCGGGCGATGTTGAGATCATCATCAACAGCCAGCGACACGAAAATGTAGCCAGGGACCCCGGCATACTCGCCGTCTACCACCGACGAGGCGAAACGAACCTGCTCCAGATAGGCGATCACCTCAGCGGCGCTAATGCGCGTCCCGTCGGCGCGAAACCGCGCCAGTTGGATCAGCTCGGCGTGGAACGGCCCAGAGGCAGTGGGCACGTCACTCACTGGGGATTTCGAATCGCTTATACCGGTGAGCCTCGTTGAGACGCCCGTACACCTCAGCCACAATATTGCGCTGATCGTCCACTTCGAAGTACTTCAACGGAACTTCGTAGGTCATGTTTGCCGTTGTCGTGATGCCCAAGATGCCGTCTTTCAGAAAGACGTCTTCAATGTCGCGCCACGTGCCATCAAACTTGCGGCCTCGAAACCCGATGGGATCGAGCGTAAGCAAGACTGGTTGGCGGACGTTTAAGATCACGGCACCGAGGGCGAGAATCGCCACGGCGATGCCGACGATGGAGTCGAGCAAAGTGGAGTCATCGAGGGCCCCGCGCACGAGGAACCATGCGATAACGGCCACCGCAGCGATGATGAAGAGAACGCCTGTTGTCATCAACCCGTAGGCTCGGCGGATCCGGTATTGAGTCACGCAGAGGGGGCGGGATTCGAACCCGCGGCTGACATTGCCTGCCAGCGACCGCCTTCAACGCGGTTCCGATCGGCTACTCCGGCCCCCCTCCTTGCCCGCTCGAGCGCGAGGCGAAAGCGAACACTGGTGATTCTCTCATTACCGCGGTTTACTGCGGTCAAAGGGGCCAAAACCTTGCACTGCAGCACCATCCGGCAGGCGGCGGTCAGCG
>SSHC01000004.1 GCA_008017265.1 Aeromicrobium sp.
CTCGTGAGGCGGTGTTGAAAAACGGGGATGCCAGCAGCATGGGCGCGCTCGATGACCTTCCTGCGCATCGTGCCGGGCAGGATACGGCCATCGAGCGGCGGCGTATGGAGGCCGTCATCGAGCACGAGGAAGACGTTCGCACGCGCAGTTTCGAGCAGGCTTCCGTCGGTATCAATAAGCAGTGGTTCATGGTCGCCTGTACTGGCAAGCAACGCCCTGTCTATCCACTTGTGATCGCCAGATCCGCCGGGCAGGATGCGGGGCACGAGCGTCCACGACTGCGGTGACGGATCGTGAGCGGACGTTGAAATCTGTACGTCGAGCGGCCCCTGAGTACCCACGTCTGACGGCACTGCCGTGATGTTGAGGCGATGTGTGCCCGTGAGTGAGCCAGTGGCTGTGCGCGCCCGTTCGGCAAGCCCGGCAGTGACTGAACGCCCGTACAGAGCACGAGTGCTCGTGTTGAGGCGTGCAATGTGCGCGTCCAGATCGAACACGACCGAATCCTCAACAAGCAGAGTCTCGAACACCCCCGCGTCCACGTTGGCGTGAGGTGCGGGCGCTTGCGGATGCACGACTAGTTCGCCACCACCAGTCGACTGCTCGTCCAACGGCAGGGAGCCACCGATCGCGTCAATCAGCGGACGCGCTTTGTGCAAACATTCGGCAAGTTCATCGTGCGGATCCGAGTCGGCCACGATGCCGCCGCCGACCCCAAGCCACACGTGCTGCTGACCGTACGCATCGGTAGCAAACTCGAAGGTGCGAATGGTGACGTTGAGCTCCATCCCGGCCACCGGACTCACTAACCCGATCGCACCCGTATAGGCCTCACGCGCGGTGGTTTCAATTTCGTTGATGAGTTGCATGGCTCGAATCTTTGGCGCACCTGTGACCGAACCGGGCGGGAAGGTCGCGGAGAGCACGTCTGAATCGTTCGTGCCAGGCAGCAGCGTTCCGGTGACGTCAGAAACCAGATGCCAGACCGAGTGTTTTTCGAGCCGAGTGAGTGCGGGGACTCGCACCGAACCCGGCTGACAAATGCGACCCAAATCGTTGCGCATGAGGTCAACAATCATGATGTTCTCGGCACGGTTCTTTGCTGAACTCGTGAGCTCGTGCGGGTCGGTGGTCAGTGGCGCGGTGCCCTTGATCGGGGAAGTAATAATCGAGTCGCCAGCACGGCGCAAGAACAGTTCGGGGGAGAAGCTCGCTAGCGCCCCGTCGGGTCCGGAAACAAACGCGCCAAACGCAGGCTTCAGTTGCTCGATACCGGCGCAAAACACGTCGAGAGGGTCACCATCAAACTCCGACTCGAGCCGCGTGCACAGGTTCGCTTGAAAGATGTCGCCCGCGAAAATGTGTTCACGAACCCGGGCGACGGCCCCAATGTGGTCTTCTGGCGTGGGCTGCATCGTGAAGGGAGTCAGCGTGTACGGCTCGGGTTCGGCGGGGTTGTTGAGGGCCGCGAGAATGTCCGCACGCTTGGCAGGATCGAGGGGGGCGAGACTGTCGAGGAACCAATTCCCGTTCGTCAACCGGAGAGCACATTCGTAATAGCCGAAGCGCAGATCAGCCTGCGGAAACGGGCGTTCGGGAATGGGGCCGAGTGCTTCTAGCGTCCGGCCAAATTGGTAGCCGAGTGCGCCAATCCAGCCCCCGCCAACACCGGAACCCCGAAGCGCGGGCCCATCCAGATCAACCAGATTGTGCAGCGTTCGGGACGGCTCGAAAGCGATGAGTGCTTCGCCGAAACTCCACGAGCCGATGAGCGCCACGAGACGGTCACGACCACGAAACCGCCGAAGCACTTCGGTGGGCGAAGCGCTGAGATCTAGCCGTTCAGTGAACGTTTCACTGTGCGTAGGGGTCGTCAATGATCTCGGCACCTAGATGTTCGGCGAGAAGTTCTTCAACGCCGGCGCTGCTCTCTTCGATGACCGGATCGTTCATCGATACGGCATCGTCGGGGTTGATTTTTTCGGGCACGACTCCCGGAGCGCTCAAGGCTTCACGTGCCTGCTCGGCTCCTGCCGATACGCGAGTCTCGGTGGGTGCAGGTGATGGTGATGCGGCAGGCTGCGCCGACGCGGGCGTGGGATTCGCTGCGGGGTCAATTATGGATTCGATTTTGAGTGTCTGACCGGTGACTTGAGTGATCGCCGCTTGCAAATCTGCTGCCGACGAACCCGATTCGAAGGAATTGCGTGCGCCCGCATTCACGAAACCGATCGTCAGGACGTTGCCATCAAGCGACACGACTTGTGCGTTCTGGTTGAGCAGCACCCATGTGAACCGGCGGATACGTTGAACGGCCGAAAGTACGTTTGGCCAAGATTGACGGAAGTCGGCCGTTGTCGAGGTGCCTGAGGATGGGGCGCTCGCGACAGGGCTGACGGTGGTCGGGCTGGCAGGGGCGGGTTTGGGTGGTGCAGGTGTGGGTTCCTGCGTAGGAGGTGCAGGTTCTGGTTCTGGCGTGGGCTCCGGCTCAGGCACTGGTGCTGGTTCTGGCACTGGTGTGGGTTCAGGACTCGCTTCCACAGGTGGTATCTGGACCACAGGCTCAGGCTCAGACGCAGGTGCAGGCGCGGCGGCCGGAACGGCAGTGGTAGCCGGACGATCTGCAGTAGCGCCAGCGGCGAAGGCCGCCTCTAGTTGATCTAACCGGGCCGCCATCGACTCGGGCGAACTATCAACAGCCGGAACCAAAATGCGCGCACACATGAGTTCGAGCATCATCCGGGGAGCCGTTGCGCCCCGCAAGTTTCCGAGTGCTTCGGCGACGATGTCTGCGGCTCGCACGAGCGCACTCGGAGCGAACAAACTGACTTGAGAACGCAAGGCCTCAGCACGGTCGCCAGGCAGATCCAACAAGCCCGTCTCGATGGCTTGTGGCACGGCTGTCAAAACCACCAAGTCACGCCACCGCTGCAGCAAGTCTTCGGTGAATCGACGCGGGTCTTGGCCCGCTTCCATGACGTGATCGATCGCCCCAAAAACGCGAGGACCGTCAAACGCAGCAAATCCGGCGATCGCTTCATCAATGAGCGCATCGGGCGTATAGCCGAGCAATTGGGTGGCGAGCTCATATGTCACGCCTTCGGCAGGCGCGCCGCTCATCAGTTGATCAAGGATGCTGAGCGTGTCGCGCACGGAACCGCCACCAGCGCGCACCACGAGGGGCAGCGCGGCCGGATCGATCTTGACGCCGTCAGCGTCACACAGTTTCTGCAAATAGTCAGTCAAGAGGCGCGGCGGCACCAGCCGGAACGGGTACTGGTGGGTGCGCGAACGAATCGTGCCAATGACCTTCTCAGGCTCAGTCGTGGCAAAAATGAACTTCAGGTGTGGCGGCGGTTCTTCAACGAGTTTGAGCAGTGCATTGAAACCGTGCGTCGAAACCATGTGGGCCTCGTCGATGATGTAAACCTTGTAGCGGCTGTTGACCGGCGCGAAAAATGCCTTCTCGCGCAGTTCGCGGGCGTCATCAACGTTGCCGTGGCTCGCCGCATCGATCTCGATGACATCGATACTGCCCGGCCCGCCGCGCGCCAAGTCGCGACAACTCTGGCATTCGCCACACGGATCCGAAATCGGGGCTTTCTCGCAGTTCAACGCGCGCGCCAGAATGCGGGCACTCGTCGTTTTACCGCAACCGCGCGGACCACTAAACAAATAGGCGTGGTTGACCTTGTTTGCTGCAAGCGCCTGACGCAGCGGACCCGTCACGTGATCTTGGCCGATCACTTCGGCAAACGTTTCGGGCCGATAACGGCGATATAAAGCGAGAGGTGCGTCCACGAGTAATACCCTAGTCAGCCAATCTGACACGCGTGTTGAGAGCGTGAAACCTTTTCACGGAACGCTTGCATTTAAGAAGCGAGATTCTGGTCGATCCAGTCGCCCATGACCGCATAGGCGTGCTCGCGCACGTCATCGCGCGACAAGAAAATGTCGTGCATGGCTTCCTTGATCGGCACAGACGTCACCGAGTTGCCGAGGCAGCCAGCCCACTTGGCGATCTGACGAACGTCGAGCACAATGTCAGTTTCCATCGATTTCTTGTTGACGGTTCGCGTCCCGTGCGAACGGGCCGAGCGCATCACCAGCGACGGCACACCCACGTTGAGCCCACGCTGGAAGGCTGCGTGGCCGCGCCGCACGGCGTTGATCCAGCCGATGCGGATCGGGAATCCTTCAACGGGCTTGAGATCGGTGTCAAACTTCCACACTCCCGAATGTGAGGCGTGCAGGCTCTCGCCATAGGCAGTCGTTTCGCCGACAGGCAGTGCCTTCTTCGGAATCGCAAGCGACAACAACCGCACGAGCGGCGTGCCAACCTCGCGAATGAGAGTGCCGCCCTGCATGTCGAACCAGGGGCTATTCAAGATGAGGCCATTGAGGTTGTAGGCGTCCACGCCGCGTGGCAGCGTGTTCACCCGATCAAGCCACAACGGCACGACGAGCCCGCCCGTTGAGTGGGCCATGAACGCAATCTTCGCGTTTGGTGCTTCCTCGCCCACGATCTTGACGGCTTCATTCAGTTCTGCGTCATAGAGGCGAAGGTCAGAAATGTAGTGGGGAGTGTGGCCGGCGCTGCGCGAACGTCCACACTTGCGAAGATCGAGCGCATAAAAGGCGATCTGGCGATTGGCGAAAAATTCGGCGAGTTCGGTTTGGAAAAAATAGTCGGTAAACCCGTGCACGTAGATCACCGCTTGCTTTGCTTCGGTGGGGTCTACTGTGCCGACGTGTCGCACGAGCGTGGCAGAAATGGTGCCTTCGCCGTCGGGATCAGTGCCCAAATCGATCGTGCGTTGTTCATATTCGGGCCCGAGGAAGTCCGAAGTCCATGTCGACATGTTTTCTCCTTGCAAAACTAGTGGGTGTTCACACCCTAAACCCCTGATTCACATTGGCCGACAGAAACCGAACGAGTTTCCCCGCTGGCGGTCGTTGGCAAGGAGGCGTACGGTGTAACTAAGCAAGCGCTTATCTCGAAAGGGCTCTCGATGAGACTTCAATTGTCTGCCGAAGATCAGGCATTCCGCGAAGAGATGCGGACATTTTTCACCACGCAGGTTCCCCAATGGATCCGTGACTCGGTGATTAACCAAGAAGAACCGACCAAGGAATTGATGGTCGAGTCGCAGCGGATCCTCAACGCTGCCGGTTTGGCGGTGCCTGCGTGGCCCGTCGAATGGGGCGGCCGTGATTGGACGCAACTGCAGAAGCACATTTGGCACGAAGAACTCCAGTTGGCTGGCGTACCCGAACCCTTGGCGTTCAACGCTTCGATGGTGGGTCCCGTGATCGCCACGTTCGGTTCGCAAGAAATCAAAGAACGTTTCTTGCCTGCAACCGCGAACATGGACATTTGGTGGTCGCAAGGATTCTCAGAACCCGACGCCGGCTCGGACCTCGCCTCGCTGCGCACCACCGCTATCAAAGACGGCGATCACTATGTGGTCAACGGTCAAAAGACCTGGACCACGCTCGGCCAGTACGGCGACTGGATTTTCACCCTCGTGCGCACCAACCCTGAAGCGGCTAAACGTCAACAGGGCATCAGTTTCTTGCTGATCGACATGACCACACCCGGCCTCACGGTTCGCCCGATCGAGTTGATCGACGGCAGCGTGGAAGTGAACGAAGTGTTCTTCGATAACGTGCGCGTGCCGGTCGAGAACCTCGTTGGTGAAGAAAACAAGGGCTGGGATTACGCCAAGTTCCTGCTCGGCAACGAACGCGTTGGCATCGCACGTGTCGGCAGCACCAAGCGTGTGCTGGCCGAAACCAAAGAACGTGCAAAAGAGTTGGGCGTGTTTGAGCAGTTCGCCGAACGCATCGTCGATCTGGAAAACCAAGTGCTCGCACTCGACCTCACCGCACTACGGGTGGCCGCGAACTCCGACAAGGGCCGACCCGATCCGGTATCGAGCGTCTTGAAGATCAAGGGCTCCGTGTTGACCCAAGCGGTCAGCGAACTGGCCGTCGATATTGAAGGCCCCGCCGCTGTGGCTGATCACCTCAGCTTGGTTTACCTCAACAACCGCAAGACCTCCATTTATGGAGGTTCCAACGAGATCCAGCGCACGATCATCGCTGGCACGATTCTGGGGCTCTGACATGGATTTCACTATTGACGCTGAACAAAAAGCACTCGTCAAGGCTGCTCGCGACCTGATCTCGAACGTCTACGATTCGTCGGAAACTCGCCGCGCCATCACCAAGACCGAACCAGGCTTTGCTGCCTGGGAACAGTTGGCCGAGATGGGACTCTTGAGTTTGCCGTTCGAGGCAACCGCGGTTGAGACCTCGCTCGTGGCTGAAGAACTCGGCAAAGTCATCGCGCCAGACCCGTTCGTGGAAGCGGTCGTGTTTGCCGGTGGTCTTGCTGCCGCTGTCGGGGATGAAGCATTGAGTGAATCAATCGCTGACGGTTCCACCCTCGCGATCGTGGCTTGGGCTGAGCCCGGTTCGCGCTGGAGCACGACGCCCAGCGCGGTCACGTTTGCCGACGGCGTACTCAACGGCGTGAAGGCGCCCGTCGTGCAAGCCGAACGTGCCGATGTATTGATCGTGTCGGCTGCCACGGCAGAAGGCACCCGCTTGTTCGTTGTCCGCGATGGTTACAGCGTCGAGACTGTTCGCTCGATCGACGGTTCGCGTTCGGGCACAGTCACGTTCACCAACACCCCGGCTGAACCTTTGGGTGCGGGCGGCGATCAGGCAGGCGTATTGAATCTTGCCCTCGATAGGGCGCGCATCGCCTACGCCCACGAGGCGCTCGGTTCCATGCAAACCTGCCTCGAAACCACCGTGGGCTACCTCAAGACGCGCAAGCAATTCGGAGTCACGCTCAACTCGTTCCAGGCGTTGAACTTCCGGGCCGCGGATATGTATGTGGCACTCGAGTTAGCGCGTAGCGTCATCACCTGGGCGACCATCGTGGCAGCCGACGAAGGCTCGACTCCTGAAGCGGTTGCTTCGGCAGCCTCGCAGGCAGCGCTGCAAGTGAGTGTGGCTGGACGCCATATCGGTCAAGACGCGGTGCAACTGCATGGCGGCATTGCGATGACCGCTGAATACAGTGTGGGCCACCATTTGGCGCGGTTGACTGCGATCGAGCACGTGATCGGTGACGGTGCGTTCCATCGGGCGCGCCTCGCAGCTGTCGTGGGTGAACACGGAGTGCTCGACCCGATCGGCTGAGGTTCCCTCAAAGTGTGACTGCGGGTTCGCGGCGGGGTCTGGACATGTCTGAACATGAAAGGACCCCCCGCGTACCCGACAGGGATCACTTACCCTTGCTGCATTCCTGCCCTGGGGGAGTTGGGTGATGTGCCGCCACGCGGGGGGCTAGAACCAGCATACGTGGCCGGACGTGACCGCCAGACGCAGACCTGCACAAAATCTTCACACCTTGTCCGCCAGATCTACCGGTTCGACCTCCTAGATTGGAGGCATGACAACTCGCCGCATCCTGCTCGTTGAGGATGAACCAACCATCAGCGATGCCGTCTTTGATCGACTCAGGGCCGAAGGATATGACGTCGTGCGGGCGTTCGATGGCCCGACGGGAGTCAAGGCGTTCACTGACGAGCAACCAGACCTCGTCGTGCTCGACGTGATGTTGCCGGGCTTTGACGGGCACGAAGTGTGCCGCCAAATTCAAGCGATCCGACCCGTGCCTGTATTGATGCTCACGGCGCGCGACGACGAAACCGACGTTCTGGTCGGCTTGGCAGTCGGTGCCGACGACTACCTGACCAAGCCGTTTCGGATGCGTGAACTCGTTGCCCGAGTGGCGGCACTTTTCCGGCGGGTAGACCGGGCGGCTGAACTTGTGGCCGCCGATCGCCAGGTTCAGGAACTTGGGCCGCTTAGCCTCGATCCCAAAACCCGACGTGTGCACGTGCGAGGCGACGAGATCCATTTGACGCCGACAGAGTTCGACCTGTTGGCCTGCTTGGCGGGGGCCCCTGGCGAAGTGTTGACGAGAGAACGACTCTTGGCGGAAGTCTGGGACTGGGCTGACGCTTCAGGCACGCGCACGGTCGACAGTCACATCAAAGGCCTGCGCGCCAAACTCGGCTCTGATCTCATCCGTACGGTGCACGGAGTCGGTTACGCTCTCGAAATTGGAGCGAACTCATGAGCGCGAGTCCCTTGGATGCGGTGCGGTCCGTCAAAGTAAAGCTTGGCTTGTTGGTGGCCGCGAGTGTCACGGTTGCTGCTGTGGTTGCGACGTTCGGCGCCGCGAGCGGAGTGCCGATCTGGTTGAGTTTCCC
>SSHC01000040.1 GCA_008017265.1 Aeromicrobium sp.
GCCGAGGAGATGAGGCGCCAGAAGAGATCCCCTGCACGACCGAAAACAACTAGGGCTTGACGGCAATAACTGGCATTGGAGCATCCAGCAGGATCATCTGTGTGACGCGCCCCATCAGCATCTTGCCGACCGGAGTCCGCTTACGAATGCCGATTACGAGACGTTCCGCGCCCGCATCGACCGCTTCGTCGATAACAACATCAGAGACCGACAAGGACGCCGCTGAGCGAATCTCGTAATCGATGCCCTCGAGTTCGAAGCGCTCGGTGTATTCGGTCAGGTCGACCGGTTCAGCTGTCTCGAACTCAGGATCGATTTCGGCCACCGTGATGATGACCAACTTTTCCTTATTGGCAGCAGCTTCGGCTGCCGCCCAGCGAACTGCTGCGTGCCCAAAGTCGTCTGGTCGAAATGCTGCGGCGATCGTCATGTCTTGAGGTTACCGTGTCTGCTGTGCGGAAATAAACTACGCCGAGTGTGAGTTGAACCTAGGTATGGCATCCATCAAAATTGATATTTGGTCCGATATTGCGTGCCCTTGGTGTTTCATCGGCAAGCGTCGACTCGAGGCAGCCCTCGCACAGACCGATCACGAGGTCGAGATTGAGTACCACAGTTTCGAACTGGCGCCAGACACGCCGACCGATTTCGAAGGAAGCGAAGTCGACTTCCTCGTCAAGCACAAAGGAATGCCAGCCGAGCAAGTCCAGCAGATGCTTGATCAGGTGACTCAGATCGCTGCTGACGAAGGTCTTACATACGATTTTTCGGCATTGCAACACACGAACACGCGCAAAGCCCACGAGGCACTGCATTACGCAAAAGTTCACGGTAAACAGAGCGAACTTAAGGAACGACTGTTACGCGCTTACTTCATTGAAGGAAAACACGTCGGACGTATCGACGAACTCGTAAAACTCGGCACCGAGGTGGGATTGTCTGCGGAAGATTTCTCGCAAGCGCTCGCGTCCGAGACCTATGCCAACGACGTAACCCAAGACATCGAGAAGGCCCGAGAAATGGGCATCAGTGGCGTACCGTTCTTTGCGTTCAACATGCGTTTCGGTGTTGCTGGAGCACAAAGCCCGCAGACCTTTATCGACGTCTTGAACCGCGCCGTCGAAGAAGTTGGCGACTGAACTTACTATCGCTTTCGAAAGGAAATAGATGGGAAGATTTGCCCTCGCGGGGGTTGCTCCGGCCATTGACCAAACGGGCATCGTCGTGCTCGATCTGGATGAAGATAAGAGGCTCGCAACGATCGATTACACGGTGATTGAACAGTCGGACCCCGTGGCCGTCAAAGAGTGGCTCGGGCAGCGGGAGCTTGATGACGTGTACATCGAAAACTGCGATCCGCACGGCCAAATCAAGGATGACGACCCCCTGCTCAAGATCCTCGTCGCCATCCAAGAGGAACTTCCTACGGCGCGACTGCTGGACATCGTTGGAGCCGAATCCATTGTGAAAGATTCGACTTTAAAAAAAATGGGTACGTGGACGTTTGAGCACAATCCGCACGTCCAGGACTTGCGAAGTGCAGCACGAACCGCCTTGTTGGGAGTGATGAACGATCGCACACATACGCGATACATCACCGTCTTCAACAGTTTTTTGGCTGCGGCAGTCATGGGCACCGATTGGGACGTGATCGTCAATGACTGAACCACTCGAAATCGTCGGCGATTCGAACCTCGTATGTACTGACGGTGTCTGCGCCGTTCCTGAGCCGCAATCAGTTTTGGAAGACACAGAGTCTTCCGAACCTATGGTTCAGCCCGCGGATGACGACGATACGCCGAAACTGACGGCTCATCTGGAAGCCACAGACGCCACGGACGGTCAGCAGCACGCCTGACCCCGACGCGCGGACCGGCGAGTGGCTCCGGGCCAATCGCCCGCTCCCCCAGAATGATTGCCGGGCCCGCCGTCACGTCCGATCCACGATCAGCCATCGTGATGCCTAAGGCTTTGGCAAGATTGCCGGGCCCGCGCGCCAACTGGTGTTCTGGAACGACTCCGCGTCGCTGATAGGCAAGGTCGAGCCCATCAATGATCCGGGCACCGCGCAACAAGACTGCAGCAGCGACCTCTTGCGGACCCGTCACGATGTTTGCTGCATGATGACCGTGGATGCGATACACGTACAGACGTCCGGACGGTCCATACATGATCTCGGACCGTGGCGTCCGCACAAAGGCGTGCGAGGCCGGATCAGTTATTCCGCCGTACGCCTCAACTTCAGTAATCACAGCGGTAACGCCATGCGCACGGAACGTTCGTCCGAGTAAATCCTGTGCACGTGCCACAACATCGTTCACATCTCCGAGCGTAGCGAGCGACAAGTAACGTAAACCGCCGTTAGGCTGCATCGTATGCAACCGGAGATTACTGAGCCTGTCGAACTCGTCGTGAACTCTCGTCTGAACCCTGATTCGGTCGGGTGGACGCGAACTCCGCTGCACCGCAGCAATAATTTGCGTTCACCCGGACGCACGAAGCGCTGGGAGTACTGGGGCGTGTGGAGCGACGAGTACTTCATCGGATTGACCCTCGCTGACCTGAGCTATGCGCATCTCATGGACATCTACGTACTCGACTGCAGCACCAATACTGAGACAGTCCGATCCTCGATCGGACTCGGCCCAATGAGGCAGCGACTGTCCGACGAACTTCCACCCATGACAGCTACCGCAGGTCGATTGCGTTTCACAGATTCAATTACCGGAACGAGGCTTCAGGCCTCAGCTAAGAACGTTGAGCTCGATGTGAACGTGGGCGTGGGCAGCGACGCGTTAGGCGTCGTAGTCCCATGGAACACGAAACAGTTTCAGTACACGCTTAAAGACTTGAACCGTCCCGCCACCGGTACGGTAACGATCGCTGGCCAAACCATCGAATTGAGCAACGCGTTCGCCGTGCTCGATCGCGGCCGCGGCATTTGGCCCTACCGGATGACCTGGAACTGGGGTACCGGAAATGGCAAATCAGTCGACGGCGTCACACTCGGCCTGCAAGTCGGTGGAAAGTGGACCGACGGTACTGGCTCAACCGAGAACGGCCTGTTCGTCAACGGGCGACTCCACTACTGGCCGGAAGAACTCACGTGGGAATACGACCTCGCCGATGCCGCTGCGCCGTGGCGTGTGCACGGGCCGCAGCTGGATGCGGTCCTCACTCCGTTCCATCGCCGTAGGGCAGTCACCGAGCTCGGCGTGATCGGAACTCGAATCCATCAAGCATTCGGCACGTGGACCGGTTGGGCGGCCGATAACGACGGCAACCGCTACACGCTCGATGGGCTCGTCGGTTGGGCAGAAGAAGCCCGCAATCGCTGGTAACTCAGATCCGGCTACGCAACTCCGCTAGTTGCTCAGTGACTCGCGCTGGCGCGGTACCGCCACGCCCTGACCGTGAACCAATCGAGCCTTTCACTGTCAATACCTCGCGAACAGTGCGACCGTCGGCCGTTGGGACTAGGTGCTCGGAAATTGCAGCGAAGTCCTCATCGCTGAGGTCCCACAGCTCGATCCCACGACGCTCGCACGTTTGAACGCAAGCGCCTGAGATCTCGTGCGCATCCCGGAACGGAACGCCTTCGCGAACAAGCCACTCGGCGATGTCTGTTGCGAGAGCGAACCCCTGCGGAGCCAACTCAGCCATGCGCTCCGTGTTGAACTGCATCGTTGCGATCATCCCGGAGAAGGCCGGCAACAGAACTTCGAGCGTGTCGATTGAGTCGAAAACGGGTTCTTTGTCTTCTTGCAAGTCGCGGTTGTATGCCAACGGAAGTGCCTTGAGCGTTGCGAGGAGACCGCTGAGATTTCCAATCAATCGACCTGCCTTACCACGCGCAAGTTCGGCAATATCGGGGTTCTTCTTTTGTGGCATGATGCTCGACCCAGTCGAATAGCCGTCATGGAGGCGCACGAAATCGAACTCTTTTGTGTTCCACAAAATGACTTCCTCGGCCAGACGCGAAACGTCGACCCCAATCTGCGCTGCGACAAAGGCGAACTCAGCAACGAAGTCACGTGACGCCGTGCCATCGATGGAGTTGGCAGCCGAGCCGGTGAAGCCCAAGTCGGCGGCAACCGCTTCGGGATCCAACCCAAGTGACGAACCTGCGAGCGCGCCCGAACCGTAGGGCGACTCAGCAGCGACGCGTGCGTCCCACTCGGCCAACCGGTCCAGATCGCGAACCAGCGGCCAAGCGTGGGCCAGCAAGTGGTGCGAAAGCAACACCGGCTGCGCGTGCTGTAGGTGTGTACGGCCCGGCATAGGCGCATTGAGATGCCGTTCGGCTTGGCCCGCGATGGCTTCGATCAGTTCGCGCACTAGGACTGAAATCTGCCGACCGTGATCACGCAAATAGGCGCGGAACAACGTCGCGACCTGGTCATTGCGCGAACGACCTGCGCGGAGTCGCCCGCCAAGTTCGAGGCCAAGCCGTTCAAGCAGACCACGTTCAAGGGCTGTGTGAACGTCCTCGTCTGCAGGTTGCGGGAGGAACGATCCGGCGCGCACATCGTTTTCGAGTTCGTCGATTCCAGCGATGAGCGCGTCCAGGTCCGCCTCAGTGAGCAAGCCTGCCGCATGGAGGACTTTGGCATGTGCCCGTGAGCCGGCCAAATCGTACGGAGCCAATCGCCAATCGAAATGCGTTGACCGCGAAAGCGCGGTGAGTTCTGGCGAGGGGCCTGAGGCGAACCGTCCGCCCCATAGTCGGGTGTCTTCGTTATCAGTCATCTTTTGGCACCTTACGGGCACGTTGAGCGAGGTCGTTGGCTAGGTCGGATCCACCGGCCGGATCCCGAGAAATTATCAAAATTGTGTCATCACCCGCGATGGTACCCAGCACATCGGGCAGATTCGTTTGGTCTAAAGCCGACGCGAGGAATTGGGCGGCGCCTGGCGGGGTCCGAAGTACAACGAGGTTCGCGGACGCTTCGGCGGAAATGAGCAAATCCCGCAACACGCGCGCCAACTTCTGTTGTGCTTGTGCGCCTGTGCCAGCGTGAGCACCTGCATTCGGGCCGTCGGCCGGAACCGCGTAGACCAGTGCACCGTCAGCACCTCGAACTCGAACGGCATCAAGCTCATCTAAATCACGCGAAACCGTGGACGGCGTGGCCGAGACTCCCCTGCGTTCAAGAATATCCACAAGTTCGCCCTGAGAATGCACGGCTTGGGCGCTCAGTAACTCAATGATGAGTTGCTGCCGCGCTGGCTTCGTCGCCGGGATTACTTGTCGAGGAGCCATGCCAGTATCGCTTTTTGTGCGTGCAACCGGTTCTCAGCTTCATCCCAGACGACACTTTGCGGACCGTCCAGAACGTCTGCCGAAATTTCTAGACCTCGGTAGGCAGGGAGGCAATGCAACACAATGGCATCTGGTTTCGCCTCGGCCATCAACGATGCGTCAACTGAATAGTCGCCAAACAACGCGATTCGTTCGGCCTTTTCAGCTTCTTGGCCCATCGAAACCCACGTATCCGTGATGACGACATCTGCCTGAAGCACTGCCTCAACAGGGTCTGTTGTCAAGGTGACGCTGCCGCCCGTCTCACTGGCGATTCGCCGCGCATCGTCAACAATCTGCGGGGCCGGCCAATAACCTTCGGGAGCACCGATACGCATATGCATGCCCGCGGTCGCACCGCCCAAAATGTACGACTGACCCATGTTGTTGGCGCCATCGCCAACATAGGCAACCGTCAAGCCAGCCAAAGCGCCTTTGTGTTCCTTGATGGTTAACCAGTCGGCCAAGATTTGGCAGGGATGAAAGTCGTCCGACAAAGAATTGATGACTGGCACACCCGCATATTCGGCCATGCTTTCCAGATTCGAATGCTCATAGGTACGCCACACGATCGCACTCGTCATCCGACCCAGAACTCGAGCCGTATCGCTAATGGGTTCGCCTCGCCCGGCTTGAGTCGAAGATGTTTCCATCACGAGTGGGTTGCCCCCCAAGTCGGCAACTCCCACACAGAACGAAACGCGTGTGCGAGTGGACGACTTGTCAAAAATAATGGCGACAGTCTGGGGGCCGGCCAACGGTTTACGTGCATAAGGCTCGGTTTTCATTGCCGCCGCTAACTCAAGCACTTCGGCTTGCTCCGCCGGGCTCAAATCATCATCCCTCAAAAAGTGCCTCATGCGAATACCTCCGAAATTACAGTGCTTATTGTCGCGATTGCCGCGTTTGCTTCGTCGTCCGTGAGCGTCAACGGAGGCGCGAGCCGAATGCGGTCGGGAGTCGGCGCGTTCACGATGACGCCTGCGTCAAGGAGCGCCATCTGAACCTTTGCTGCGACGGGTTCAGAAAGGACAATGCCCAAAAGGAGCCCTCTTCCCGTGACGTCAACGACATTCGGATGGGCAAGCAGTCCCGCTCGAATGACGGCCGAGAGTTCGTTGGCTCGCGCAAGGAGCCCGTCCGCCTCAATTACAGACAAGACTGCGTTGGCAGCTGCAGCAGCGAGCGGATTCCCACCGAACGTGGTTCCATGGTTACCCGGCGCGAGGAGTTCTCCGGCCGTACCCAATCCAATGCAAGCGCCAACGGGGAAACCGCCGCCGAGGCCCTTCGCCACTGTGATGAGGTCAGGTTTGATGCCGGCCCTGAAGTGATCAAACCAAGCACCCGTACGGCCGATTCCGGTTTGCACTTCGTCAAGCCATAGCAACGTCCCGTTCGCTGTCGTCAACGCGCGCGCCTTCTGCAGATACTCATCGGACACGACACGGACGCCTGCTTCACCTTGGATCGGCTCAATCAAGACAGCAGCGACAGTCTCGTCGATCGCGTTCGTCAGCGCATCGAGATCGCCAAACTCCAGCCATTCGACTTCGCCAGGCAATGGCTCGAAAGGTTCCCGATACGCGGCTTTCGAGGTCAGTGCCAACGCGCCCATCGTTCGCCCGTGGAAACTACCCTCAAGCACGAGGATCTTTTTTCGCCCGGTTTTGCGTGTGACTTTGAAGGCGGCTTCGTTCGCTTCGGCGCCCGAGTTGGTGAAGAAAACGTGTCCGTCCCCCGATGCCCGCGCGATCGCCAAGAGTCGTTCAGCCAGCACAATTTGCGGCTCCGTCGCGAAAAAGTTGCTGACGTGACCAAGCGTCTGCATTTGTGTCGTTACTGATTCGGTGAGCGCCGGGTGTGCGTGACCCAAGGCATTGACTGCAATGCCGGCAAGTAAGTCGAGGTAAGAGTTTCCGTCAGCATCCCAAACGCGTGAGCCCTCGCCTCGAACGAGCACACGTTGCGGTTCACCGAAGGTGTTCATGACCGAAGCCTTATACCGTTCAAGATACTCGGCAGAGCTAGCCCGTGGTGCGCGCGTGTGTGCCACGATCCCGGTCATGAGTCGACCTTGTCGTTTGAACTGCGTGCAGTGCGGATTCGAGTTTGCGCACCAGGTAAGACCTGCGTGCCGACGCCTTCATCGGTGAAAATTTCGAGCAGCACCGAGTGCGATTCGCGACCATCGACAACAGTCGCTCGTTTCACTCCCCCGCGGATCGCATCAAGGCACGCATTCATCTTGGGAATCATGCCGCTCGATAAGCCAGGCAAGAGTTCTTCGAGTGCCTCAGGGCTGATTTCGCCGATGACGTCCGTGGGATCGGGCCAGTTCGCGTACAAGCCTTCAACGTCGGTGAGCACGAGGAGTTTTTCGGCGCCTAGCGCCGCCGCCAAAGCACCCGCGGCAATGTCTGCGTTTACGTTCAGAACTTGACCGTTTTCGTCGGGAGCGACAGTGGAGACCACTGGGATCCGGCCGGCTTCAATGATGTCGAGAACTGCTTCTGGACGCACGTCAACGACCTCACCAACGAGACCAATATCAACGGGTTCGCCATCAACGAGCGGCATAACCTGTTTAGCTGTGAATAGGCCCGCGTCTTCGCCCGAAAGCCCAACGGCAACTGGCCCGTGCGCGTTGAGCAGGCCAACGAGTTCCCGGCCTACTTGTCCCGTGAGAACCATGCGTACGACGTCCATCGTCTCGGGCGTTGTTACACGCAATCCGCCACGAAACTCTGGTTCAATACCCAGTTTTTCCAGCATTGAATTGATTTGCGGTCCGCCGCCGTGAACGACTACCGGCTTGAAACCAGCGAGCCGCAAGAACACAATGTCTTCAGCAAATTCGCGTTTAAGTTGCGGATCTGTCATGGCGTTTCCGCCGTATTTCACCACAACAATCTTGCCGTGGTAGACCTTCAGCCAAGGCAACGCGTGCGCCAAGGTGGCGGCCTTCGTAGTGGCTTGAGCCCACATATCTTCGTCTGTCATCAGTGCGCTTTCAGGTTGAATAGGCCGAATTCTCGTGGACATAAGCATGGGTCAGGTCGTTGGTCCAAACAGTGGCTTCGGCGGCCCCTGAGTTGAGGTTGATCGTGACCGTCACGTGACGAGGATCGAGATCGACAAGGTCCTTTGACTCTCCCGGCCCGCTATTGCGGCATACCCAGACGTTGTTGAGTGCAACATCGAGATCCAACGCATCGAAGACCGCGTTGGTGGTGCCGATCGAGGCGAGCACCCGACCCCAGTTTGGATCCTTACCGAAGATCGCTGCCTTAAACAGGTTGCTCCGAGCAACAGAACGGCCCACTTCAAGTGCGTCAGCTTCACTTGCGGCGCCCAGGACGTGAATGGCAATTTCGTGGTCGGCACCTTCAGCATCTGCGAGGAGTTGCAACGCCAGATCCCGGCAGACGTGCGTGAGCGCGTCGGTGAACTCCGTAAGGGAAACGTCGATATCTACTGCCCCGCTCGACATCAGCAGGACTGTGTCGGTGGACGATTGACACCCGTCAGAGTCGAGCCGGTCGAATGTCTGACTCGTGGCGGCACGTAGC
>SSHC01000059.1 GCA_008017265.1 Aeromicrobium sp.
GCCAACGACTGTGTTGTGGTTCAGGGTGCCTTCGCGTTCCCCTTTCAAGGCCAAGATCGCAAGAATCTGGTCACCGTCGACCAAGGTGCCCTCAGCATCGACTGCCAAGCACCGGTCAGCGTCTCCGTCGAAAGCAAATCCAACATCCGCGCCGTGTTCGACAACCGCTGCTTGAATGTCACTCATGTGAGTTGAACCGCAGTTCTCGTTGATGTTGAGACCATCTGGATCGGCGTGGATCGTGATTACGGTGGCACCGGCGCGCTCAAACGCATCAGGTCCTGCCGTGTGTGCTGCACCGTTGGCGCAATCGAGGACGACCGTCAATCCGGCTAAATCGTGTTTCAGCGTTTCAACGAGATGCCGCTCATAAGCGCCAAGCGCGGCGTGGCTATCACCAATTCGGCCAACATTCGCACCAGTGGGACGTTCCCACGGTTCTTCCAAGCGTTGTTCGATCGCGGCTTCAATATCGTCGGCGAGTTTGACGCCGCCACGTGCGAGAAATTTGATTCCATTATCGGGCATCGCGTTGTGGCTGGCCGAAATCATGACGCCCATGTCAGCGTCGAGGTAGTCAGTCAGGAACGCTGCGCCAGGCGTCGGCAACACGCCAACTCGATGCACATCCACCCCCGCAGACGCCAAACCCGCGACCACTGCCGCTTCAAGGAATTCTCCTGAAGCACGTGGATCGCGGGCTACGACGGCTGTTGGGCGTTGGTCGGCAAAGGCGCCGGCCTCACCCAATACGTGGGCTGCGGCAACGGATAGATCAAGGGCCAATTCGGCGGTGAGGTCACGGTTAGCGAGACCTCTGACGCCGTCTGTACCAAAGACACTTCCCATGCCGGCGAAATCAGCGCTTGCTGTACTGAGGTGCCTTACGGGCCTTCTTAAGACCAGCCTTCTTACGTTCCTTGATGCGCGCATCGCGGGTAAGGAGTCCGGCCTTCTTCAAGGTAGGACGGTTGGCTTCGGTATCGACTGCGTTAAGTGCACGAGCAACGCCAAGACGGAGCGCGCCGGACTGGCCGGTCATGCCGCCACCCGAAACGCGTGCGATGACGTCAAACGATTCAAGCAAACCAAGAGCCGCGAGTGGCTCTTTGGCGATCTGCTGGTGCAACTTGTTTGGCAAGTACTCTTCGAGCGGACGGCCGTTTACCGTCCACACGCCGGTGCCTGGAACGATGCGCACACGCGCAACAGCTTCCTTGCGACGACCGGTTGCACCCGCGGGAGCAATGATCGAGTTGATCTCGGTTGCAGCACTGGATCCAGCGCTTTCCGAGGTGTAAGCAACGCCCTTGGCGTCAGTCGTAAATTCGACTTCTTCGGTGGTGGTGTCGGCCACGGTAAACCTGCTCTTCTATTCGCTTACTGGGAGATCTGCGTGATCTCGAACGGCTGGGGCTTTTGTGCGGCGTGCGGGTGTTCCGGGCCGGCGTAGACCTTCAACTTCGTGATGAGCTGACGGCCGAGACGATTCTTCGGGAGCATTCCACGCACGGACTTCTCGATCGCCTTGCGCGCATCCTTTTCAAGCAAGTCGCCGTAAGCAATTTGCTTGAGGCCACCGGGGTAGCCGCTGTGACGGAAAACTTGCTTGTCGACAGCCTTGTTTCCCGAAAGCGCTACCTTCTCGGCGTTGATGATGACGACGAAGTCGCCACCGTCTACGTGCGGAGCGTAGGTAGCTTTGTGCTTTCCACGCAATAGAGTGGCCGTTTCAACGGCGAGACGGCCGAGAACGACGTCCTCGGCATCGATGACATGCCACTGACGGGTGATGTCAGCAGGTTTCGGGCTGTACGTGCGCACGGCGTGACCTTCTCGTTACAAAATCGTTGGATGTTCTTAAGCCATGCTTGACGAAGCACAGCGACATTCAAGGATAGCCCCTCCCCCTGCCGCCGGTCAAAACGACCCCCCGCGATTGACCCAAGGTAGCAAAGTGACCCATTCAGGACTAGGTTTAGAGGAGTGCTGCGCCACCCTGCGGCCAATTCGACCTCGTCACAGGAGACCCAACGTGACCAATAACGAAACGCTCACAGTTCGCGACAACCGAACCGGCCAGGAATACGAGATTCCTATTACCGACGGAACGGTCCGAGCAGCAGATCTCGGTCAGATCGGCAAGACCGCCGATGACCACGGCATCGCGGTTTATGACCCGGGCTTCACCAACACCGCTTCCACCCGAAGTGCCGTGACCTTCATTGACGGCGATCGCGGAATCTTGGAATACCGTGGCTACCCCATCGAACAACTCGCCGAATCGGCCAGCTTCCTTGAAGTCGCCTACCTCCTCATCTACGGAGAACTCCCCACTCGCGATCAGTTCGATTCGTGGCAGCACGAAATCACCTACCACACCTTCGTACACGAGAACGTTCGCTCGCTCATGCAGGGTTTCCGGTACGACGCGCACCCTATGGGCATGTTGCTCTCGGGCGTCGGTGCGCTCTCGACCTTCTACCCTGAAGCGCGCAATATCCATGACAAGGACATCCGCCACCAGCAGATCGTCCGCATGATCGCCAAGATGCCAACCCTTGGCGCTTGGTCTTTCAGGAACGCACAAGGCAAGCCCTTCGTCTACCCCGATAACGAATTGAGCTACACCGAGAACTTCCTGTCCATGTTGTTCAAGATGAGCGAACCTCGGTACGCACCCGATCCGCGCTTGGCTAAGGCACTCGACGTTTTGTTCATCCTGCACGCCGATCACGAACAAAACTGCTCCACGAACGCTGTTCGTTCTGTCGGTTCGAGCCAGGTCGATCCCTACTCGGCCGTCAGCGCTGGCATCGCTGCCCTCTACGGCCCGCTGCACGGCGGGGCAAACGAGGCGGTCTTGCGTATGCTCGCTCGCATCAAGACCAAAGAGAACGTCCCTGCGTTCATCGAGGGCGTCAAGAAGGGCGAAGAACGCCTCATGGGCTTCGGCCACCGCGTCTACAAGAACTACGACCCGCGCGCCAAGCTCATCAAGAAGGCATGCGACGACGTGTTCGACGTCACCGGCGTTAACCCGCTACTCGAAGTCGCTCAAGAACTCGAAAAGATCGCGCTCGAAGATGAGTACTTCGTTTCGCGCAGGCTATATCCGAACGTGGACTTCTATTCAGGCCTCATCTACGAAGCGCTCCAGTTCCCACCGGAAATGTTCACGGTCTTGTTCGCCATCGGTCGCACACCCGGCTGGTTGGCTCAATGGCTCGAACTCGTAGACGATCCAGAACAGAAGATCGCACGCCCGAAGCAGATCTACACCGGCGATCGCGGTTTGAACTTCGTTCCCGCCGAACAACGCTGGACCTGATCAGGTTCTCGCACTTTGCTGAAACGCCCGACTCTAATGAGTCGGGCGTTTCACATACACTCAACGTTTCGCGGCCCCTAGAACCAGATAGCCTAAACAGGTGCGAATGAAAATAGCCTTGGCCTATGACGGAACCGATTTCAAAGGCTGGGCAAGCCAACCGGGGCTGCGCACCGTCCAGGGGGTGCTCGAAGAATCGATCTCCACGATCTTGCGTCTCGATGAACCTGCCCGGCTGACCGTCGCCGGCCGCACTGACGCTGGCGTACACGCCCGCGGCCAAGTTGCACACGTTGATCTAGATACCCACCCCGGCGTGCTCGAACGGCGGCTGCGACGAATCGCGCCGAGCGACATTCGCATCATCAGCATTACCGAGGCGCACCCTGATTTCGATGCCAGATTCGCAGCGACAGAACGTCGCTACGTCTACCGCATGACCGACCACGCTGCTGGCCCAGATCCATTGGCAGCCCGCATGATTACGCCCCTAGCCGCACCAGTCGATATTGAACTAATGCATCAAGCGTCGCTATTGCTACTCGGCGAACATGATTTTGCCGCGTTCTGTAAACAACGCGAAGGGGCGAGTACGGTTCGCGAACTTAAGATTCTCCGGACAGTCCGTGGCGGCGAAACAATAGCCACCACATTCGTGGCTGATGCGTTTTGTCACTCGATGGTCCGTGCGGTGATGGGCGGTTTGGTGGCTGTGGGGCAACGCAAGATCACCCCAGATGACCTTGGCGAAATACTCGAACGCAAGGTACGCGATCCACGCGTCAAAGTGATGCCGCCTGGCGGCCTGGTACTTGAAGAAGTCAGTTACCCCGCCGACGAAGACCTCGCCGCCCGCGTTGCCCAAACTCGCCAACGTCGAGACGAATGTTGAGAATCTGGTGAACTGGGACGACATAGTCGGGTTCTTGCTCACGTTTCCCGATACGGAACTCACCACGACGTGGAACAACCCGGCAATCAAGACTGGCGGGCGACTTGTGGCGTGGTGGCGCGATGCTGCTGATTCGCCAGAGTCGATAGCGCTCAAAGTAGATCCGAGCGAGAAACTCGCACTCATCGCGGATCCGAATTCGCCGTTCTACACAATCGAACATTTCGAAAAGACCGGCACTCAAGCGGTACTCGTTCAACCTGAACTCGTCCCGGCGCAAGAGTTACAGGAACTGTTGACCGAGGCGTGGCGGCTCAACGCAAAAGCTCGAGTGCGGCGCGACTGGGAGGCACAGCAGTGAGCCACTACTTCGACGAGACGCCATCGCTCCCCAGCGAACGGGCCACAATTTCTGTGACGATCCGCGGAAAAGAGCGCGACTTTGAAACGGCTCCAGGCGTCTTTGCTCGGGACGGCTTGGACAAAGCCACAGCAATCCTGCTCGACTATTGCGACCCTCCTCCTGCCGGAACGACGGTTCTGGATCTCGGCTGCGGTTGGGGCCCGATCGCCGTAACGCTGTCTGTGGCCGGCGCCGAGGTGCATGCGATTGACATCAATGAACGCGCTCGTGAGCTGACTCGAGCAAACGCAAGTCGGCACGATGTTGCGGTCACGGTGCTGGCGCCCACGGACGTTCCGGTTGAGAAAACCTTCGACCAGATCTGGTCGAATCCACCTATCCGCATCGGCAAGGAAGCCCTCCACGAACTGCTGTTGACGTGGCTCCCGCGCCTCAACCCAGGCGGACTGGCGTACCTCGTCGTCGGCAAGAACTTGGGCGCCGACAGCCTGCAGCGTTGGCTCACCGAGCAAGGGTGGCCAACTGAACGCTTACACAGCGCCAAAGGCTTCCGCATTTTGCGAGTCCAACGCGAACCCGCCGCACTCGAGCGCGCTTAGTGATGGAGCGGGTGTCGGCGCTCGAGCGCTGCACCTTCCACGTCGATATCGGGCACGATCCGGTCGAGCCATGCCGGGAACCACCACACTGCCTTCCCATGCAGGTGCATGAGCGCTGGCATCAGCAACAGTCGCACTACGAAAGCGTCAATCAACACACCGAACGCGAGCCCGAAGCCCATCAGTCGAATCATTGAGTCGTGCGCGAAAATAAATCCGCCAAACACGGAAACCATGATGAGTGCAGCTGCAATGACGACGGAGCGGCCCGTTCGCAGGCCCTGAATCACAGCGAGTTGGGCCGAAGACCCATGCACGAAGGCTTCACGCATTCCGGTTGCGAGGAAGAGTTGGTAATCCATCGCCAGCCCAAAC
>SSHC01000014.1 GCA_008017265.1 Aeromicrobium sp.
GAACTCAGGGCGCTGTGGATTTTCGCTGATACGCGATCGATGAGTTCCTGGTATTCGCTTCCGGCCAATTGGGAAAGCACTCCGAGCGCTGCCATGAGGGAGGCGCCTTCGAGCACCGTCAAGCGCAGCGGCCGGCCCAAGAAGTCGGCGTTACTGATGTGTGCGAAGCCGTTGTCGAAGGCGTCCCAATCGAGGTCGATCATTTCCTCATGGCGAGCTCGCGTGCCGGTCATGGTCAGCAATAGAATTTCTTCAGAAATCAGCTTCTTGGGCACATCGAACTCGGCGGCAAGTTCAGCAACCGGGATATAGGAATGTGCTTGCAGATACGGGATAAGAGCGAGCAAGCGTTCGAGTTGGCGGGTTGAAGAACTCATGCGACACCTGCAATCGTCTTGAGCTTACTGATAACAAGTTCCTTCAAATCGGCTGGTTCTTGAACCAGTGCGGCAGAACCAAACGAACAGACTTCCGCTGCGAAATCTTCGAGATCTGAAAATGGGACGGTCGCGATGTCACCTGATGGTGTCGACTCGATGGCGCGGGCCTTTTGACGCAGAGTCTGACACCGGTTCGGCGCAAGACGCAGGATCGCTTCACGGTCGCCCACAGTCGTGAACATTTTCGTCGCGATGTCTCGCAAACTCGCGTCCCCGGGGATCTCGTAGCCGTCGGGTTTTCCGGTCGCTTTTGGTTTCCCGACTATTCGCGAAAGCCGAAACAAGCGTGGCTCATCCCGGACGAGATCGAATCCGCCAACATACCAACGGTCGCGCCAATTCAGTAGCCCCCACGGCTGCAAGGTGCGAGACGTGTGGGCGCCTTGCGAATCGGCATAATCGAAGGTCACGACGCGTCGCATTTGGATGGACTCAACGAACGCCTCGATAGCGTCGCTGCCACCGGTCGACACTTCAGCAGTCAGCAGTGGAATCGATTCAGTCTCGACGTCGATGCCTATGGTTTGCAGTTTGCGAAGAGTCGTTGTGACGGCGTCACCCATGGCTGACCCTTGCCACACTTTGGCCGCCACGGCGACAATCGCCCCTTCTTCGGGCTTCATGTCGAGTTCGGGCAATTGGATGTCGGCAAGGTTGACTCGATACCCGTCGACGTCTTCGTTTTCGGAGTTACGGCCGACCTCGATAGGAACACCCAAGGAACGCAGATCATCCTTATCGCGTTCGAACTTTCGCTCAAAGGCGCTTTGGTCCAGCGATTGGTACTCCTCGAGAATCTCCTTCAATGTGGAGCGCGAGAGGTACGTCCGCGTGGACATGAGCGCAAACAAAAGATTGAGGAGACGTTCGTTCTTCCGTCTAGACATGAGGAGTCACCCTCACGAAGCGTCAAGAATGTCGACAATAAAGATGAGCGCACCCTCAGGGAGTCCTTGCGCTTTGGCGTCCTTGCCGTAGGCGTCATCAGCCGTACACGCGACGATGACGCGGCTGCCGATCGTCTGGCCGACGAGTTCGTCAACCCAGCACGGGAGGAGCGCTCCGGCACGCACCTGGAACTGACGCGGGCCGGTTGTCCAGGATTCGTCGAAAATCTCACCGTCGGGGTACTTCTGGCCGATGTAGTGAGCAGAAACCGTTTGGCCGGCCTTTACCTTTGCGCCCTTGCCCTTAATGACGACGGCGCTCTGGGTCTTTGCGAGCTTCTTGTCGCTGGTTTTCGTGGCCTTGAAACCCGTTGGCTGGGCTTCGTCGTTGTAGGTGACGGAAGGTAGGTTCGCTGGGGCTTTCTTGGGTTCGCCGGATGCTTCGGTCGGAACCTTGGCAAGGATGTCGAAGAGGAACACCATGGTGTCGGTCTCTTTCAGTCCGAGCGACTCGGCCGAACTCACGAGTTTTGCGCCGTCGGCCGGAGCCAACGCCACCAATACGCGGGAGCCAACTTTTTGCCCAACAAGGCCCTTGTAGAAGCCTGCGAGCGTGGTTTCCTCGGTGAGCGTGATGGATGTCTTCTGGTCGGTTTTGAAGGTGTTGTCGAACTCTTTCGCGGTACGGCCGTTCATTGCGAGATACACGAAACTGATGGTGTCGCCCTTCTTGAGCTTCTCGCCGTCACCTTCGGTAATGACTCGCGACACCGTCTTTTCGACGGAGAAGTCTTTGCTGAATGTCACGGTGGGGGCGTCATCTTTGGAGACTTTGATTTTCGCGAGCGGGCCGGTGTCTCCACAAGCCGAAAGAACGAGGGCAAATACAGCCACGATGGCTGTGATGGCGATGCGACGCACTGTGGATTCCTAGCGTGAGAAGTCAAGTTTGTATTTAAGGTTAGCGATCCCAACCCAAGAAGCGCTGGCACTTACTACATGTTGGGGCAACTAGCTTGCTTTACATACTTTCTAAGAGTCGATCAACGCGTTCATCAACGGCGCGAAACGGGTCCTTGCACAAGACCGTGCGTTGCGTGTTGTCGTTGAGTTTGAGGTGCACCCAGTCGACAGTGAAATCACGATGCTGCTCTTGCGCTTTAGCTACGAAGTCGCCGCGAAGTTTGGCACGCGTCGTCTGGGGTGGCACGCTCTTTGCTTGGAAGATATCGAGATCACTCACGACGCGAGAAACTGCGCCTTGCTTTTCGAGCAGGTAGAACAGTCCGCGATCACGTCGAATGTCGTGATAGGCCAGATCGAGTTGCGCGATGCGAGGATCGGACCACGTGAGTTGGCGCATGGTGCGGTAGCGATCAAGGAGTTTGTATTTGATCACCCAGTCAATTTCGCGTTCTACTAGCGAATGGTCTTCAGAGTCGATCGCCTTAAGTACGCGTTCCCAAAGGTCAAGAATCCGGTCGGTCACGGGGTTGTGATAGCCGTATCTATCAACGAAGTCACTCACGCGCATGAGGTATTCAGCTTGGATGTCGAGGGCGGAAAGTTCGCGGCCGTTCGCCAGTCGGACAAGTTTGTGGCCGGAAATGTCTTGGGAAATCTCCCGAATTGCACGGATCGGGTTCTCCAACGTCATGTCGCGCATTGGGAAGCCTGCTTCGATCATGCGCAACACGAGGTCGGCCGAACCCACTTTCAAGAGTGTGGTCGTCTCGGACATGTTCGAATCGCCCACGATGACGTGCAAGCGCCGGTACTTTTCGGCGTCGGCATGTGGTTCATCTCGCGTATTGATGATCGGGCGAGACCTCGTGGTTGCGCTCGAGACGCCTTCCCAAATGTGATCGGCACGTTGACTGAGCGAAAAATTCGCCCCGCGGCCTGTGTGGTGGATCTTTCCGGCACCGCAAATGAGTTGGCGGGTCACGAGGAACGGAATGAAGAGGTCGGTGAGATGCGAAAGTTGATCATCTCGAGCGATCAGGAAGTTCTCATGACAACCGTAGGAGTTGCCCACCGAGTCGGTGTTGTTCTTGAAAAGGTAAATCTCGCCATCAACGCCGTCGGCTTTGAGACGATCTTGAGCCTCAACCATGAGACCTTCAAGGATGCGTTCGCCGGCTCGATCCTGGGCGACCAGTTCTGTGAGATCGTCGCCCTCGGCGGTCGCGTATTCGGGATGGCTGCCGACATCGAGATAAAGCCGGGCGCCGTTACTGAGGAAGACATTGCTGCTTCTCCCCCACGCCACGACCCGCCGGAAAAGGTATCGGGCGACTTCATCGGGTGAAAGGCGTCGCCGGCCGCGGAACGTACACGTGACTCCGTATTCGTTCTCGATCCCGAAGATGCGCCTCTCCATAGATTCACCCTAGAGCTAAATCAGTCACAGGAGGGCACTGTGGCGTGCGGAAAAATTCGGGTCATCGTAAAAACGCGGGCACGGCCGCTGAATTACGCCAATGCATCCCCAACGTCAGCGGCGGAAATGCGCCGGAATTTCCGTGGTTGAGTGCGATTTCGATCGAGCACAGCAACTTCGAGATCATCGGCCGAAATGGTGCGCTGAGGTTCGACGTCCGCCCCTAAAGAAGTGGCCGCGATCCGAATGGCTGAGGCCAAATCGAGGCCAGGCGTGTAGGCGCTCGTCAATTCGGGTTCGGTTTTGTCGCTGGAACCGCCCATGACTCCGCACGTTTCAACGTCTGCCACCGAGCCGTCGTACGTGAGCCGGTAGATCTGATCGTCTGCGGGATCCTCGCCGAGCTCAGCCACAAATAGTTCCACTTCGAACGGTTTTTCGCCTCCGCTCGAGAAGATCGAGCCGAGCGTTTGGGCGTAAGCGTTCGCCAGACCACGACCGGTGACGTCTTTGCGATCGTAGGAGTAACCGCGCATATCGGCCAGGCGTACGCCAGCGATCCGCAGATTCTCAAATTCGTTGTAGCGGCCCACCGCGGCGAAACCGATCCGATCGTAAATCTCGCTGATCTTGTGCAAACCGCGTGAGGGATTCTCGGCAACGAACAAAACACCATCGGCATATTTGACGACAGCGACACTCCGGCCTCGGGCGATGCCTTTACGGGCATAGTCGGCCCGATCTTTCATGAGTTGTTCGGGCGAGACGTAAAAAGGTGCAGTCATCGTGTGCTCCGGTTACGTGAGTGGGGCGGCAGGGCCATTGGGTTGGCTCATGCGAGCAGCGACAACCTCATTGGCAATGGATTCGGTTTCTGCGGGCGTGTACGCGCGATACCCCTCAGACGTAATGACGGAAACGAGCGGGAAGATTCGGCGGGCAAGATCGGGCCCGCCGGTAGCCGTGTCGTCGTCTGCGGCGTCGTAGAGTGCCTGAATGACGGCGGTAACGGCTTCGGTTTCGGTCATGTCGTGCCGATACAACTTCTTGAGCGAGCTGCGAGCAAAAGTGGAACCCGAACCCACCGAATGGAAGCTGTGTTCTTCGTTTTTGTTGCCGGTGACGTCGAAGGCAAAAATACGACCAGCGCCGCTACTAGGGTCGAACGCGGCGAAAAGCGGCACAACCGCAAGGCCTTGCATGGCCATGGCCAGATTTGCGCGAATAAGGGTGGCGAGTCGGTTTGCTTTGCCATCGGTAGAAAGAACCGTGCGTTCTATTTTTTCGTAGTGTTCCAATTCCACTTGAAATAGTCGCGTGATTTCGACGGCGATGCCCGCCGTGCCCGCAATGCCAACACAGGAAAACTCATCGGCTGGAAAAACTTTTTGAATATCTCGTTGAGCTATGACGTTACCCATCGTGGCGCGCCGGTCGCCCGCCATGACAACGCCCCCATCGAACGTGGCGGCGACGATCGTGGTGCCGTGGGTTGTCTCGATAGCAGCGCCTTCGGGGACCTTTGTGCTCGGGAGGAGCGTGGGGTCGTGAGTCGCAAGGAAATCGACGAACGACGACGAACCGACTGAGAGGAATGCACCGTCAAGTCTCATTGGCCACCCTTTTGTACAAAGCCGCGAACAAACTCCTCGGCATTCTCTTCGAGGACTGCGTCGATGTCGTCAAGGATCGCGTCAACATCGTCATCGAGTTGATCCTTGCGGCTCGTATCGACGGTTTCAGTCTCGATTTCTTCGTCGATGGCCTCACTTTTGCGCTGTTGTTTGCGTTGCTGTTCGGACATGCACTCACATTAGCCCGAAAACTACGCAGTCGTGAGTGCTGCAACAAAGGATTCAATAGTGTCGTTATCGTCGAAAAGCCTTCTGACATGCTCTCGCGTACCGCGATGCGGGTCGGTTGTTGGAATTCGCAAGAGTGAATCGCGTCCTGGGACATCGAAGATGATCGAATCCCATGAAGCCGCGGCAACCCCATGACCGAACTTGTTCATACACATGCCGCGGAAGTAGGCGCGAGTATCCGTTGGCGGGTGCGTCACGGCGTCCTCAATGGCCTCGGGCCCGATGAGCGATTCGACACGTCCAGTTTGTGCAAGCTTGTGGAACACGCCGCGATCGCTACGAATGTCGTGATATTGCAGATCAATCAACTGCAGCGTGGGGTCGGCCCAGGCGAGCGAATCGCGATCGCGGTATCGATTCAACAGATGGAGTTTCGTGACCCAATCGATCTGACCAAAACACGAATCTGGATCACGACCCAAGCCAGTGAGAAGCTGCTCCCAACGATCGAGTGCGAGCTGGGTTTGGGAATCGGCTTCTGCATCGGCCACGGCAACCATGGCCTTCATCGCTTCAAACAATTGCCATTGAATATCAAGCGCAGTCATGTGACGGCCATCGTCGAGCTCAACCGTTTGGCGCAGTGTCGGATCGTGCGAGATCGCGTGAACGGCCCGCACCGGATCACGCAACACGAGCGGCGCCGGTGCCGATTTGGTTTCAATCGCGTGCAACATCAATGACGTGGTCGCGTGCTTCATGAAGATGGATGTTTCGCACATGTTCGCATCGCCAATGATGACGTGCAGTCGGCGGAACAGGGTGGCGTCGGCGTGTGGCTCGTCGCGAGTGTTGATGATCGGGCGGCGCACGGTTGTTTCTAGGGCAACTTCCGTCTCGATGTAGTCGGCGCGCTGACTGATCTGAAACGCAGCCTCGCTCCCATCCGCGAGCCGCCCCACACGGCCTGCCCCACACATAATCTGGCGACTGGCGAAAAACGGGGTGAGATGCGCGACGAGGTCGCGAAACGGTACCCCGCGCTGCACGAGATAGTTTTCATGGGCGCCATAGGACGCGCCTTTGTTGTCCACATTGTTCTTGTACAAGACGATGTCGCCCGAATGCGGAGTCCGTGCCCTGATGTCGCTCGCATGGTTCGCAGCCCGCGCCATGAGCAATTCGCCGGCCTTTTCCCAGCGAACCACGTCCAGCGGCGAAGTCACTTCGGGGCTTGAGTACTCCGGATGGGCATGATCCACATACAGGCGTGCGCCATTCGTCAGAATCACATTGGCCATCGACGTTTCTTCGTTAGTGAGCATTCCAGGCTCTGCCGTCTGGCGAGCGACCGAGAAGCCGCGGGCATCGCACAGCGGAGTCTCCTCTTCAAAATCCCACCGTGCCCGGCGCGCAAGATGTTGGGCGCTTGCATATGCGTTAACTACGCGCGACGACGCCAACACGGGGTTGGCATCGGGCTGGCCCGTCACCACAATCCCGTATTCGATCTCACTGCCTTGAATCCGATGAACGGTCACGGCCTCAGATTACGCGGTCGCGCATTGAGTTGTGCGTAGCAAGAGTTGAGCGTCTATAAGTAATGACCGGTATTGGCGACGGTATCGATGGAACGACCGGGCTCGTTGCCTTCCTTGCCGGAGATGAGGGTGCGAATGAAGACGATGCGTTCGCCCTTCTTGCCGGAAATTCGGGCCCAATCGTCTGGGTTCGTCGTGTTGGGAAGGTCTTCGTTCTCTTTGAACTCGTCGGCACATGCAGCCAAAAGATGCTGCATCCTGATGCCGCGCTCCCCTGACTCGAGCAAGTCCTTGATAGCTTTCTTTTTCGCTCGATCGACAATGTTCTGAATCATCGCGCCGGAATTGAAGTCTTTGAAATACAGAATTTCCTTGTCACCGCCGGCATAGGTCACTTCGAGGAACTGGTTTTCTTCGGACTCGGCGTACATGTGCTCTACCGTGCGTTGAATCATCTCCTGTACACACACGACGCGGTCGTCGTCCCAGACGGCAAGATCATCGGCATGGAGTGGGAGTTCGGTGGTGAGGTATTTGGCGAAAATGTCACGGGCCGCTTGGGCGTCGGGCCGCTCAATCTTGATCTTGACGTCGAGCCGTCCTGGCCGCAAAATCGCTGGATCAATCATGTCTTCACGATTTGATGCGCCAATGACGAGGACATTCTCGAGACCTTCAACGCCATCGATTTCGCTCAACAACTGAGGCACGATCGTGTTTTCCACATCAGAGGACACGCCTGAACCGCGGGTGCGGAACAGGGAATCCATTTCGTCGAAGAACACGATGACGGGAGTTCCTTCGTTCGCCTTCTCGCGGGCACGTTGGAACACCAAGCGAATATGGCGTTCGGTCTCCCCCACGTACTTGTTGAGTAGTTCGGGGCCCTTGATGTTCAGGAAATACGATCGACCCTCCTCCCCCGTCCGTTCGCTGACCTTCTTGGCAAGCGAGGAAGCAACGGCTTTGGCAATCATCGTCTTGCCGCAACCGGGCGGGCCATACAACAGCACTCCCTTAGGTGGCTTCAATTGGTGGTCAACGAAAACCTCCGGATGCAAGTACGGCAATTCGACCGCGTCACGAATGATCTCGATCTGATCGCCGAGACCACCAATGGAC
>SSHC01000081.1 GCA_008017265.1 Aeromicrobium sp.
GATCTGGTCGAATCCACCTATCCGCATCGGCAAGGAAGCCCTCCACGAACTGCTGTTGACGTGGCTCCCGCGCCTCAACCCAGGCGGACTGGCGTACCTCGTCGTCGGCAAGAACTTGGGCGCCGACAGCCTGCAGCGTTGGCTCACCGAGCAAGGGTGGCCAACAGAACGCTTGCACAGCGCCAAGGGTTTCCGCATTTTGCGAGTCCAACGCGAACCCGCCACACTCGAGCGCGCTTAGTGATGGAGCGGGTGTCGGCGCTCGAGCGCGGCTCCTTCCACATCAATGTCGGGCACGATGCGGTCGAGCCAAGCCGGGAACCACCATACGGCCTTCCCGTGTAGGTGCATGAGCGCTGGCATCAGCAACAAACGCACCACGAAAGCGTCAATCAACACGCCGAAAGCTAGACCAAATCCCATGAGCCGAATCATCGAGTCGTGGGCGAAGATGAAGCCGCCAAACACGGAAACCATGATGAGTGCAGCTGCAATGACGACGGAGCGGCCCGTTCGCAGGCCCTGAATCACAGCGAGTTGGGCCGAAGACCCATGCACGAAGGCTTCACGCATTCCGGTTGCGAGGAAGAGTTGGTAATCCATCGCCAGCCCAAACAGGATTCCCACCAGGATCACTGGGAAGAAACTGAGTAGTGGGCCCGGCGTGATGCCCAAGAGGTCAGCAAACCAGCCCCATTGGAACACGGCAACGACCGCACCGAACGTCGCGATGAGGGAAAGCACGAAGCCACCCGTTGCGATCAGTGGAACCAAGAACGATCGGAAAACGATAATCAAGATCAAGAGCGAAAGGCCGATCACGACGCCTAGGTAGATGGGGAGCGCGTCGCTCAAGCTCTCGGAAATGTCAACGTTCATTGCAGCTTGACCGCCGATGCCCAGCTCAATCCCGGATCCGACTGGTCCCATCTCGCGCAGATTGTGAATCAACGATTCCGTGCTTTCACTGTTGGGCCCCTCAACGGGGATTACTTGAAACGCAATGAGTTTCTTGTCCTCTGAAACACCAATCGGAGCGATGGCACGCACAGCTTCGAGCCCGGAAATCTGCGAGGAGATTCGTGCTTGGGTTTCTAGGAGCGTGTCGTCTGTGACTGGTTTAGCCAAATTCGCTGCCACCAGCACGGGGCCGTTTACGCCTTCGCCGAACTGGTCGACGATGACCGAATGCGCAGCAAATGCCGTTGAATCTTCCGGTTGACTTGAACCATCAGGCAATCCCAAACGCATCGACAGCGCGGGGATCGCCAGCACCAATAGCGCCGAGATAGCAACGATCGAAGTCAATACGGCTCGCCAGGTAGGCATTTCAGTAAGTTTTTGCGACCCATTTCCCGAATGGTTCGGATCCGGATGTACCGGGGCGTTACGCGCTTCAATGACTTTCTCGCGCATCTTCTTGTTGACGATACGGTCCCCGGCGAGTCCGAGCAAAGCAGGAGTCAAGGTGATCGCAATCAAGACGGCGACGGCGACACAAATGGCAGCAACCGTGCCCATCAAAGCGAGGAAAGGGATTCCAGTGATGTTGAGCGCCACGAGTGCAATGACCACGGTTGAACCGGCAAAGACCACGGCGTTTCCGGCCGTGCCGTTTGCCAGACCGATCGATTCGTGGACTTCTGACCCTTGCAGGAGTTGCTTCCTGTGACGGTTCACGATGAATAACGAATAGTCGATGCCGACAGCGAGTCCCAACATGACACCGAGCACCGGCGTAACTGAGGCCATCTCGACGGTGCTAGAGAACGCCAAGGTGGACATGACTCCGACGGCGACACCAACCATCGCGGTCACGATAGGGAACGATGCCGCAATAACCGACCCCAGCATGACCAACAGGACGACGGCGGCAATGACAACACCAACAGCCTCGCCGACACCCAGCACTTGGGGAATTCCTTGGACGATGTCGGCCGAGAAATCGACCTGCACGCCATCGATGGGGGCCGAAGTGAAGTGTTTCACGACAGCGTCTTGGGATTCGGGTGTTAACTCGAGGCGTGTTTCGGCAAAAATCACCTGGACCAATGCGACTGATTGGTCATCGGAAACCATCTGAATTCCTGAGGCCAAATCTTGCAGCGTTTGGCCTTGTTCCAACACGGTAGCGTTAGCTTCGAGCTCTTTGCGCCCCGCATCAAGCGTCGATTGTTGTTTGTCGATCTGAGCACGGCCGGCATCAATTTGGGCTTGATGTGCTGCGAATTCGCTGGTGTCCAGTCCGTAGGTGGCTGCAAGTTCCTTGCCCATATCCAGTTGAGCCTGTGCACCATCTACCTCGACGCGTGCCGCGTTCAGTTGCTTTTGCCCATCAGCGATTTGTTTGCGCGCGGCTTCGAGTTGTTTTGTTCCCTCAGCCAACTTCGCTGCGCTTTGGGCGCGATCGGATTCAGTCACGAACGGATCGATCGCCTCAGTGAGAGTATCGAGATCTTGGGCCGACTCCACGAGGTCACTGATTTGCGCACTCTGTTCGGCTGTAAAAGCTAAGCCATCCTTCGTATGAAAGACCACGGTGCCTGCTGCGCCGGCAAAGACTGGAAGTTTCTCGCTCAACTCATCGACAACGTCCGATGATGGCATGCCCGGGATATCGAACGTGTTCGAGAGCGTACCGGCTCCGAAAAAGTAGCCTGTGCCGGCCAGTGCCACCACGACGAGCCACGAGACGATGACGTGCCACGCTCGTCGCGCCGAGAATTGACCAAGCCGGAAAAGAAATTCAGCCATCGAAGAAATGCCCTTCATCGTTGAGGTAAATTAATAATACGCAACGGTGCGTCTCGGATTAACTGGGGAGGTCGGCATGGAGTCTGACACAGGTTCACGTCGCGGCGCGCCTCGCAGCGAGCAGACACACCTAGCCATCCTTGACGCGGCCGCTAGCCAGTTCCAAGAACGGGGTTACGCGAACTTCACCATCGAGGGTGTCGCCGCGCAAGCGGGCGTCGGAAAGCAAACCATTTATCGGTGGTGGCCGACCAAGACCGATCTCATTGCCGAGTGCTTACTCGATGGTCGACTATTTCCTGAACGCTTATCGATTCCCAACACCGGCGACTTACATACCGACGTGGTTGATTGGGTGTCCCAAGTTTTCGAACTCATCCGCAGGCCCGCCGGGAGGGGCTTAGTCACATCGCTCATCGCGGCCGCTACCGCCAACGAACAAATTGGTGAACGCCTGCGTGAGACACTTGGCGGCCGTGAGTCGGTGGTCGCCCGACTATCAGCAGGTGTCGAAGCGGGGCAACTCTCGCCTGCTAAGCCGATCACCGAGCTAGCCGAGGCGCTCGTGGGCGCTCTGCTGCTCAAAGCACTCGGGGAAGGTAGGACCGAATCTGGGGACGCTGTTCGGCTCGTCGATGCGCTACTCACCTGAATTCGAGTAACCGCAACTAGCCGGCACACACAACACAAAGGCGCCCCTTCTCTCAAGGAGAGGGGGCGCCTTTGCTAAAGGGACTTACTTAGACCCTTCATCTTCGTCAACTGTGTCTTCGTCAGTTGCGGCTTCGTCGGCTGCTTCAGCAGGTGCATCTTCGGCAACTACTTCTTCGGTCACTACTTCTTCGGTCACGACTTCTTCGGTCACGACTTCTTCAGTCACGACGTCCTCAATAACCGGAGCGGCTTCGGCCTTAGCAGCCTTCTTCTCTTGGTTTTGAGCGGCGAAAGTCTTGGCCTCGACGATCTCGATGACGGCCATAGGCGCGTTATCGCCCTTGCGGGGACCGATCTTCGTGATCCGGGTGTAACCACCTGGACGCGTAGCCATATCTGGACCGATCTCGGTGAAGAGACGGTGCAAGATTTCTTTATCGCGAATGACCTTGACGACCTGGCGACGATTAGCAACCGTGTCAGTCTTGGCCTTAGTGATGAGCTGCTCGGCGTATGGACGCAAGCGACGAGCCTTAGCTTCTGTCGTCGTGATGCGGCCATGCTCGAAGAGCGACTGCGCCAAGTTGGCGAGAATCAGACGCTGGTGAGCGGGGCTGCCGCCGAGGCGAGCTCCCTTAGTAGGCGTTGGCATTGTTTACTCCTGAATGATGTGTCAGAGCAGATCAGTACTGCTCATCCTCGGCAAAATCAGCACCGTCATCGAAACTATCGATCACTGCGCTCGGGTCAAATCCGACTGGGCTGTCTTTGAGAGCAAGTCCCAATTCGGCAAGCTTTTCCTTCACTTCGTCAATGGACTTTTGACCGAAGTTACGGATGTCCAAGAGATCCTGTTCGCTGCGGGTGATCAATTCACCGACAGTGTGGATTGCTTCGCGCTTGAGGCAGTTGTAGGAACGAACCGAGAAGTCCAAGTCCTCAACAACGAGGGCCAAGTCTGCAGCGAGTTGTTCGTCAACTGGCGAAGGGCCAATTTCGACACCTTCAGCCTCAACGTTGAGTTCACGGGCGAGGCCGAACAATTCAACGAGTGTCGAACCAGCTGAAGCGATCGCGTCACGAGGAAGGATCGACTTCTTGGTTTCAACATCGATGACCAGACGGTCAAAGTCCGTGCGCTGTTCAACACGAGTTGCTTCAACCTTGTAGGTGACCTTGAGGACCGGGCTGTAGATCGAGTCAATCGGCATGCGGCCGATTTCTTCGTCGCCGGACTTGTTCTGGGCCGCCGAAACGTAACCGCGTCCGCGTTCAACGATGAGTTCAACTTCAAGGTTCGCCTTGTCGTTGATCGTCGCGATGTGCAGTTCGGGGTTATGAATCTCAACGCCTGCAGGCGGGGTGATAGCCGCAGCCGTCACGTCGCCAGCTTCGTTGGCGCGCAGGTACATGACCACCGGCTCGTCGATCGTCGACGAAACCACGAGGTTCTTGAGGTTGAGAATGAGTTCGGTGACGTCTTCGGTAACACCGGGGACCGTCGAGAACTCGTGCAATACACCATCGATCTTGATCGAGGTAATAGCTGCACCTGGGATCGACGACAGCAGCGTACGACGCAGCGAGTTGCCGAGGGTGTAACCGAAACCGGGCTCAAGAGGCTCGATGGTGAACCGTGAACGGAACTCGTCGATAACTTCTTCGGAAAGTTCCGGGCGCTGTGCAATCAGCATGTTTCTTCCTTTCCGAACCAACCACTATTTGAAGGTTCGGGTCATATGGATGAGTGGATCAGATCTTCGAGTAGTACTCGACGATGAGCTGTTCTTGGATAGGAACGACGATTTGTTCGCGAACCGGCTTCTGGTGGATCAGAATGCGTCCGGCATCAGCCGAAACATCCATCCAACCGGGAACCGTTTCCTTGTTGTGGGTTTCGCGAGCAACGATGAACGGGGTCGACTCCAGCGAGCGCGGCTTGACATCGATGATGTCGTGGCGGCTCACCTGGAACGATGGGATGTTCGTCTTCACGCCGTTGACGATGAAGTGACCATGCGAAACCAACTGACGAGCGTGGCGGCGCGTGCGGGCGAGCCCGGCACGATAAACCACGTTGTCGAGGCGCGATTCCAGAAGAATCAACAGGTTGTCACCGGTCTTGCCGGGGCGACGCGAAGCGGTTTCGTAGTACTTACGGAACTGCTTCTCAAGCACGCCATAGGTATAGCGAGCCTTCTGCTTTTCCTGCAACTGGGTGCGGTATTCAGATTCCTTGACGCGCGCGCGGCCGTGCTGACCTGGTGCGTAAGGACGACGTTCAAATGCTGTGTCCCCACCTACGAGGTCCACGCCGTAGCGACGCGACTTCTTGGTGAGGGGTCCGGTGTAACGGGCCATGATTTAACTCCTCGAAATCTCGTCAGAGACGACGGTGCTTGGGTGGACGGCAGCCATTGTGTGGCGTAGGCGTGACATCGGAAATCGTTCCGACTTCAAGGCCAACACCGCTGAGCGAACGAATCGCGGTCTCGCGACCTGATCCGGGGCCCTTGACGTAAACATCGACCTTCTTGAGGCCGTGTTCCATTGCCTGGCGGCCAGCAGCTTCTGCTGCCATACCAGCGGCGTACGGGGTCGACTTACGCGAGCCCTTGAAACCGACGGTTCCGCCTGATGCCCAAGCGATAACAGCACCCGTAGGGTCTGTGATCGTTACGTGCGTGTTGTTGAACGTGCTCTTGATGTGAGCCTCGCCAACAGGGATATTCTTCTTGATCTTGCGGCGCGTCTTCTTGGCGCCAGCGCTCTTTGGAGGCATTGACTAACTCACTTCTTCTTTCCGGCGACGGTACGCTTTGGTCCCTTGCGGGTACGAGCATTGGTCTTCGTACGCTGACCACGGACGGGCAGGTGCGCGCGGTGACGACGACCTTGGTAGCTGCCGATTTCCATCTTGCGACGGATATCTGCAGTTACTTCGCGGCGAAGGTCACCTTCGACCTGGTAGTTCGCTTCAATGTGGTCACGCAGAGCGACCAGTTGGTCGTCAGTGAGTTCATGAACGCGGGTATTGGGATCCACACCGGTTGCGGCGAGGGTTTCAGCAGAGCGGGTGCGTCCCACTCCAAAGATGTATGTGAGTGCGATTTCTACGCGCTTTTCGCGCGGGAGATCGACTCCAACGAGGCGTGCCATAGAGGCATGTCCTTTCGGTTCGGCAGAGGTGTCGTCACCTGGGGCGCCCTAGCTGCCTCCACACTCTTTGGTGTGAGCTAGGCCCCGGCCTCTGCGCCGGGGGTAACGATTCACGGTGTGAATCGAGCCGTCAGATGTTCTTTTCTTGTGTGAAGAAGTCCGGATCCCGGACCGCAATCAGCCTTGACGCTGCTTGTGGCGCGGGTTTTCGCAGATCACCATGACGCGGCCGTGGCGACGAATCACCTTGCACTTGTCACAGATTTTCTTCACGCTCGGGTTGACCTTCATGTAGAGAGTCTCTCTTCGGTACGAACTGAACGTATGTTTACTTGTAGCGGTAGACGATGCGACCTCGGCTGAGGTCGTACGGCGAAAGCTCTACAACGACACGATCCTCTGGGAGGATGCGGATGTAGTGCTGACGCATCTTGCCGCTGATGTGAGCGAGCACCTTGTGCCCATTAGCCAACTCAACGCGGAACATCGCGTTGGGGAGAGCCTCCACCACCGCGCCTTCCATTTCGATGACGCCTTCTTTTTTCGCCAATTTCCTCAACTTCTGTCACTTCATCTGGGTGACCTAGACATGCGTATCTTCGCCGCTTTCGCGGTAACCACAAATGGCTTGAAGGCACACCTAAATAGGCCGACTCATAATTCTACGCGCTAGGCCCCCAAAGTCCCAAATCGGGTCCTGTCCCATGACTCCCACAGGCTCAACACGCATTCGGGATTTCAAACGGGCAATGGACGCGTGAGTAGCGTGCGATAGAAAGCGACGCCGGAGCGTAACGATGCCACCGCGACTGATTCGTTCGCAGCGTGAATTGACTGCCGTTGCTCTCTAGACATTTCCAGTGGAGCAAATCGAAAAACGCTCGACGAAATGTGCGCGAAATTTCGACTGTCCGTACCGCCCGTCAAAACATAGGGAATCGGGAGAATTTTAGGGTCAAGGTCGTTCAATGTGTCAACGAGATGATGCCAAGCCGGAGAGTCAACACTGGAGACGGGCGGTGGGTTATCTCCGTTGATATTCACGATGGCCACATCGAGGCCTCTGAGTAGTTTGGTCAACCGGGCAACCAAATCCTCGATCGTGTCACCGATCGCAAGACGGACATTCAAGTTCGCTCGCGCCTCAGTGGCTAGGACGTTATTGGCGGGACTACCGCTGAGTTTCGTGACCGCGATCGTCGTTCGCACCATCGACGAAGCCTCTGGCCCAGCCAAGGCAAGCAATTGAGCCAATGGTCGGTCCAGCCGTTCCGCCTGACCGATCAAGGTCCGCAACCCAGATGGAGCCTTGCTCGTCATCGCATCGATCATGGCGATGATGGGCTCCGATAGCCGCGGCGGAGACTGGTTTTCTTCGATCCGGACAATGGCCTTAGCTAGCCTCGCGGTCGGCCCGTTGGGCATCGGAACCGAGGCGTGTCCGCCCGGCCCCGTAGCCAACAACTCAATGTCAACCGTGCCCTTTTCCGCGATCGCGATCATGGCTTGCCTGCCGCGCAGCCCCGGAATCGCTTTCTCGACGATCGCGCCGCCTTCGTCATTCACGAGCCACGGCCGAACACCGAGGGTTCTGAAATGATCCACGACAGCCGCGGCACCTGACCCGAAAACTTCCTCATCATGCCCGAAACTCAGCCACACGTCCTGCTCCGGAACGTGGCCCTGAGCCAAAAGTTGTTCAACAGCCTCGGCGATGACCACGAGCGGGCCCTTGTCGTCTAACGCTCCCCTGCCGACAACGTAGCCATCAACGACCACGGCTGTAAAAGGGTCGTTACGCCATTGCTCGGCAGGCGCAGGCACGACATCGTAATGCGCCATCATGACAATTGGCTTGCCATCGGATCGGCCGGGCCAGCGGAATAGCAGCGTGCCGTCGCTAATCACCGTGAGTTCAAGTTGCGCGTGAATCAGGGGGAAGAGTTCAGCGAACACTTCTCGGAACTTCGCAAACTCCGACTCGTCCCGCTCATCGGCGTCAGAAACAGTGCGACAGCCAATGAGTTTGACGAGTTTGTCTTCAAGATTCACAATAGGTACCTCTCGTCATTGCTCATCTTTGGCTCTAACTGATTTCGAGCCTTCAGGAATCTTCGGCGTCGACAACCATGAGCCAGGTGTTGTCGTCGGTCCAGACAAACGCATACTTGCCTACTTCACCATCACTAAACGTGGTCGTAATGGTGGCAGCGCTATCAACAACTTCGGCCTCGAACTTGAGGTTCGCCAACTCTTCGTCACTATCAGCCCAAGTGCCGGCCAGTTCGGCCACAACATCACAATCCACCGCGTCCGGTTGGGTGACGAGGTTCTTGACTCCTTCACAATTTCCTTGGTTCGAGGCCAGTAGGTACGCCTGCGCCGCCTCGATTGCGCCTTCGGCGGTGGGCCTCACACCGGGTGTTTCTTCAACGTTGTCGCCGCCTGAACCCGGCGGATTGGACGGGACCGAACAAGCGGTAATCGAAAACAACGCAAGAAGAATCAAACCAAGGAGTCGCTTCATGAATCCAAGTTTGCCGTATTGAGCAGGCCAGCGCGACTGCGGCCGAGAGGTCAGTCGAACGAGACGAACGGGACATCGAAGGCGGCGAGACGCGCTTCCCCGCCATCTGGGTCAGTCAGCACGCTCAAGCCAGCTTTGGTAATTGCGACCGTGTGTTCAAAATGTGCCGCCCAAGAACCGTCTGGCGTCACTGCCGTCCAGTCATCAGCCAAAATGACGGCGTCCGAACTGCCCAGCGTGATCATGGGTTCAATGGCCAAAACCACACCATCGACCAACTTGGGGCCACGACCCCGGCGACCAAAATTCGGCACTTCCGGTGCTTGATGAAGTTCGGTGCCGATTCCATGTCCCGTGAATCCCTTGGTGATGCCATATTTCCCTTGGGACTTCGTAAAGCGTTCAATAGCGTAGGAAATATCGCCGACACTTCCCCCGAGTCGCGCTGCGGCAATCCCCCGCCAAAGTGCTTCCTCAGTGGTCTGCAAGAGTTTGACGTGCTCTTGCGCGACTTCGCCGACAGGCAACGTGATCGCCGCATCACCGTGCCAACCCGCGACAACAGCACCACAATCGACCGAAATGATGTCGCCAGCGACAAGCTTTCGACTACCAGGGATCCCATGCACGATTTCGTCGTTGACCGACGTGCAAATTACGCCGGTGAATCCGTGATAGCCAAGGAAATTGGATGCCGCGCCCCGCGATCGAATCGTCTCGTGTGCCACATCGTTGAGTTCTGCCGTGGTTACACCAGGAGCAACAGCGCTTCGCAACGAATCGATGACAGCAGCAACAACCAGACCAGCTTGACGCATATACGCAAGCTGGTCTGGAGTTTTTACTTCAATCTTGTTGCCGAACATTTAGTTGGCGAGTACGGCAGCGATCCGTGCGCCGACTTCCTCGACTGTTCCCATGCCGTCAATTTCGTGCAAAATACCACGCTTGCGGTAGACGTCAAGGAGCGGTGCGGTCTCCGTCGTGTAGATGCCTTGACGGTGCCGGATGACGACTTCAGTATCGTCTGTGCGGCCACTGATTTTGGCCCGTTCAAGCAAGCGCTCAATGAGTTCTTCAGGGTCGACAGTAAGCGCAATTACGCCGTCGAGCTCGGTACCCAATTCAGCGAGAATCTCGTCCAAAGTGGTGACTTGATCGAGGGTACGGGGGTAACCGTCGAGCAAGAACGCTTCACGCGCGTCATCTTCATTGAGGCGGTCCTTGACCATGGCGTTGGTTACTTCGTCTGGGACA
>SSHC01000092.1 GCA_008017265.1 Aeromicrobium sp.
CTTCTGGGCGGTGCGTCTCGCTGACCGCTTCGATGTTCGGGTACTCGTGGCCGGCAGTTTCTTTGCGTCAGCATTTGGCTATGTTTTGGTTGCCTTCACCGGGCACCCGAATGCGGCCATCGTGATGGTGGCGTTCGCGATTCTCGGCCTCGGAATTGGCATCGCCGAAACACTGACAAACGACCTAATCTTGAGCGCCGTTCCCGCACACAAAGCAGGGGCTGCCTCGGCGTTGTCGGAAACCGCATACGAAATTGGAGCGGTACTGGGAGTAGCCTTCCTCGGCAGCGTCCTGACTGCGGCGTATCGCCAGAATTTGGAAGTACCGCCATTGGTTCGCGAGAGCGTGACCGGAAACGAGTTCGAGACACTCGGTGGCACGCTTGACGTTGCGAACGGGCTCGGCGGGGCACTGGAATCGGCGCTCTCACACTCAGCGATCGCCGCGTACGACGTGGGAGTTCAATTGACCGCGGGTGTCGCTATTTTCCTTGCCATCGGCGCTGCGATGGTTTCGTGGCGAACGCTCTCCCACCGCTGACGAAACTGCCTGTTATCGGGCAGGCGTGAGAGCATCGAGAGCCAAGCGAGTAAGCAGTTTGCGCATGCCTGCTTGGTCGATGCGAGCACTGTGGGGTGTGGAGTTGATCAGACCAAAAACGGCTTGGGCTCCGGCGCGGGCGGTGGCTCGGTCCCAGTCGGCGCGCAAGGCGCACAGCACCTCAACCCACACATCGATGTAGTCGACTTGCAATGCGCGCACATCTCGTTGCGCAGCCGCGCTGAGGTTGGCCCATTCGCGCTCTTGAATGACGATGAATGCGGGTTCGTCAAGAGCAAACTGAACGTGCCAATCGACGAGTGACGCCAGTGCCTCGGTCGGGTCGGTCGCGAGTGCGACCCGGCGCTGGCCTTCGGCTAGCAATTGGGAGCTAATCGAGGTCAACGATGCCGCGAGAATCTCGTCTTTGCTCGAGAAGTGTTTGTAGAGAGCCGGCCCAGAAATGCCACATGCTTCACCGATGTGGTTGACCGAAACACCATGAAATCCGCGCTCAGCAAACAGCAACGAGGCTTGGGCAAGGATCTGGTCGCGGCGTTTGCTCACGGCACGAGTCTAGCAAGCCAGGTTAATGCTTGCTAACCTAACGGGGTGGATCTGAAAACCTTGGTCAACGACCTGCGCGACCAACTCGCTACGACCAGGCAAGGTGGCAGCGAGGCATCTCGCGCTAGGCACGTCGCGCGCGGCAAACTCCTCGTACGCGACCGAATCGACCACTTGCTCGACCCCGGTTCGCCCTTTCTCGAAGTAGCGCCTTTGGCCGCGCATGGCATGTACGACGGCCACGTTCCAGCTGCAGGCGTGGTCGCTGGCATCGGCTACGTGAACGGACGCGCCTGCATGATTGTCGCCAACGATGCGACCGTCAAAGGCGGAACGTACTACCCGATCACGGTCAAGAAGCACTTGCGCGCGCAGACGATCGCCGCCGAACACAAACTCCCGTGCATTTATCTAGTCGATTCCGGTGGAGCGTTCTTGCCGATGCAAGACGAAGTTTTTCCAGACCGAGAACACTTCGGTCGGATTTTCTTTAACCAGGCAAACATGTCCGCTCAAGGCATCGCGCAGATTGCCGCCGTCATGGGTTCGTGCACAGCGGGTGGAGCCTACGTCCCGGCGATGAGCGACGAAAGCGTCATCGTGCGCGATCAAGGGACCATCTTCCTCGGCGGTCCGCCGCTCGTGAAAGCAGCGACGGGTGAGGTCGTCACGGCCGAAGAGTTGGGCGGCGGACTCGTACACGCAACGAAGTCAGGAGTCGTCGATCACTTGGCTGACGACGACGAACACGCGCTTGAAATTGTTCGCTCCATCGTCGGAACGTTGAAGCCATCCACTAGCACGAGCCCTGAAGGCCCTGTGCTCGAACCTCGGCTCGACCCCAACACGATTTATGACGTGGTGCCGACCGACACGCGCACCCCCTACGACGTGCGTGACGTGATTGCTCGCATTGTCGACGACTCGCGCCTTCACGAGTTCAAACCGCTCTATGGCGACACGCTCGTCTGCGGGTTCGCCCACATTTGGGGATACCCGGTTGCGATCGTTGCGAACAACGGCATCCTGTTCAGCGAATCCTCCGTCAAGGGAGCGCACTTCATCGAACTAGCGAACCAGCGCGGGATCCCGCTCGTCTTCCTGCAAAACATCACAGGCTTCATGGTCGGCAAAGAATACGAAAACGGCGGGATCGCTAAGGATGGCGCGAAACTCGTGACAGCAGTGGCCACGAGCGTTGTCCCGAAGTACACCGTCGTGATCGGCGGATCGTACGGGGCGGGGAACTATGGCATGTGCGGTCGCGCCTACGATCCGCGCTTCCTCTGGATGTGGCCAAACGCCAAAATTTCGGTCATGGGCGGCGAACAAGCCGCGTCTGTATTGGCAACCGTCAAGGGCGTGTTCGACAGTCCAGAAGCTGAAGAAGAATTCAAAGCGCCTATCCGCGCGCAGTACGAAGCCCAAGGGTCCGCCTACTACTCGACCGCACGACTCTGGGACGACGGGATTATCGATCCGGCAGACACGCGTCGGGTTCTTGGCATGGCGCTCAGCCTGTCGGCTAGTGAGCCGCCCCGTGACCCCAAGTTTGGAGTGTTCCGACTATGAGTAACGCAGAATCGAACTCAAGCCCGACCCGCCAGCTCTCGAAAGTGCTGATCGCCAATCGTGGTGAAATCGCGGCACGCATCATGCGGACGTGCCAAAAGCGAGGTCTTGGCACCGTGGCGGTCTATTCAGACGCAGACGCGAACTCGCCGTTCGTAACGATCGCGGATCAATCTGTGCGCCTCGGCGACACAACCTCGAGTTCGTATCTCGATGGCGCGGCCATCATTGCGGCGGCCAAGGAAACCGGGGCCGATGCCATTCACCCCGGCTACGGCTTTCTGTCTGAGAATGCCAAGTTCGCAGCAGCGGTAGAAGAAGCGGGACTCACGTTCATCGGCCCAACCGCTGACGTCATTACGCAGATGGGTCGTAAAGACCACGCCCGGGACGTTGCCGTGCGTGCGGGCGTTCCCGTCACCCCGCAATACGCGCGCGATTCGGTTCCAACCGATGCGTGGCCGGTTTTGGTCAAAGCGGCGGCCGGCGGTGGTGGGAAGGGAATGCACATCGCCCACGACGCGAACGAACTTGAGTCGGCCCTGCAGCGAGCCGAACGTGAAGCGATCGCCGGATTCGGTGACGGCACTTTGCTCATCGAAAAATACGTGCCTCAGGGTCGTCACATTGAAGTTCAGGTATTCGCCGACAACCACGGCAATGTGGTCCACCTTTTTGAACGGGACTGCTCGGTACAGCGAAGGCATCAAAAGGTCATCGAGGAGGCACCCGCGGCGGGGTTGTCCGAGGCTGCTCGGACTACGGTCCTGACTGCGGCCGTCGCCTTGTGCAAGGAAGTGGGCTACACGAACGCCGGCACGGTCGAGTTCCTCGTCGATGGTGACGATGCGTGGTTCCTCGAAATGAATACGCGCTTGCAAGTGGAACACCCCGTGACCGAAGAAATCAGTGGGCTCGACCTCGTGGACTGGCAACTGCGGGTGGCCGCTGGGGACGTGCTCCCCAAGGCGCAACACGAGATCCGGGCGACCGGACACGCGATCGAAGTGCGTGCTTATGCCGAAGATCCCTATCGTGACTTCCTGCCGCAAACGGGCCGGATTCGCCACCTCGAATGGCCGGGGAGCCCGGTCCGGGTGGAGTCAGGAATCGACAACGGCACCAACGTGACCACGGCGTTCGACCCCATGCTCGCGAAGATCATCGTGCATGCGGAAACCAGAGCGGAGGCCATCGAAGCGATGCGCGACGCGCTCGACCAGACCGCGATCTTGGGACTGACCACGAATCTTGGTTTCGTGCATCGCGTGCTCGGCAGCCACGAGTTCGCGGCAGGCAGCGTGCACACCTCGTGGCTCGACACCCGCCCGGCGGGGATTTTCGACAAACCAGACTGCCCAGACGTCGTGATGGCCAAAGCGGCCCGTATCGCGATGCCACCGGCGACTGGCGGGTTGCCTACCGACGGCTGGCGCAGTTCGGGGCCGGCCCGCTCGCCGCGACTGCGACTTCACTGCGAGGGCGGTGAACCGGTGTGGACCGAACCAGCAACTGAACCGACTAGTGGCGTCTTTGGTGTGAGCGACGGTGTGCGCGTCTGGCTCGCGCACGAGGGACAACACTGGCTCGTATCGACAGCCGACGGAATGCGTCGTGATGTCACCCTCGCCGCCGAGGGCCCCGAAGTACTCGCCCCCATGCCGGGCCTCGTGCTGATGGTCAATGCAGTTGACGGGCAACACGTTGAGGCAGGAGACCGGCTCGGAGTCATGGAAGCGATGAAAATGGAACTTGAACTTGCGGCACCGATCGCGGGCACCGTCGCCATACGAGTGGCCGAAGGCGCCCACGTGAGTATGGGTCAATTGTTGTTTGAAATCGAGGCCGGTGATGAATGATCTGCCGCAGGTTCACATGAAAACCGGTTTGCCCGAACGTGTTCGCATTTACGAGGTCGGGGCTCGCGACGGCCTCCAAAACGAGAAAACCATCATCGATCTCGAAACCAAAGTCGAGTTCATCGAACGACTCATCGCGGCCGGTCTTCCGATCGTGGAAGCCACGAGTTTCGTTCACCCCGAATGGGTACCGCAACTCGCCGACGCCGCGGACGTTGTCGCGCGATTGCCGCTCGACGGGCCGCTGCCGTTGCCGGTGCTCGTACCGAATGTGCGCGGGCTTGCGCGGGCGCTCGAGTCGGGCTGCCAACACATTGCGATCTTCGCAAGCGCCACGGAAGCGTTCGCCCTAAAGAACCTCAACTGCAGCTTTTCAGAGCAGTTCGACACGTTCAAACCCGTCGTCGATCAAGCGGTTCGCGCAGGTGTCGACGTACGTGGCTACGTGTCGATGTGTTTTGGAGACCCGTGGGAAGGTCGCGTTGAACTCGATCGAGTGGTCGAGACGGGTCTACGCCTCTTTGACCTAGGCATCAGCGAATTGTCGCTCGGGGACACGATCGGCGTCGGCACACCAGGCCACGTCCACGACCTGATCTCGGCATTCGGTGACGCTGGCGTGGGCAGTGACAGACTCGCGTTGCACTTTCACGACACGTATGGTCAGGCGCTGGCCAACACGTATGCGGCCCTGGAAGCCTCCATCACGACGTTCGATGCCTCGGCGGGTGGAATTGGTGGCTGTCCTTATGCGAAAAGTGCCACCGGAAACCTGGCCACCGAAGATCTCGTGTGGATGCTCAACGGATTGGGAATCGAGCACGGTGTCGATCTTGATGTGCTCGTCTCGACCAGTACGTGGATGGCAGGAAAGCTAGGCCGCCCGAGCCCATCTGCTGTTGTTAGGGCGCTAGGCGGCGTCAGCGCGTAGCCGAGTTGGGTTGACCGGGGATGCGACGATCCAGCAGTTCACTTTGGGCATATTTGCCGACAAGATAGGTGGTGAAACCGTCGGCTCCCGCGCCAACGGCACCGCCAAGGAACGGAATCTTCTTGCCGGCCAACATGATGGCGCGGCGACCGATCGTGCGGCCAACAAGCTCGCTCGTGACCGTCTTGGCAATCCGATCATCAAGTGACGGATCGTGAACGGGCGACGTGGCGATTGCCATCGGCGTCGAAGGGAGTTTCTTGTCCTCGATCATTTCCTGCACAGCCTCTTTGCCCAGCATGACCATCAGAATCGCATTGCGAACTCGAGCGTCTTCGAGGTCGTATCCGCGCAGCCAAGCGATGCTCGCCGCGAGGTGACATTGCACCATCGTCACACCGACAACATTCGCTGGAACCGTGGCAGGTGCGATCGCGATGCCGCCCAGATTCGTCACAAATCCTTGGACACCGGCAAGTGAGACGTGCGAAGTGATGATGGAAGAAACGGCCTTCTCAACCGAACCTCCGTGCGCAGCCAACCGCGCGCCAGCGTATTCGGCAACGGGCTGCAGCGGACCGATCCCGTCGATGGCCTTGTCCAACACCGCACGAACGTAATTGGCGGCAACGCCCGGGATCAGGGCTGATGTCGTATCGGTGACCAGCTTTTGTGACTTAACCATGACTCTAAGGATAGGTATTGCTTTCAACGATAGACACGAGTTCGGGCCAGAACCCACCTAATGTGGATTCTGTGGACCACAACGATGCGCGAATTTGGGGCACTTCGGCGTGGTTGCCGCATGCCGAAGCATGGGTACGTGAGTGGGCGCGAGGCGCTGGAGTCGGATTGCTCAGTGAATTCATGTTGTATCGAAACCGACCGTGGTCCTCGCATTACACGCTCGAAAGCGACATGGGTCGGTTGTGGTTCAAAGCATCGTGTGGGGCACTGGGATTTGAACCCGCGTTGCAGACACAAATTGCCGCGTTCGCGCCGGAGTTGGTGCACGACCCGCTGGCCATCGACTCTGACCGGGGGTGGATGCTGACGCTCGACCAAGGCACACCAGTTGGCAACGATCACAATGGAACATTGGTCGACTGGCTGACATTTGTGCTTCAGATTGTTTCGCTCCAGCAAGGACTCATGGGGCACCGCGAACGCGTGCTCGCTACGGGCATTCCCGACTGCTCCCCCGGCACCGTCGTCGATCGTTTCGATCGTCTCGTGGTGCTGCTGTCTCAATTGCCGTCGGATCACCCTTCGCAACTTTCTGACCTCGATGTCGCCGAACTCGCCGCGGTTCGGGCCGATGTCGAACATGCGGTGGACGTCTTGATGGATGGGCCGTTGGGGCCATCGTGGCAACACGGCGACGCTCACCTAGGCAATGCATTCACACGTGCCGATGGAGTTGCAGTATTCGATTTCGGCGACAGCCAGTGGGGGCACGTTCTTGAAACGCTTGTCGTCCCGTATTCGATTCTGGAAACTGAACATCCCAATTGGTGGAATCACGTCGAATCGGCTTGGCGTCACGCGTGGGGACTCAACGAGGCTACGTTCACTGACATGTGGACAGCGGCGCGTCGGACGCAGGCGGTAAATCGGGCGGCAACCTGGCATGCCATCAACGAGTGCGTTTCGGCCGAGCCACTCCACCAGTGGGCCGACCGAGCGCGCCATCACTTGTTGCGGACGATCGATGTTTGACGTTGGGATACCTTTTTCGAGTTCGTACGATTTCACGTCGTTCAAGTGGCCCGAGCGTGATCTCGTGTGTGGTGGAGCCGACCTTGAACCGGGCACGATCCTCGATGCTTATCGGCAGGGTCTTTTTCCAATGCCGATCGAAGGCGAACTCATGTGGTGGTCTCCAATCGAGCGAGGCATTCTGCGGCCAGGTGATCTGAAGGTCAGCAAGTCGTTGCGGCGTTCGCTGCGTGATTTTTCCTTTACAGTCGATACTGAGTTCGAGAACGTGATTGACCGGTGCGCTGATCCGAGGCGTCCGGGTGGTTGGATTTCCGACCCGATCAAGGACGCCTACGTGAAACTTCACGAGGCAGGCTGGGCGCACTCGATCGAAACGCGAGACGCCGACGGACTCCTTGTCGGGGGACTCTACGGCATCGCAATGGGTTCTTTCTTTGCTGGCGAGTCGATGTTTCACGCGAAACGCGATGCGTCGAAGGCAGCACTCGTGCACCTGGTGGGCATCATGTCTGACACCGAAAAATGGCTCATTGACACCCAATGGTCAACCCCACATCTTGCAAGTCTTGGCGTGACAACGGTTTCGCGCAGCACCTATCTGACACTCTTAAGCGAAATAATCGGGGTTTCCAGCGGATTTTCACCGTGAATTTTGACGACACGCCGCAATTCGGTGCCATAAATTGCTAGTGCGTCCATAAACTGGCGCTTGTATCTGTTCGAACCATTCAGGAGAAGACTCGTGGCACTTTCACGCAACGACCTCGTCGCCGCGCTGGCTGAAAAGACCGGCAGCACCAAGAAGGAGGCCGACGACTTCCTCGCTGGCTTCGCCGACATCGTCATCGATGCCATCGCTAAGGGCGAAAAAGTATCGATTCCAGGTGTGCTTTCCGTAGAGCGCGTAGAACGTGCTGCACGTACGGGTCGCAACCCTGCAACCGGTGACACCATTGAAATCCCCGCTGGTTTCGGCGTTAAGGTGAGCGCTGGCTCACGCCTTAAGGCTGCAGCAAAAGACAGCTGAGTTCTGTTTTAACGAGACCCCCGTTTTGGCGTTAGCTGAGGCGGGGGTCTGGTTTTGAGACGCATGTGGCCAGAGTTACGCACGTGACAGGAAACGATGCGTGTCTACAATGTGATGTAGGGCATACTTCTTTTTGAGAATGGCTTGCCCATGACTCTCTCGGGTGGTTTAGTTGTGTCAAACCGTCAGGTTTGACCGAAAATGTCAGGACTTCGACCGAAGGAGGCACGGATGACAATCGTCGCCGATTCGATGCATCTCCCGTTTGTGTCCTCCACGCCCAGCATCGCGCGTACGAAGCTTGCCGCATTTCTCACAGTGAATCGTGTCGAAATCGAAACGATCGATATTGCACTCATCGTCCTCAGTGAAATGATCGCCAACGCAGTGTGCCACGGCACACCTGATTCCAAGGGCATGATGGAAATCGGGTGGTCCCTCAACGGGGTCAAACTTGAACTCGAAGTCGCTGATTCCGGCGACGGCGGCGACCTAGTGCCGAAACCATTTGATGAAGATTCCACCAACGGTCGTGGTCTGGCCATCATCAGTCAGTTGTCACAAGACTGGAGCGTTGACCAAAGCGCTGGCACGCGCATTCGTGCCACCCTCCCTTTAAGCTGATCTTCTGCCGAGATAACAACCGGGACTCGTTACGGTTGACACATGGGCAAAAAGAGCAGGCGAATCAAACCAACCGCCAAGATCCCCGCAGTTATTCGTGCATTCCACGGAATTGACCAGGAGGGCGACATCATCGCTCTGCGAGAGTTCGTCACTTCGGCTACCGCCACGACCACGCTCAGGAGCGGTCGCACGCTGCGTCTCGTCACGATGTTGCCGGGCAACGGCGTCGGCTTGGTTCGACCTGACGGTGAAATCTGGGTCGCTCTGCAAGTCCCCCACAACAACGGAGATGTGAGCCGTGACCTTGCCCATGTCATCGAACTAGCCGAAACGCTAGAACCTGGCACCATCGTCAAAATGACGACGCCAGCACCTGGCGCGCGGCTCCAAGATCTCATTGCCGATGGCGCTCAATTCCTCATCGAAAACCATGCTGATTTCAACTGGTGGCTCACCCCCGAGGAAGCGGACTCAGAAGAAGCGCTCGCCGCCATGCGCACGGTCAACGACAACCTGTGGCAGAGCGAACGATTGGCGAGCGTCGAGTCCGCGTGGGTGACCGACATGGGCGATCACGTGTTCTTGCGTTGGGTCATGCCCCGGGCAGACGAAGACCGCCTGCTTGATGCGTTCTCGCGACTTAAAGCGGAAGGCCAAGACAAGATCATCGACGGAACCAAATTGATCGGCATGTTCCGTGCCCATGGAGTGCTCGTTCCCGTCTGGGAACTCGAAGGCGTTTCGGCTCGAGATGTGGCCGCAGCTGCTCCCGCATTTCAGGAGAGCCTGCAATCGGCACTCGCCATTGCTGAACCACTGACGAGTGCTCAACGTTCTGTACGACAGGAACTCATCAGTCGGCAAGTCACGATTCGGTGACATGAACGTCGCCGCGGACCTCGTCGTTGGGCAAGACCAGTTGGCACGTCCCGTGTGGGCGGCCACAGATCCGCTGCTGCGCGACTACTACGACACAGAGTGGGGAATGCCAGTCCGCGACGAAGCAGGTGTGTACGAACGTCTCGTGCTTGAAGGCTTTCAAGCAGGCCTCGCCTGGGTGACGGTGCTGAGAAAGCGCGAGGCGTTTCGCGAAGTTTTCGCCGGATTCAATCCAGATGTTGTTGCGAGGTTCGGCGACTCGGACATTGAGCGACTTCTCGTCGACGACCGCATCATCCGTCATCGCGCGAAAATCGTCGCCGCAATCACCAACGCTCGCGCAACAATAAAACTTCGGGGCGATGGGGGCCTCGCTGATTTCATCTGGAGTTTCCAGCCCGAGACCACGCCGTCCCCAACACGGCTGGCCGACATTCCGACACAATCCCCAGAATCACTCGCGCTCGCCAAGGCGCTCAAGCAGCGAGGCTTCGTGTTTGTTGGCCCGACGACGATGTACGCGCTCATGGAAGCGATCGGAATCGTGAACACGCATCTGATCGGATCTCATCGGCGTGATGCTGCGGGCGTGTGGCCGAAATAGGTTCTTTGGCGAACAGCACCTAGGCTAAAACCGTGAACTGGAACGACTATGAAGCCGTACTGTTCGATCTGGACGGCGTACTCACTCCAACAGCTGAATTGCACCAGCGGGCATGGTTCGCCATGTTCACACAATTCTTCGCGGACTACCCCGAGATTGCCCCCTACACCGAGGCCGACTATTTCGCCTACGTTGACGGCCGTCCACGTTACGACGGAGTGGCGGCCATGTTGGCAGCGCGCGGTCTTGACTGCGATTGGGGAACTCCCACCGACCCGCCAACCGTGACAACGGTGTGTGGCCTCGGGAACCGAAAGAACGCTCAGTTCGAAGAACTATTGGCGCGAGACGGAATTGCGCCCTATCCAGGCTCGCTCGCGCTGATCGAGCACTTGCACGAAATCGGCACGCACATGGCGGTTGTATCCAGTTCACGCAACGCACCGGAAGTTTTGAGTATCGCGGGCATCGCCAACTACTTCCCGGTTGTGGTCGATGGGACGATTGCCGAACTCGACGGCGTGCCGGGCAAGCCTGCGCCCGACATGTATCTTGCGGCCGCGGCCCGACTCGGCGTGGCGCCGTCAGCCGCGGTCGTGATTGAAGATGCCGTATCGGGCGTCCAGTCGGGACATGCGGGTCAGTTCGGCCTCGTTCTGGGCGTAAACCGCGGTGCCGGTCGCGACGTCCTCATTCAGAACGGCGCCGACATGGTTGTCGATGATTTAGGAGAACTCGTGTGAACTGGAACGACAAAACCACGACTCCCGACATGGATCGCACCCGGTGGCCAGTAGACGAATGGCGGCTCGTCGAGAAGTTCCCCGATGCCGAGTCGCTGGGCACAACCGAGACGCTATTTGCGCTGGGCAACGGATATCTCGGCATGCGTGGAAACGTTGAAGAAGGCCGTGATTCGCATTCGCACGGAACGTTCATCAACGGTTTCCACGAAACGTGGCCCATCACCCATGCTGAGGAAGCGTACGGTTTCGCGCGCGTCGGCCAGACGATCGTAAACGTACCTGACGCCAAGATCGTGCGCCTCTACGTGGACGATGAGCCGCTGCTCCTCTCGGCGGCCGACATCATCGATTACGAGCGTTCGTTGGACTTCCGTGAAGGTATCTTGCGCAGGTCGATGATCTGGCAAACGCCGAGCGGAAAGCGGGTGCGCGTCAGCTCGAGCCGAATGGTGTCGTTCACTGAACGCCATTTGGCGGTCATGCACCTTGAAGTAGAACTTCTCGATCACGCGGCGCCGATCTCGATCGCGTCGCTTGTGCTCAATCGCCAAGACGGAGAAGACGAATACCACGTTGTTCACAAGGCGATGGGAGAAGGACTCGACCCGCGCAAAGCAAATGCGTTCGACCGTCGCGTGCTTGACCCCCAGCATCAAAGATTCGAATCCGAACGCGAGCGCGTGGAACTGGGATACCGCTGCGCCGAAAGCGGCATGACGCTCGCGGTGGTAGCTGACCACCAATTGGATACGAGCGATGAGTTCGCCGTTGAACACCACATCACCGATGACCTCGCCAAAGTGACCTACCGGATTGACGCCCATCCAGGTGTGCCCATCCGACTTAGCAAACTCGTCAGTTACCACACCTCTCGTGGGGTTCCCGTTCCCGAACTTCTCGACCGTTGTCGACATACTCTGGAACGCACTCATCGAGTGGGCATGGAACAGCTTTACCTCGATCAGAAGGATTGGCTCGAAGCGTTCTGGGACCGTTCAGACGTCGAGATCGCGAACGAGCCGGAGATTCAACAGGCTGTACGGTGGAATCTCTTTCACATCGCGCAAGCAAGTATCAGGGCCGAAGGTTTTGGCATTGGTGCGAAAGGCGTGTCCGGTTCCGGCTACAGCGGGCACTATTTTTGGGACACCGAAATCTATATGCTGCCGTTCCTCACCTACACGACGCCACAAGTCGCTAGGAACGCCTTGCGTTTCCGACACGCGCTCCTGCCGGCAGCCCGGAAACGTGCCGGCGAAGTCGCCGTAGGAGGGGCCCTATTCCCGTGGCGCACGATCAACGGGGAGGAAGCCTCCGCCTACTATGCCGCCGGAACAGCCCAGTTCCATATCGATGCGGATGTCGCTTACGCGTTGAACCAGTATGTGACTGCGACCAACGATCGTGACTTTGCGCGAACCGAAGGCGTAGAAATTTTGGTTGAAACCGCGCGAATGTGGGTCGATCTGGGCTTTTGGCGAGCCGAGGAAGACGGACAGTTCCACATTCACGGCGTCACTGGCCCGGACGAATACACGACCGTAGTGAACGACAACCTCTTCACCAACGTGATGGCTCGATTCAATCTCGAACGTGCCGCGGCAGCGGTTGCCGACCTACGCGACCACGACGTTGAGGCCTATGAGCAACTCGTGTCTCGACTGGGACTCGACGAGGACGAAGTCGACAGTTGGCGTAAGGCCGCCGCCGACATGGCGATCCCCTACGACGAACATATGGGGATCCACCCGCAAGATCAGCATTTCCTTGAACGCGAAGTGTGGGATCTGGAGGGCACTCCCGTTAGCAAACTCCCCTTGCTGCTGCACTACCACCCGCTGGTGATCTATCGACTTCAAGTGCTCAAGCAAACGGACGTGGTGTTGGCGATGTTGTTGCAGGGCGAACATTTCACGCTCGCGGAAAAACGCGCCAATTTCGAGTATTACGACCCAATCACGACGGGCGATTCATCGCTGTCCGAAGTGGTCCAATCGATCATTGCCGCTGAAGTCGGCTATCAAGAACTTGCCTACCGCTACTTCCACGGTTCCCTCATGACCGACTTAGTTGATCGTCACAACAACACCTCCGAGGGCGTACACGTGGCTTCAGCGGGCGGCGTGTGGGGTGTACTCGTTCATGGATTTGGTGGATTCCGCGACAACGGCGGCACGTTCCGGTTCGACCCGCGACTTCCCGCGTCTTGGACCGAGTTGGCGTTCCGGCTCACATTCGCTGGAACCCGAGTTCGGGTGACGTTGCGTCGCGAGCACGTCTCGTTCGAGATTGAGCAGCGCGATGCTGATGCGACCGGAACTTTTTGGGACCGCATCGTCGACGTGCGTGGCCAAAAGATCGAGATCGCCATCGATGAACCCACGGTCGTGCCCCTCGCAGACCAAGGGCCGATCATTGACGGCACACCGCCGCCGGTCCCAGGACGCAGACGCGGGGACGGAACCGTCATCAGCGCCGTTGTTCCCGGAACGTGGGCTCCACGTACAGGACCCTTCGCGAACCACTAATTCTTGGTTGATTGACCGAATCCGACCTGACCGAAAATGCGAGCGAGCGGCAATATGCCGAGAATGAGCACCATCGGTACGGCGAATCCGATTCGCAAGTTTGCGGCACCGATCACACCAATCATGACCGCGCCCAGGAGCGCTCCGGCGTAGTTGAACTGGTTGAAGCGGGCGATCACGGTGTCGACCATTGCTTGCCGGGTGTCTTCGTCGACGTCGGCATGTGCCGAAGCGATCCGAGCAGCCGCTGAGAAACTCAACGGAGCGATCACGGCGACGCCTGTGCCGAGCAAGGTGAAACCGAGTACCGCGATCTGCCAACTCGGGGCGAATACCACGACGGCAAGTGCTACGACAGCCACGAGCGTACCGGCCTGAAGGATCAAGGTAGAACCGAACCGCGACACCAGATAGTCGCCTGCCAAGCGCACCGTGCCGCTAGCCAAAAGGTAGGGAAACGTGGCGAGGGCGACGAGTGTTGATGGGGCGTCGAAAACCTTGTCGAGGTAGATCGGGCCCCACGTGAACGCAGCCGTATCGACCATATAGAACAGGATGAGCGCAACGCCAACCAACATGATTGGTCGCCACGGAATGCTGACCGAATCGAGACTCGCGGGCATTCCCACGCGGCGAAGGAACGGTAGCAGCAGCGCCACCAGTGGGACGACGGCAACGACGGCAGTAAGCTCGAGCGGCTGCTTCGCGGTGAGCAAAGTGATGCCCGCGCCGATTACTCCGCCAAGCGTCCAGGCGCCATGGAAGGAAGGCAAGATCGGTCGCCCGTATCGGTGCTCAATAGCGACTGCTTGCATGTTCGTGGTTGCGTCGATCGTGCCAAGAGCGAGGCCGTAAAGGGCCATCCCTGCGAAGAAAACGATCGCTTCTGGCGCCAACGTGATGATCGGAATGGCGACCATTGCTCCGGCCAGACCAATCCGTAGGAGCGTGGCTGAGGAGAGCTTTTTCGCCAGCACTTCGGCCAAGACCGAGCCCGCCCCGGAGAGCAACACCATCATGAGCATGACGCCGGAGAGCTCAAGTTCCAAAAGCTTCCAGCGTTTCGCGATTTCGGGCAAGTGCGTGGTCAACGTGATGAAGACGCCACCCTGAGTGGCGAATGCGAACGCGACCGCAAAGCGTGCACGCCTCGTGGTTGAGTCGATGTGAGAGCTCATTGTTTGATCATTCACCTCAGAGATGTGAACTGCGTGATTTGGTGAGCGAGCCGCGCAGGAAATGTGTTGCCGCATAGTGTCCTCGGCCGCGCTCAACCTATTCGGAGACTGGCAGGGGCAATGGGACACGCACGAGCACGATGCCGGGGTTGACTTCGGCCGTGATGGTTTGGCCTTCGCCTGCGGGGTCACCATCAAGCTGCATCGGCACGGGCTTCTCGGCTTCAATGACAATGCGCTTTCCGCGAAGACGAGCGAGTCGTGCGTTATTGCGTGAACGGCGGCCGACGATGCGCAACGCTACGGGAATCCACCCGATGAATCGTTTCGGCGCGATGATCACGACGTCAAGCAGTCCGTCGTCGATGAGCGCGTCTGGCAGCAGCGGAATTCCGCCTTGAAGAGAGCCCACATTTCCGACCACGACTGTGCGGGCTTTGTATTTCACTGGCTCTTGGTCATCAACGGTGATGGTTACTTTCACGCGAGGGAAAGAGAGCGCCTTGATGCCCGACACGAAGTATGCGAGGTAGCCGATCTTCTTCTTGAGGTCGTCATTGACGCCCGTCATGATCATGGCGTCCATGCCGAGCCCTGCCATGACGAGGAACGAGGTGTCGTGGCCGGCGTTTGACGTGAACGTCGCCAAGTCGATGGCGCGGTCTTGGCCGCCGAACACGACTTCCATGGCGTCGCGGGTGTTGATCGGGATCTTGAGATTGCGGGCAAGCAGGTTCCCGGTGCCGTGCGGCAAAACGCCAATGGCAATGCCCGACCGTGCCGCCGTCTCGCAGACGGCGCGAATTGTGCCGTCGCCTCCGGCCGCGACAATCAAGTCAACATTAGCGGCGAGTGCTTCGCGAGTTTGACCGTGTCCGGGGTCTTCGATGGTGGTGTAGAACCAGAGGGGTTCGCCCCAGCCGTACTTTGATGCGACAGTTTGCAAGCGTGTCTTGAACGCTTCGATCTCGCCGACTTTGACCGGGTTGACGACCACTGCGACACGACGTTTTCCGGCGCCAGTTGCGATGGCTGATTCATGAGGCCACCGTTCCTTGTTCGCGGTAATGATGGTCCACAACAGGAGCGGAACGAAACCACCGAAGGCGAGTCCGGCTACGACGTCGGCAGGGTGGTGCACACCCAAATAAACGCGACTTGTTGCCACTGTGACTGCGAGAAGTATCCACACCACAATGAGTGCCGTGCGCTTGAATCCGCGTCCGGTGGTCACGATCGTGATCAGGATGAGGATTGTTGCGAACAATCCAATTCCGGCTGAGTGGCCACTCGGGAATGACCAGCCGCTGATCACGTGAAGGGGAACGTCCCAGGTTGGGCGTGGCCGCGCGAACAGGCTCTTGAGACCAATATTTCCGAGCAAAACTAGGAGCGTGCTTGCGACGATCCAGGCCGTGATGACCCGCTCGCGCTTCCACCATGCGAACCCGGCGATGGCGGCTAGATAGCCAGCCACGAACCAGTTGTTGAACATGACTGCGATGAACTCAACCGCGGCTTCTAGCCCAGGCCGCGCAGATGTGAAGGCGTGAGCGTTGCTAGTTACTCGCTCGTCCCAAGCGATAAGTGGCTGCCACGAAACGGAGATTAGCAAGGCAAGGATTCCGAAGACGAGTCCCAAAGCGGCCAACAAAACCGGAATGAGCTGAGCCTTGTCCGCGACTGCGCGGCGGAGGTCGAACGTCACGAGAATCCTTCCAAAATGTGTGGTGTGCCACAGTTAGCGTAGTAGGCGAACGGTGCCATTGCAGGCACTAGGTAAAAGCTCATCGCTAGGCTTAGTTGCGTGATCGATCCGAAGCTCTTGCGAGATGCCCCTGATGACCTTCGCGCGGCGCAGGAGCGTCGAGGCGAATCTCCTGCCATTATTGACGACCTCATCCGTGCCGACGAAGCGCGCCGAAGCACCATCGCACAGTTCGAGGCCGTGCGTTCGGAACAGAAGTCGATGGGCAAACTGGTCGCCAAAGCAAGCGGCGAGGAAAAGGCCGCGCTCTTGGCGCGAACGAAAGAACTCGGGACGGCAGTCAAGGAAGCCGAAGCGGCCCAGCGTGCTGCCGGTGACGAGTTCACCGCGTTGTTGAACTCGCTGCCCAACCCGGCCTCACCCGAGGCGCCTCCCGGCGGTGAAGACGACTTCATTGTGCTGGAAGAAGTGGGCACACCACGTGACTTCGAGGCCGAAGGCTTCACCCCGCGTGACCATCTCGAACTCGGCGAACTTCTCGGCGCGATCGATATGGAACGCGGCGCAAAGGTGAGCGGTGCTCGTTTCTACTACCTCACGGGCGTGGGCGCGCAACTCGAACTCGCCCTGACCCAGTTGGCCATGTCGACGGCCGCCAAGTGGGGCTTCACCCCGATGATCCCGCCAGCGCTGGTGAAGCCGCAGGCGATGGAAGGTACGGGTTTCCTCGGTCAAGCAGCCGACGACGTGTACCACCTCGACAAAGACGACCTGTACCTCGTGGGTACCTCCGAAGTTCCCCTCGCGGCCTACCACGGTGACGAGATATTGGACGGCGCAAGCTTGCCGAAACGCTATGCGGCTTTCAGTCCCTGTTTCCGCCGCGAAGCAGGTTCGCACGGCCGAGACACGCGCGGGATTTTCCGCGTGCACTGGTTCGACAAAGTCGAAATGTTCATTTACACGACGCTCGATCAAGCAGAAGCAGAACACCGCCGCTTGCTCGCGTGGGAACAAGAGTGGTTGAACATGCTTGAACTTCCCTATCGCGTCATCGATGTTGCTGCCGGTGATTTGGGGCTTTCGGCGATCAGGAAGTTCGATTGCGAAGCTTGGATTCCGACCCAAGGCAAATACCGTGAAGTCTCCTCCACCTCGAACTGCACAACCTTCCAAGCGCGTCGGCTCGACACGAGAGTTCGCGTTACGCAAGGGGAAGACACCGAACCAGCAGCAACCCTCAATGGCACCCTGTGCGCCATGACTCGCACGATTGTGGCGCTGTTGGAAAACGGCCAGCAGGCCGACGGCTCGGTCAAACTTCCCGCCGCGTTGCATCCGTTCCTAGGTGAGGTTCTTCGTCCACTAGAGTCCTGAGTGTGACCTGGCGTCCGAAGTTACTTGCGCTCGACGTTGACGGAACTCTCGTCAACTACGACAACGAATTGGCCCCTGCGGTGAAGTCGACCGTGACGGCGGCCCGGGACGCTGGGATCCACGTTGTGATCTCGACGGGACGAGCTGTTCCGGGCGTCTATGACGTTCTTGACAAATTAGAACTGCGCGAGGAGAGTCTCGCTGTTGCGAGCAACGGTTCGATCGTGTTTGGCGTGGAGCCATTCGAAGTAGTCAAAGCTGTGACCTTCGATGCGGGGCCCGCGGTCGAACGTCTCCTCCAGATCCTGCCCGATGCGCTCATCGCGGTGGAAGAAGTCGGTGTCGGTTATCGAGTCAACAAGCACTTTCCACACGGCGAAATTGGCGACCACGTGTTCGTTGACCATATCGAGAGAATGGTTGCCGACCCGGTCACGCGCGTGATCGTGCGGGCTCCTGAATATGACCTCGTGGGTTTTAGCGAGCTGGTTGGCGATTTGGGACTTGACGGAACGAGTTTCTCGATCGGACACAATGCGTGGCTTGACGTGGCACCGCCAGGGGTATCGAAAGCTTCGGGGCTCGAAACGGTGACGTCCATCTTGGGTGTTGATCGTAGCGATGTGCTTGCCATCGGAGACGGAAACAACGACGTAGAAATGCTGGCGTGGGCCGGTCGAGGAGTCGCGATGGGCCAAGCATCTGAACGCGCAATTCAGGCTGCCGATGCCATCACCGGCAGCGTTGACGAAGACGGGGCGGCTCAGGAAATCCAACGCTGGTTGTAGGAACCTTCTGAGGGGTCAAGATGCCCTCGTTGGCGCACAGTGAAAGTATGGAGGGTGTGGCGTACGCCACACTTGAACTTCATGCAAGGAGCTGTTGTGACCGACACCAACGAGTCCAGGTCCCCCATGGTCTATCCGCCTAGCCCGGCGTTTGTGGCTCAAGCGAATGTGACCGAAGCAGAGTTCCGCCACGCGGACCGCGACCATGTTGCCTTCTGGGGAGAACAAGCCGGCCGACTCGACTGGGCTGAACCCTTCACTGAGGTGCTCGACTGGTCGAACCCGCCGTTCGCGCGTTGGTTCGTTGGCGGAAAGTTGAATGTCGCCTACAACTGCGTCGATCGGCACGTGGCGGCCGGTCGTGGCGAGAAGGTCGCTTTTCATTTCGTGGGCGAACCCGGTGATACCCGCACCATCACGTACTCGGATTTGAAGGACGAAGTGAGTCGTGCGGCAAACGCGTTGACGGATCTCGGTGTCAAAGCTGGCGACCGAGTGGCGATCTATCTGCCGATGATTCCCGAAGCTGTCGTGTCGATGCTGGCGTGTGCTCGCCTCGGCGCCGCGCACACGGTTGTCTTCGGCGGTTTCAGTTCAGATGCCCTCGCCAGCCGGATTGTGGACTGTGATGCACGGGTCGTCATCACATCTGACGGCGGATACCGCCGTGGAACCGCCTCAGCGCTCAAGCCGGCCGTCGATGAAGCCCTTGAATCCTGCCCCGATGTGGGCAGCGTCCTCGTCGTGCGCCGCACCGGCCAGGAAGTCGCTTGGACCGAAGGGCGCGACCACTGGTGGCACGATGTGGTGGATAGCGCCTCGGCACAGCACGAGCCCGAAGCGTTCGACGCTGAGCAACCGCTCTTCGTCATGTACACCTCGGGCACGACTGGAAAGCCGAAAGGCATCCTGCACACCTCTGGCGGGTACTTGACGCAGTCGGCGTATTCGTTCAATGCGGTGTTCGATCACAAGCCAGAAACGGACGTCTACTGGTGTACGGCAGACATCGGCTGGGTTACTGGACACTCCTACATCGCATACGGACCAACAGCCGAAGGCGCCACCCAAGTTCTTTACGAAGGCACGCCAGATACGCCGCACAAGGGTCGCTGGTGGGAAATCATCGCAACCTACGGGGTGACGCTCTTCTATACCGCCCCGACGGCGGTGCGGATGTTCATGAAGTGGGGAGAAGGGATCCTAGCTGAGCATGACTTGAGCACGATTCGGTTGCTGGGTTCGGTCGGCGAACCCATCAATCCAGAGGCCTACGTCTGGTACAAGAACAACGTTGGCGCGGGCACAGCACCCGTGGTCGACACATGGTGGCAGACCGAAACCGGTGCTCATATGATGACTCCCCTGCCCGCGGTGGCGTCCGCGAAGCCGGGCTCAGCGATGCGTGCCATCCCCGGAATTGCCGTCGACGTTGTTGACGACGCCGGCAATCCGGTCGCAAACGGAGAAAGCGGATATCTCGTCATTACGGAACCGTGGCCGGCGATGCTCCGCACGATTTGGGGCGACCCGGAGCGGTTCAAGGACACGTATTGGTCGCGGTTCCCCGGTCGGTACTTCGCCGGCGATGGCGCCAAGCGCGACGAAGACGGAGACATTTGGGTACTCGGGCGCGTTGACGACGTGATGAACGTGTCGGGTCACCGCATGTCCACTTCGGAGATCGAATCGGCACTTGTGTCGCACCCGTTGGTTGCCGAAGCCGCAGTCGTTGGTGCCTCAGACGACATGACAGGCCAAGCGATTGTGGCGTTTGTGATTTTGACCGAAGCTGCTGGGGAACCTGGCCCCGACCTCGTCACCGAATTGCGGAACCACGTAGGAAACGAGATCGGGCCGATTGCAAAACCGCGCCAGATCATGGTGGTGCCAGAATTGCCGAAGACACGTTCGGGCAAGATCATGCGGCGACTGCTGCGCGATGTGGCCGAGAATCGGGAAGTCGGGGATGCGAGCACCTTGGCCGATTCGTCGGTCATGGCCCTCATCACTGCGGGGCTTTCTCAACAACCGTCCACTGGGTCTGAATAGGAACACATCTGGCGTGCTCCCGGTGTTGAATCGGAGTTCGCAAGACTGAATAAACCCATCGTGGGTAGTCTCTATCTATGAGCACCACCGACGACGAACCCACTATCGGCAAACTCATCGCAGATATTAGTCGCGATGTGTCATTGCTCGTACAAAACGAGATTGCGCTTGCTAAGAGTGAACTCAAAGTCAGTGTGCGGGCAAGCGGTTGGGGAATCGCGTTCTTCGCCGTGGCCGCTTTTATCTTGCTTCTTGTCGTCATACTCGCGTCGATCACCTTTGCGTATATGTTGACGTTGACGGGACTGCATCCTGCCTGGGCGTTCGGCATCGTCACGCTCGTCTACATCGCGATCGCGGTCATTTTGTGCGTGCTTGGCTACTATCGGTTCAAGAAGGTAAAGATGCCAGAACGCACGATCGAGTCGGCAATGAGTTTGCCCGATTTGGTGAACCCGGCCAACTACCGTGACCATGCGCCCAGCAGTAGTAGCCCAATGGCGTCAAGCGCACCGCCGGTCAATCGGCCGCCGTTTAATCAGACACCATCAGTCTGAAGGCACCATTGGCCTGACACGCAAGACACAGCCCGACTCGTGACGGACGGCTACTTTTGGCGACGCGACAACGCGCGCCATAAGATTCCGGCCGCCGCCACGGCAAGTCCGCCGATAGCGACTGGTACCAGCATTGTGTCGACCGACTCGACGAGCATGCTCCCAACCGGCCGGATGATCGAGGCAAAGTCCCGGTAGTCGCTCAGCAGCGAGTCCACGAGGAAACCCGAGGCGCGACGCACGATCAGGGCCGCGATCAACACGACTCCGACGGTGGTTCCACCGAGCAGTGCAATAGTCGACCCGAGTTGACGGCGAGGCGTGGCGACGATTGCAATCAACGCGGCCACGAGGGCTGCCCCATAACTCGGCACACGGTATTTGGCTAACGTCGAAACCAGATTGATGGCCCGCGAAATGTCGGTACCGGCAACGCGCACCGGAAGTTGTTCCGGCGCGACAACGCGGAGCCGTGAAAGGAACGGGCTGTCTTCCACTGCGACATCAAGGAATGGCGCTAAATCGACAACGATTCCCTCGGGAGGGTTGGCCCCGAAATACGACCGGTGTGTTCGGCGCATAGATTCGCGCCAGGCTCCCTGAAACTCAGAACCATCAACATTTTTGAGAAATACGTCAGCGGTGGCCTCTGCGATGCGCGCCGACATTCGTGGACCAAACGGCGTGCTGGCTGCGAGTTGCACACTGGCAACATTGACGACTTGAGTTCGAACCTCTTCGCTCGCGCCGATCGCGGCCGTTGCCGCCATGAATCCGTCCTCATCGTGGATGTTGTTCGTCGTCCATGTTGCGACGAGACCAACGGCGAGTGAGGTCGCAAATAGGAGGAGAGCGAGAAAACGAACGAGTGATTTCATTGGATGCACTTTCCGGTCGAGACGGCCTTGGTTGAGGCGGAACCTTGAGCTGCAGTGAACTGTGCTTGTTTCGCTGAAATGGCGTAGCCAGTTGACTGATCGTCTGGTGAAGCCGCAAAAATCACACCGTAGACGCTGCCGCTGGGTGAGATCAGCGCACCACCCGAGTTTCCTTGCACGACTTGCCCACGGATCGAAATCACTTCGCGCTTATATTCACCTGAACCGTAGATGTCCGGCGATTTGATGGCGGAGACGCCGCGCACGCGTGCCGCAACCGCAGTCAGCGGCCCAGATTCGGGGTAGCCAACGATGGCGGCTCGATCTTCGCGGCCTGGCTCGGCCGCAAATGCCAGCGGTGGAGTCGGAAGCTTTTTGACGCGGATGACGGCAAGGTCAAGGCGTGGATCGAACACGACGATCTTGCCTTTGACTTTCTTGTTGTGGATCGAGACCGTCGGTTCTGTCACGCCAGCAACAACGTGTGCATTCGTCATGACGAGGTCTTTGTTGTAGACGAATCCGGAACCTTGCACGATTTTCCTGCATGAGTTGATTCCTGAGATGTTGACGACGCTCAAGGCGGCATTGCGAACTCGTCGATCTTCAATGATTTGCGGATCTGGCGCAGATACCTGAACGACAACCTCACGCTCGAATGGGCCGAGGTATTTCGGGAAAATGTCCGATGTCAGTGTCGAGGTGGCGCTGCTCAGCTGATCGGCCACCACAGTTGGCATGAACGTATTGATGGTCTTTAATGCGCGTGAGTCTTTGACCGACTGGCTGATCGACATGGGTGGAGCCGTGGCCACGGCGAAACCGATCACCCACGCGGCCGAGACTGCGATGGCGCCACCAAACAGCGCGCCCAAAACTGAATTGATGCGATGAAAAATGCCTTCGGGAATCTTGATCAATCGACCCAAGAAGGAAAACAGCATGTTGCCGACCATGCCGCAACCAATCATCAACCCGAACGCAGAAAAAACCACGATCGGGTCTTTGTTGCCGGGCGTATACAAAATGCTGATGAGGTACGCGCCCAAGAGAAGGCCGCCGATGAGGCCGATGCCGGTGAAGATGTTGGAAATCAGGCCGAACTTCCAACCTGCGCGAATGAAAAGGAGTGTCGCAACGACGATGATGACGTCGGTCCAGTTGATGTTCAAGAAAGCCCCCCAGGTAGTGGTCGTTCAATATTCGAATCCCACGGCTTCTCCCAGCCGATCGCTTCAAAAAGGCGCGCAATAATGCCGGCGGTGAAACCCCACAACGGGGTTGGCGTGCCGACATCGAACGCGGGTCCACGCCACCCGGATGGGTGGACAACACTAAAGCGATGCGCTGGGTCAAGCAGGCGATC
>SSHC01000115.1 GCA_008017265.1 Aeromicrobium sp.
CTGTGTTCGGACTGCGGTGTGAAACCGATATGAGCCATCACTGGAACTGCGCCGTGAACGAGTTTGGCGATTTGAGGCGCCATCTCGACCCCGCCTTCAAGCTTCACCGCGTGTGCCCGGCCTTCCTTCATGAACCGGACCGCAGTGTCGTAGGCCTGCTCGGGATCGCGCTGATAGGAACCAAACGGCAAATCAGCCACCACAAAAGCTCGCTTTGCTGAGCGGGTTACTGCGCGTACGAGGGGGAGAAGTTCGTCTACCGAGACCGGCAGCGAGGACTCGTACCCGTACACGTTGTTCGCTGCAGAATCACCCACGAGCAGCACCGGAACGCCGGCCTCATCAAAGATCTGCGCCATGTATTGGTCGTAGGCGGTCAGCATCGACCAGCGGTGACCTTCAGACTTCCATTGGCGCAGGTGTTGCGTGCGCACACGACGCACATCAGCGCTCGTGGTGGGGCCAGTGCCGTAAGGGGCGACTTCTTCGCTCATGTAGTAAGCCTACGGTCAAGCACTCGCCCGTGGGTAGTGCCGTAGAATGCGAGGGCTGGTGCTTCAACCATTCGCACGGTTCGCGCCCGCCAAAATCGTTGTTCTCGGAATGAATGTGTGGATCGTTTCTCAACCTATGTCGAACTTAACGTCGAAACTGCCCCGAAACCAGATAACCCGCACCGCGATTTCAGAGAATCGCTGGTTTTTTCTCGCGCTGATCGCGTTGATTATCCCGCCGATCTACTGGCTCATCGCCTACGTCAAAGCCGGTTGGTTCCCGACTGGTGACGAAGCACTTATTGCCATTCGGATGTACGACGCCTGGACGGGGAACTGGCCACTGGTGGGGATGCGATCAACCTCAACCGAAACTGACCCCAACATCATGGCCTATCACCCTGGGCCAATGCAGTTTTATCTTTTTGGACTGCCGTACTTGTTGTTCGGGTGGACGAATCTCGGACTGCTGGCCGCAGGCGTCATCATGCTCGTGTTTTTTGTTGCGATCGCCCTGTGGCACGGCCAGAAAGCCGCCGGAATCGCCGGTCTAACAGTGATTTTCGCTTCTGTGGTCATGCTGTATGGCTTGTTCGGTAGTGCCTTGATCTTGCCATGGAACCCATGGCCACCAGTGACGGGATTGCTTGCCTGCTTTGCGCTCGCATGGCGCATGCTGATGGGCGATTCGGGCTTATGGCCGCTTTTTATTTTCTGCGTGAGTTTTGTGGGCCAGGCGCACCTTGGTTTGCTTCCCATCGCGGTTTTCCTGGGCATGATCCTGCTGGGCCAAGCGCTCTACCGGTGGTATCGACATCCTCAACGTCTTGTACGCAGGTCTGAAGTCAAGTGGGCGTTGATCGTAGGCGTTATCTGCTGGTTTGGTCCGATCGTCAACTTCTTGAATTATTCGCCCTCGAACGTCGTGGAAATCATCAGGTTGAGTGGCTCGGATAAGCCTCCGGCGGGAGAACCCATGGAGCCGCTCAACCACGTGACGTATGTGTTGTTCCCGTGGATCGGCGGTCCGCGTGCTGCGGGGGAAATCTCGTTCTTTGGCGTTGTCGTGTTCGTGGTGGCCCTCGCGATTCTGGTGGAGACTACGTGGCGTCGGCGCAAGCAGGAAGAGCCTGAATATGGGCTTGAATACGCTGCTTATAACGGGGTGGCACTCGGGGTACTTGGTGTGTTGGTCACGCTGTGGTCAGCAAACCGAACTGGTGGTGGCTTGCGTGTCATGTTCGTCGACTACATGATGGCCGCACCTGTCTTCTTGTGGGCGTGCATCGTGTTGTGGGTCGTTGCACGACTCAAAGCGCTCGTCCCAGCAATCTGGATACGGAACGGCCAACTTGTGGGAGTCGTCGCGGTGGCGGCCGCGGTGACGCTCGCCGTGATCGTGCCGCATTCTTTGCAGCGGCAGTTCGTGGATCAGGCCTACCAAAGGGACATTGACCAAACCAAACTCGTTGTCGACAAACTCATGCCGATCCTCGCCGGCAAGGAGTTCGCGAAACTACCGGTCGCAGTAGAAGGCCACGGTCTTGTTTCGTGGGCTGGGATTCAGCCAACAGTTGCTCAACAATTAGTCGTCCAAGGGCGACGAGCCTACTTCTCGTCACCGTGGCCGCGTCCTGCCGACGACGATTTCCGTAGGGCGCACAACATCAACGGCACATTTGTCGACGTGTACATCGAGGACGTAGGTCCGGGAGAAAAGCCCACACGACGCAAAGCCGACGAAGAGTTCACCGTGCCAATGTTGAACCAAGAGGGCGGAAAACTGCGGGTCCACGTGACCATTTCTGAGCGCTAAATACCTGCCGCGACCACCGAGGGTGGACTTTCAATTCTCGTCGCGCCACCGGTGTGTAATCGGTACTCGCCGGTCGCGGCCGAAGTTGCGTTTGCTGAGTTTGGGGCCGGGTGGGTATTGACGACGTTTGTACTCTGCGCGATCCACCAGCTCTGCCACCCTGTGCACGAGGTCCGCATCGAACCCTTCAGCAATGGTTTCGGCTACCGAAAGGTCTCGCTCGACGTACGCGTCGATGATGCCGTCGAGGATGTCATAGGGCGGAAGGCTGTCGCTATCGAGTTGGCCAGGACGCAACTCCGCCGAAGGGGGCTTGTCGATGACGGCCGGTGGGATCGGTGGCGTCTCGCCCCGCGATTCAGCAAGCCGATTTCGCCATCGGGATAACTCCCACACGAGCGTCTTGGGTAGGTCTTTGATCGGTGCGTAGCCGCCCACGGCATCCCCATAAATCGTGGAGTAGCCGGTTGCGAGTTCCGACTTGTTGCCGCACGCCAACACGAGGCGGTTCTCCTGATTGGACAGACCCATCCAGATCACCGCACGGATCCGCGCCTGCAGGTTCTCTTCTGCGACCCCTGTCAACGACAGCGACTCTTGAAACGCATCAAAAATTGGCGCGATGGGAATCGTGCGAAGGTTAATTCCCATTCGTTCGGCCTGATCTTGCGCGTCGCTTCTCGAATGCTCGGTAGACCACGCGCTGGGGTTCGAGACACCGAACACGCGATCGGGGCCGAGCGCATCAACGGCGAGAGCCGCTACGAGTGTGGAGTCGATACCGCCCGACATGCCGAAAAGCACCGATGTGAACCCGTTCTTCTCAACATAGTCGTGCAATCCGAGCACGATCGCCCCGTAACGTTCGGCAAAGTCGTCGAGTCGTTCACTGATGAGCGTCGTGGTGTCTAACGCGGGGGAGACGTTGGGTGTCGAGCGCAAGTAGAGGCGTGAAACAGACGGAATCTCAGGGGCGTCTGTGTTTGGCGAAACGTCCAGATCAGTGATGAGCAGGTGCTCCGCGAATTGTGGCGCGCGGGCGAGAAGTTGGCCAGCGGCGTCGACGATGAGCGAATCGCCATCGAACACGAGCTCGTCCTGGCCACCCACCAAATTCACATAGGCGAGATGTGCATTCGCCTCGCGGGCGCGACGTTGACACAACGCCAAGCGAACGTCATCTTTCGCTGCCTCATAGGGCGAGCCGTTGAGGACAAGCAAGACCTGTGCCTGGGCGGCTCTCGCGGCCGCGGCCGGCCCGTCTTGCCAAATGTCTTCACACACCGCGATCGCGATCGGGACGTCATTGACGTGAACAACGAGGGACCTGTCCCCAGGGACGAAGTGACGGAACTCGTCGAAGACTCCGTAGTTCGGCAAGTGGTGCTTGTCGTAACGGCCGAGAATCGTGCCGTGTTGAATGACCGCAACCGAGTTTGTGGGGTTGTTTCGCGGGTAGACATGCCCGTCGTCTGCCGTCTCGTCAGCTTGGTCGAGGTAGCCAACAACGACTACGAGGTCGCCTAGGTCGGCGGCCTCAAGTCGCTTGGCGAGCGTTTGAACTGCGTTGCGACTCGCCGTGATGAATGCCTGCCGGTGGGATAAATCTTCGATCGGATAACCCACAATCGCCATCTCGCCAGTCGTGACGACATGTGCTCCGGCGGCAGCTGCCGAAACGCACTGAGACACGATCAACTCAAGGTTGTGATCAATGTCCCCAACAATTGGGTTGATTTGGGCGAGTGCAAGTCTTAACTGAGGCACGCGATCAGCCTAGACTGAGCGACATGAATAAGCAGCAGGAGTTCGTCCTTAGGGCCATCGAAGAGCGTGACGTTCGTTTCATTCGTTTGTGGTTCACGGACGTGTTGGGTTCGCTGAAGTCCGTAGCGATTGCGCCGGCTGAACTCGAAGGGGCCTTTACCGAAGGAATCGGTTTCGACGGTTCGGCGATCGAAGGCTTCGCGCGTGTGCATGAAGCCGACATGCTGGCACTGCCTGACGCCTCCACCTTTCAACTTTTGCCTTGGCGGGGCGACTCGCCCTATTCGGCACGCATGTTCTGCGACATTGCGATGCCGGACGGCTCACCTTCCTACGCCGATCCGCGATACGTGCTCAAGCGTGCGCTCGGCAAAGCGGCCGATATGGGCTTCACGTTCTACACCCACCCCGAGATCGAGTTCTACCTGTTCAAAGGAAAGCCCGCGTTAGGTGAGCGACCAGTTCCCGTTGACGACAGCGGCTTCTTCGACCACACGGCCCAAGGCGGTGGTCAAGACTTCCGTCGCGAAGTGATCACGATGCTCGAATCGATGGGCATCTCTGTTGAGTTCAGCCACCACGAGGGCGGCCCGGGCCAGCAAGAGATCGACTTGCGCTACGCCGATGCGCTCACCATGGCCGACAACATCATGACCTTCCGGACCGTCGTGCGCGAGGTGGCTTTGGGTTCAGGCCAGTGGGCTTCTTTCATGCCCAAGCCGTTCAGCGATCAACCCGGTTCTGCGATGCACACGCACGTATCGCTTTTCGAAGGAGACGAGAATGCGTTCTTCGAAAGCGGAGCCGAATACCAACTCAGCAAAGTTGGACGCGCGTTCATCGCAGGCGTTCTGCACCACACGCCCGAAATCACTGCCGTCACGAACCAGTGGGTCAACTCTTACAAGCGGCTCGCGTGGGGCGGCGAAGCGCCGAACCATGTCAGTTGGGGCCACAACAATCGCTCGGCCCTGGTTCGCGTGCCGCGGTACAAGCCCAACAAAGGCGGCTCGACGCGCGTCGAGTTGCGAGCCATCGATTCGGCCTGTAACCCGTACCTCGTTTACGCGTTGTCGCTCGCTGCAGGCCTCAAGGGCATCGAGAACGACTACCCGTTGCCGCCCGAAGCCGAAGATGACGTGTGGGGCTTGAGCGACAACGAACGCAAGGCCTTGGGAATCTCGCCATTGCCGCGCAACCTTGACGAAGCGATTCGCACGATGGACGAGAGCGAACTCGTTGCTGAAACGCTCGGCGAACAAGTTTTTGAGTTCTTCTTGCGCAATAAGCGTGCCGAATGGCAGGACTACCGATCACAAGTAACCCAGTTCGAGCTCGACCGACTTCTTCCGTTGCTCTAAACACGATGGTTTCGTCTCGTTCCGGTGCCCAGAACCGAGCGACGTCACGCCTGAAAGACCTCGGTTTCGATGATGCTGGCGTTGCCGATCTGGTGCTGCAGTCCGCCGATGTTGACGCGACGCTCGATGGACTCGACATGCTCGTTGAGGTCCGGGCCAACTTGCCGACGGAACTTGCGACCGATGAGGTTTTGGCTAACCGACTCATCGCGGCACTGGGTGTCAGTCGTGCCGTTGCTGAGTTTTGGCGACGGCATCCCGAATGCATCGGCGATGTCGCAGAAGGCTCACCGCTCGTCGAACATCTCGACGAGGAGTCGCTACGCGCATTCATGTTGCACGCGAAAGAACCCAACGAGTTGCGGGTCCGGTATCAGCGAATACTTTCTGTCATCGCAGCACTCGATGCTGCGAAGGAACGCAATTTCGTACACATTTCGCGTGCGCTGTCAGACATTGCGGTGGCAACGCTTGGTGCTGCACTCGCCATCGCGCTGAGTAATGAACCAGATGCGGCCCATGTGCGCTTAGCCGTGATGGCGATGGGCAAGACGGGTGGTCGAGAACTCAACTACATCAGTGACGTTGACGTGATCTTCGTCCATGATGTGGTGAGCGATTTTGATGCCAATAAAGGCAACCAGATCGCGACACGACTCGCCACCTCGGTCATTACGATGTGCGGAGAGCATTCAGTCGAAGGCACGATTTGGGAAGTGGATCCGAACCTGCGACCCGAAGGGAAGAACGGTCCGCTTACGCGTACCCTGACGAGCCACATCGCCTACTACGAGCGCTGGGCGAGCACGTGGGAGTTCCAAGCTCTGCTCAAAGCACGTTTCGCAGCAGGCGATCGTGAACTTGCGGCTGACTATCTCGCTGCTCTGCAACCCATGGTGTGGGAAGCGAGTCGTCGTGACGATTTCGTTAAAGACGTGCGCGCGATGCGTGCACGCGTGATCGACAACATCCCGGCAGCCCAGCGCGGTCGCCAACTCAAACTCGGCAGCGGCGGGTTACGCGATGTCGAATTTGCTGTCCAGTTGCTGCAATTGGTACACGGTCGCGCTGACGGGGAGGTTCGCTCGCCCAATACGTTGCACGCACTTGGGGCATTGACCGAGCGGGGCTATGTCGGCCGAGACGACGGAGCCGCGTTGGCCCAGTCGTACGAATTCCTGCGGACGTTCGAACACCGCATTCAGATGTATCGGATGCAACGCACCCACCTTGTTCCTGAAGACAGTGAAGACCTCACTCGTATCGGGCGATCAATGGGCTTCAACCGAGACTCGGCGCATGCGTTGACCCAAGCGTGGCAGGAGCATCGGCGCGTGGTCAGTAGTCTCCACGAAAAAATCTTCTTCCGGCCACTGCTTGAAGCGGTTGCGGCAATTCCGACAGACGATTTGACGTTGTCGGCGGAAGCGGCGGAAGAGCGCTTTCATGCCTTGGGTTACCGCGATCCGAAGGGTGCCATCGCACACATCGCCTCGCTCACTGCGGGGGTTTCGCGACGAGCTTCGATCCAAAAGTCGCTTCTGCCGGCGATGCTGCAATGGTTCTCCGAGTCGCCCAACCCCGATGCCGGCCTGCTGGCGTTCCGGCGTATTTCTGACGAACTCGGTGACAGCCACTGGTATTTGCGCAAACTCCGCGACGAAGGATCGGGTGCGCAACAGTTGGCGAAACTGCTTTCCTCGAGCGCTTATGTGACGGACCTGATCGTGCGCGCGCCAGATTCGGTGGCGATGTTGGGGGAGGAAGATGAATTCAAGCCCCTCGGTGCCCAAGCGCTTTCGCAACGCATGTCGAGCGCGGTGAAGCGGCACCATTCGTTCAGTTCGGCAATCAAAGCAATTCGACGGGTTCGGCGTCGTGAACTTGCGCGAATCTCGATGTCTGACGTGTTGGGTTCGCTGTCGGTCGCTGAAGTGGGGGAGGCGCTGTCGGCGCTCACTGCGGCGACCCTCGCGGGGGCCCTGGCGGCTGCGGAATCCGAATGGCGGCGTACTCGTGGAGAGTTGCCGACCCGAATGGCGATTGTGTTGATGGGGCGTCTCGGTGGCCACGAAATGGGTTACAGTTCCGACGCCGACGTCATGTTTGTCCACGACCCTACGCCTGAGATGGGTGACGCGGCTTCGGCCACCGCGTGCGCACAATGGATGGCACAACATTTGCGAGCATCGTTGGCCGAGGCCGGTCAAGATCCGCCGCTCGAAGTTGACGCAGACTTGCGGCCCGAAGGCAAAAACGGTCCGCTCGTTCGGACGCTGTCGTCGTACGGTTCCTATTACGCCAAATGGTCTGACACGTGGGAAGCACAAGCCTTGTTGCGGGCCGAAGCGGTCGTCGGGAACGCAGAAGTGTGTGCTGCGTTCACCGAGCTCATCAACCCGCTGCGCTATCCGTCCGGTGGTCTTGATGAGAAGGAAGTACGCGAGATTCGCCGCATCAAAGCGCGCGTCGAAACCGAGCGTTTGCCACGCGGTGCTGATCCGGCAACCCATTTGAAACTCGGCCGCGGCGGACTAGCCGACGTTGAGTGGACGATCCAATTACTTCAAATGCAGTACGCACACGAAGTGCCTGGGCTACGCACGACGCGAACGTTAGACGCACTCGATGCGGCGGCAGGTGCGGACCTGCTCAGCCACGACGACGTCGAAGCACTCAAGGAAGCGTGGATTATGGTTTCGCGAATCCGTAACGGTGTGGTGTTGTGGCGGAACAAGCCCGCCGAATCGCTCGTGACGGATCCGAACGATTTGGTAGGAGTCGCCCACGTGCTCGGGCTGGGTCAAGAGAACTCGGGCCCTATGGTGAACGACTACAAGAAGGCGACTCGCCGGGCCCGCAAAGTGGTCGAAAAAGTGTTTTACGGCTGACCGCCTGGGTGAAGACGGCCAGCCGCAGTCGGGGGGCTTAGGCGCTGATTAGTTCGTTTGCCTCTGCGCGCGCTTCGCGCTTGGCTCGCCGCAGCGCTTTGGATTCGGGGGAGTTGCCGATCAGGTAGGGGTCGTCGGGCTTTTTGCCTAAGAGCGCGAGCTTTTTGGCTACGGAGGCGAGTTGCTTGGACAATCGTCCGGTGTTGTAGCGAAGTCCGTACTTTTCTACAAGAAGTTTGACGTCTTCAGAAACTTCGCGGTAGCGGCGGGCTGGGATATCTGGGAACAAGTGGTGTTCGATTTGGTGGCTCAAGTTTCCGCTCAGCACGTGGAAGGGCTTGGAACCAGAGATGTTGGCCGAGCCCAAGAGTTGGCGTAGGTACCACTGGCCGCGGGATTCGTTTTGGGCGTCTTCTTCGCGGAACGTTTCGGCTCCGGCGGGGAAGTGGCCGCAGAAGATGATGAGGAACGTCCAGATGTTTCGGATGATGTTTGCAATGACATTCGCGCCGAGCACGATCACAGGTGCCCACCAGGTAGTGAAGGGGGCGATCGCGACGAGTGCGATCACTGGGAAGAGCACGTAGTCCTTGAGTACTTGCCGAGCGACCTTGCGCATCGCCCGCTTGCGGCGTGCCGTGAATTCTTCCTTTGACATGCGTCCGCCGAGGTATTCGTCGAGTTCAACACCGTGGTACATGACCCCCCACTCAAACAGCAACATGAGCAAGAACGCGAGCGGCAGGTTGAAGCGGTGGCTCGGATACCACGGTTGATCTTCGTCGATCCGGAACATGTTGTAGCCGATGTCTCGGTCCATGCCGATCACATTGGTGTAGGTGTGGTGGATGTAGTTGTGGCCGTGCTTCCAGTCTTCGGCCGGGGCGACGTTGTCCCATTCGTAGCGGGCGCCCTCGACGAGCGGATCGTTCATCCAGTCGTATTGGCCGTGCATGACGTTGTGGCCGATTTCCATGTTCTCGAGAATTTTTGACAGGCCTAGGAACGCCACGCCGAGTGCTACAGCGGGCCACCAGAACACACAAAAGACGAGCACGCGTCCAAGCACATCGAATGCGCGGTGCAGCCGGATGACGCGGCGTATGTAGTCGGCGTCCTCCTGACCTAGATCGTCGAGCACGCGTTGGCGAACGGCGTCGAGTTCGGCGCCGAACTCATCGAGTTGTTCGTACGTCATGTATTCGAGACCAATGGTGGATTTACGGTCTGGGTCATCGAGCGCGACGAGCGGTTCTGGAGCCAGGTTGTGATTGCTGGCGCTGAGCGGCTCGATTGGCGCGGGCTTCTTGCGGTTGAAAAGGGACATGCTTCTCCTAGAGTTCGACCGAGACGTTGCCGACGGGGATTTGGACACAAGGTTTGATGGTTTCGTCTGTGTTGGCACAGATTTCGCCGCTAATGACGTGACGCACAGCACCGTTGAGTTTCTTGACGGCGCACGTGTTGCACACGCCCATACGACAGCCGAAAGCTGGTTTGAGGCCGGCCGCTTCGGCTTGTTCGAGGATTGTCGCGCCGGAGTTTTCAGCTTCGATACTGCTGGCTTCGAATGAGAGGGTTCCGGTTGCGTCTGCTGCATCGAGATCGACGCTGGGCACTTTGAAGTATTCGGCCGTGAGGTTGTCGCTCGCGCCCAACTCGGCGAACGTGTCACGAACGGTGGCGATGAGTCCAGCAGGACCGCATACCCACGTGGGAGAGGTGCGCGGATCGATTCCGATCAATTCGAGGTGAGCCAAGGCGAAGCGTCCGCGCAGGGGTGCGTCGAGCGCAGGTTCGCGAGTGTAAATGCGCGTCATGGTGACGCCCGGTTTGGTTGCGAGTTCGTCGAGTTCGCTGCTGAACATTTCGTCGGCGCGTGACCGTGCGTAGTGGATGAAGTTGATGGTTCCCTGATGGCCGTCGTCGGTCAGGGTGCGCAGCATGCTCATCACGGGGGTGATGCCAGAGCCGCCACTGATGAGGGTGATGCGCTCGGGGAGGGCGCTCGGAAGAACGAAATCGCCCTTGGCCTTCGACAAGTACACGACTGACCCGGGCTTGAGTAGTTGCTGGTGCAGGTGTTGGGAAACGAACCCATCGGGATGCGCTTTGACTGACACCGTGAATGTCTTGTCGTTTCCGGCGGCGGAACTGGACACGGAGAAGACGCGAACTCGGCGGGTGCCGTCAACTTCGACACCAAATTCAACGTGTTGTCCTGGCATGAATCCCGACCACGCTTTGTTGGGGCGAAGGCGTACGGTGCTGGCCGATCCGGTTTCGGGGGTGACGTCGATGACACGAGCGCGGACCGCTTCGAGCGTCCACATGGGGTGAAGGTATTCGAGGTATTCGTCGGGGGTGCGTGGGGAGGTCAGGCGATGCATTGGCGGTGAAGCCAAGGTGCGGCGTAAAAGGCCCATATATCTCCAAGTTGTCGTTGCGTTCCTACCTGATACTAGTGAACGCGCGTTCACTCAACTCTGACAGAAGGTTGTCGATTCGGCAAGTTTCGGCCTGTGTAATCCGTAACACGTGTTCACTCATAGTAGGAATAGTCCCGTGTTTTGTAGGATTTAGGCATGTCGGAACCCGTTGTTGGTGGTCGCAAGCTGCAAAAAGAGCGAACGCGTGAAGCACTCATGAACACGGCTCTCGAACTCAGCCTGCAAAAGGGCTTCGCCCAACTGAGTTTGCGCCAAGTTTCTCAAGCAGCAGGGCTCGTGCCCTCGGCGTTCTACCGGCACTTTGAATCCATGGACGAACTGGGCCTCGCCCTCGTTGAACGGTGCTTTGGCACCTTGCGCACGATGATTCGCGATGCCCAACGTGATCCCGAAGTGATTGAACACATCATCGATGCCTCGGCAGAGATCTTGGTGGAGGCAGTCAAAGCAAGCAAAGCCGACTTTGCCTTCGTCGTGCGCGAACGGTTGACCGGATCAGAACCCGTGCGTGAGGCGATTCGCCACGAGCTGGATCTGTTCGTGTCCGAACTTGCCGTCGTGTTGGTACGTCTGCCCAACATTGAGTCCTGGACAACCGAGGACGTTCAGATGGTGGCACGGCTTTTCGTGCGCAACATGCACGCGAACGCTGAACTTGTCGTGGAAATGCCCGAAGACAGGCCCGATCTCGAAGCCAAGATCGTGGAATTGGCTCGTCGTGAAATGCGGCTTATCGTGCTCGGATTCGCAAACTGGCGCAGCAGTTAAGGCCGTCTTACGACTGCGTTCGCGCTAGTCAGGTCAGCGTCCAGCTCGGTTCGGGCCGGCTGAGTGAGTCCGGCGGGCACCGTTTCGCGAAGAATTCCTGGCGTTTGAATTCGCTTTCGAATTGCTTCGCGTAGTTCCAGTTGCTGCACCGCCACGCGTGCTGCTGCCAGCCGAGCGTTGGCCGCCCTGCTTTCCCTGACTGCTCTGGCCGTCCTGACGATTTTGACCGCCTTGCGAACGGTTATTGCGCTGCCGGTTTTGCGAGCCCGAACGACGTGGACGACCCGACGATGCAGTACCGCCTGAGCGGCCAGTGCGTCCCGAGCCTCCAGTTTGAGCGGGCGCCGCCGGCTTGAAGCCGCCTGGAAGGGTGCGCTCGCCGGGGGCCAATTGGGTCAGGACCGGGTGGGAAGCTCCCTCGATTCGCGTCATCTTCGGTTCAATCCCAGCAGCCTTGGCCAAGGCACGAACGTCACGCTTTTGTTCAGACGTCATCAACGTGATGACGGTGCCTTCGTTGCCAGCACGAGCCGTACGACCCGAGCGGTGCAAATAGGCCTTGTGTTCGGCGGGTGGATCGGCGTGAACCACGAGCGTGATGTCGTCAACGTGGATGCCGCGAGCAGCGATGTCGGTAGCCACCAAAACGGATGCCTTACCGGACTTCAAGGCTTCCAGATTCCGATCGCGCGCGTTCTGACTCAAGTTCCCGTGTAGTTCCACCGTGGGCACGCCGCTGCCATTGAGTTGGCGGGCCAGCGTTTTGGCGCGGTGCTTAGTGCGAGTGAACACAACGGTGCGTCCCGGTGCGCTCGTCAAGTCCACCAAAATCGGTAGTTTGTGGCCTTGATCGATATGCAATACGTGGTGACTCATCGCCGTGACCGGCGCTTCGACTGAGTCGGCTTCGTGGGTGACCGGCTTGTTCAAGAACTGCTTCGCGAGCGTGCCGATACCGCGATCGAGCGTCGCCGAGAATAGGAGCCGTTGGCCCGAAGTAGGTGTCTGGGACAAGAGGCGACGTACCGCGGGCAAGAAGCCCAAATCAGCCATATGGTCGGCTTCGTCAAGCACCGTGATCTGCACATCAGACAAGTCGCAGTGTCCCTGTTTGATGAGGTCCTCCAGTCGACCAGGGCACGCCAAGATGATGTCGACTCCGTTGCGGAGCGCGTCAACTTGCGGCTTCTGACTCACGCCACCATAGACGGTGCGCGACGTCAGCCCAGTCGCGTAGGCAAGCGGTTCGAGCGACTGTTCAATCTGGCCCACGAGTTCACGCGTGGGTGCCAGCACGAGTGCTCGCGGACGACGGGCACGAGATGGGCGGCCTTCGCTCAACTGCGCCACGAGCGGCAGCAAGAAAGCATACGTTTTGCCCGAGCCAGTGCGGCCTCGGCCAAGCACGTCTTGGCCTGCCAAGGAATCAGGCAGGGTTGCCGCTTGGATGGGTGTGGGTGTGCTGATGCCAAGACCAGCCAGAACCTTTGTAAGGCGCGCGGGCACGCCAAGGTCGGTAAACGAAGACATTGTTTCTCAATCTGTCAGTGTGGCTACGCCGAAAGCCGCTCATCCGAAGGTTTCGGGCGGCCATGCACGGAGCAGATGTCAAGCTACGACGTGCACACAGTTCGAGGCGTAACGATTCGAACTGAACCAACCTTCAGTCTATGGCACTAAGGCCGAAGTAAGAAATCACCAGCGCGTGCGTTTGCACACATTGCTTCGCTGAGTTGTGCCTCAGTCTTGCTCGGTCAATTCGGTCAAGGTCGCTTGCATGACGGCCCGGACCCGCTCGGCGAAAGCATTTGCATCTTCATCAGCCGACGGCCGCATTTCGGGCAGTACTCGCGTTGACAGTTTCACAGGCAGCGGCAGGTGGGGAGCGAAGCCAACCAGCCCGATGTTGAAACCCCAGGGAATAGAAACCGTCATGGGGATCGCCTTGAGTCGTGCCACGCGGTCGAGGCCGAGCGCACGGGCGAGCCAGCGGCCGTCGGATAGCGAATAGATCGTGTCGCCCGCACCAGAGGTCACAATCGGAACCACGCGAACGCCGGTGTCTATCGCCAGTTGCGCGAATCCAGTGCGTCCGTCGAACACGATCCGGTTGCGATCGCGATGCGGCTTGAAGCCGTCGACGTCGCCGCCGGGCATGACCAACGCGTGGTCGCCTTGCGCGAAGGCTTCACGCGCGGCAGAGTGGCTCGCAGGCTGTGCCCCCAGCGACTCGAAAATCGGGCCAACTCCAATGCGCCACGCCAGTTGGTGAGCTAAGAGCGTCACGGGTCGATCGACACCCATTTCGTGGAGGCTTGCCAAGGCGGCGAATACGTTCAGATCGAACAAGCTGCCAAAACCGTGGTGCGACACAAACAGGGTGGGTTCTGCCGGTGGAGTGAGTTCGCCAGCCGACTGCCAGCCGTGGTACTTGCGCAAATACTGGCCCGATGCCACCACGACTCCGTCGCGCAGCAGCATGGCCGAGCGCGTGAAACTCGAAGGCAAAGGCATGCGTGCTCCAATCGATCGTGCTTCCCAACGGGCAGAGCAGTTGCTCTCAACCTATGGCACAGCAGGACATCTAGTGCTCACTTTTCTCGATAGTCTGGGCCAAACGTCGCGCTTTCGTAGGAGGGATCTCATGCCAACGTGGCTAGCCGCAGGGCTGTGGGGTTTGCTCGCGGGCGGCGCGCTCGTGATCGGCGCGGCCATCGCATGGAACGTCAACGTTTCCCAGCGAGTGGTGGCGGGAATCATGGCGTTCGGTTCGGGCGTGTTGATCTCAGCTTTGTCTTTTGATCTTGTCGATGAGGCCATCGCCATCGGGGGCCTCGCACCGACGCTCGGCGGGTTTCTTGCTGGTGCCCTCGTCTACGTGTCAGCCAACCAGGTTCTAGCCGCACGTGGTGCCCGGCATCGAAAGCGATCGGAAAACCAGCAAGCCGACGCCAGTGAACCTGGCTCGGGCACGGCGATTGCCGTCGGTGCGCTGCTCGACGGGGTACCTGAATCGGTCGTGTTGGGGATCTCTCTCATCGGCGGACACGGTGTTGGGCTGCCTGTCTTGGCAGCCATCTTTCTGTCGAATCTGCCTGAGGGGCTGTCCAGTGCGGCAGGCATGAAAAAGAGCGGGCGATCCGCGCGTTATGTCTTTGGTGTGTGGATTGGCATCGCCATCATGACCGGGCTAGCCGGCATGGCAGGTTTCCTCTTACTTCAAGGCGCTACACCCGAGGTGATCGCCGCAATTACCGCCGTGGCGGCGGGCGCGATCTTAGCGATGATCGCCGACACGATGTTGCCCGAAGCCTTCGAAGGAACGCATATGTACTCGGGGCTCATCACGACGCTCGGATTTGCCCTCGCGTTGACCGTGAGTCGCATGTAAGCCGTGGCAGTGCCAACCACGTCGGACACTAGACTCGCCATGTGCTGAGGCGCAAACGCACCGGCAACATGCTTGAGAAGTGAGGATTTCATGACGCACATTGCCCGCCCCTCTGCATCTGCCCGCGAACTCGCCACCGCGCGACTCGCAGCGCTCGCCACACCGCCAGGCGCCTTGGGTCGACTTGGCGATCTGGGGGTGTGGATGTCAGCGTGCCAAGGACAGGTTCCGCCTAGTCCTCTCGACAACGTCCGGCTCGTCATCTTCGCGGGCGACCACGGCGTGGCAGAGTACGGCGTGTCCGCGTTTCCGCCCGCCATCACTGGCGCGATGGTGCGAACGTTTCTTGCGGGAAAGGCAGGAGTCAGTGCGGTTGCCGCGGCTCATGGAGTCCACGTGCGTGTCCTTGACCTCGGGGTCAACGAAGATTTCGTTGACGTGCCTCAGGACCTGAGAGCCGAGCTCACCGCACGCAAAATTCGCAAAAGCAGCGGCTCGATTCATCTCGAGAACGCGCTTTCTGCCGATCAAACTCGCAGAGCACTCGACGCTGGTGCGCAGGTGGCTCGTGAAGAAATCGCGGCCGGTGCACAGTTGTTGATTAGTGGGGACATGGGCATCGGAAACACGACACCGGCGGCAGCCCTGATCGCGGCCGGCCTTGGGCTAACAGGTGCCGACGTCGCTGGACGTGGCACAGGAATCGACGATGCGGGACTTGAGCACAAAGCCGCGGTAATCGATGCCGCTCTGGAACGAATCGGTAATCGCAGTGAAGACCCCTATGAGAACTTGCAGTCACTGTCGAGTGCCGATTTGGCTGCTACGACGGGCTATCTGATCGAGGCAGCCACGAGCGGGGTCCCGGTACTGCTCGATGGCCTGATGAGCGTTGCGTGTGCGTTGACGGCGAACCGGTTGCAACCGGGAGTGGCCGAATGGTTTGCTGCCGGACACCGTTCCACTGAACCTGCGCAGAGTCTGGCTTTGGAGGCACTCGGGTTGGTGCCGATCCTCGATTTAGGGATGCGCCTAGGCGAGGGTTCAGGCGCGGTCGCGGCCGTGCCGATTGTGCGAAGCGCTGTTGCGATCTTGCGCGACGTTGCGCTGCTGTCAGAGTTGGGAATCTAACTTCGAACGCAATTGCATGGCGTGCGACGGGCCTTGTCGATCGTCCAGCGAATGGGCAGATTCGCATTGGCGATGACTTTCACGGCAGGATTAGGGCCATGCTTGGCTTGAAACTCGATCCCGACCAGTTTTCGCGCGTACCGGCCGATGGGGTCGGTTCAGTCACGCTCGTCGGTGGCGGCCCCGGAGATCCTGAACTCATCACGGTGGCGGGTTTGAAAGCGCTGCTTGCTGCTGATGTGGTGCTCGCCGATCACCTTGCGCCTGTCGCACTATTAACCGAACTTGATCCCGATGTCGAAGTCATTGATGTGGCCAAGCATCCGCGCGGCGAGTTCACGGCGCAAGAAGTGATCAATGCTCTTTTGATCGAGAAAGCGCGCGCCGGTAAGAACGTGGTGCGACTCAAAGGCGGCGACGGGTTCGTTTTTGGGCGGGGGTTCGAGGAAGTTCTCGCTCTGCGCGAAGCCGATATCGCTGTGCGAGTTATCCCGGGACTTACCTCGCCGATCGCCGTTCCGGCGCTCGCCGGCATCCCCGTGACCAATCGTGGGGACGTGCATGAATTCACGGTTGTTTCCGGTCACGTACCACCGGGACACGCAGCGAGCCTGATCGATTGGGATGCACTCGCCCGCATGCGCGGCACGCTCGTGTTGTTGATGGCGGTCGAGCACGCTCCGGCGATTGCCGAGTCGCTCATCAGTGGAGGGCGAGACGCTGGCACTCCAGTAGCAATCATCATGAACGGCTCCCAGCCTGATGAGCGGCTCGTGCGCACGAGCCTCGGTGAAATCTCGGACGTGATTGAACGGGAGAACATTCGTCCGCCCGCGATCATCGTGGTCGGTGAGGTCGTGCGGATTTCCGCTTGAAATGTAACGTGCAGTTACTGTGAGTCTTGCAGTAATGCAACCTTCTGTGCCATCGGCCGTGTGACGTGTGCCATACTGGGCAAGCATCTGACCCCGAAACCCCAGTAGCCAGATGGCTCAGAGAGACTCCAGTGACCTCCGAAAACACAACGGACTCGGCCACCAACCCTCCCGCGGTAACTGAGATTTCCCAAGACATCAACCCCTCGTCAGAGACCGGCCTCGCCGCTACGCGCGGAAACCGAAACGGTGCCCTCGACGGGCTGCGTGGACTCGCAGTCATCGCAGTGATGGCCTACCACGTTGTGCCGAACCCCTTCACCGGCGGCTGGCTTGGCGTGGACTTATTCTTCGTCCTGTCGGGGTTCCTGATTTGCGCCATGTTGTTGCGTGAACACGATCGCACGGATGCGATCGACTACAAGCGGTTCCTGATTCGTCGCGCGCGCAGGCTTTTGCCCGGACTCATCTTGATGTTGATCGCGGTGTTGACCGCTGCCAGCATCTTCGAGTACGCAGGTCGACGCAAGCATGTCGCGATTGACGTGCTCTCGTCGTTCTTCCAGGTGTCGAACTGGCGACTCATCCTCGCGAATGAGTCGTACTTCGCCAACGTTTCTGTTCCGTCACCGATCCGACACACCTGGTCGTTGGGTGTGCAAGAGCAGTTCTACTTCATCTTCCCACTCGTTCTGCTCTTCCTTTTCAAGAAAGCACGTACCTGGAACACGATCCTGCTTGTGTTGGCTGTTATTGGGGGCGTTTCGTTCTGGCGGATGCTTGATCTGTATGTGCCGGGAACCGACCCAAGCCGCGTCTACTTCGGCACAGACACGCGCCTCTACGAACTCCTCATCGGGGTCATCGGAGCGATTTGGTTGCACCGGCGAACCCAGCGTGCTGCGAGCGGACGAGCGCGCGGGCCACGCGGTTGGGGCCGTCAGGCGAACAATTCATCGGCGTTCTTGGCTTGGTCGCTTTAGCGACAATTGTCTACTGGATGTTCACCGTCAACGAGTTTTCACCGTGGCTTTTCCAGGGCGGGCTTGCGCTGATTGGAGTCATGACGTTGGTCATGGTGGTTGCGGCCACGTCTCCGTTGCCGAACGCCATGACGAAACTCTTGGCGAACAAGCCACTCATGGTTGTGGGCGACCAGTCCTATTCGCTCTACATTTGGCACTGGCCCGTCATCGTGTATCTCATTTGGATCATGCCCAACAGCAGCGAATTGAGTCGCCAGATTGCGGCCGTCGTCATCACCATCGTCATCTCAACACTGAGCCACCGACTCGTGGAACGACCAATCCATCAACACGGCTTGCGTGCCTTCGTCAAGTACCGCCCGCAGGGCGGGAAGGTACTGGCGATCGCCAGTGTCGTTTCCGTGCTCGCCGGTTCTGGCTTGCTCTACGTTTCTAACGGGCGAGCAGGTGGCGACAGCGTCACTGTTCGTGTGCCGGCAGATCCCTATTACGGCAAAGATCGAGAAAGTATCCCCGATTTCTATCCGCGTCAGACTGTGGTGCTCGTTGGCGCGTCGACGGCGGTGGGGCTTGCCGAACGGGGACTCGTGAACGAGACGCCTGACTTGTACGTGTATTCGTCTGCATCAGTCGGCTGCACGACCTACTTGCGCGAAGCGGTGAAAGCTGAAGGTGAAGGTCCTGACCGTGAGGCGTGCATTGAGTTCCGTAAGAGTTGGCAAGAGGCAATTGAGATCCGGAACGATCCGCTTGTCGTCTTGCTTTTGCACACGCGACTGCTCGGCGATTTTTATGTAGATGGGCAGGCCTACGGACCAGGCACGCCTGAGCATGACGATGTCGTGCGCGGAATCTTGGCGGAGTTCAAAGAAAAGTCACTCGAGGCCGGCGCGCGTAAAGTAGCCATCGTCAATATGGCGTGTCACGAACGCCCTGATTTTGGGAACATTCCGTCCGTCACCCGGTCAAATAGCATGGAGTTGACGCGCAATCTCAATGAGTTGATCGCTGATTGGGCGCAAGATAACGACGTCGCTGTGTTCGACCAGTATTCGGTTCTGTGTGACGGCGATACGTACTACGACAGCGTCAACGGCAAAGCGCTCTACGACGACGGCTTGCATTACACCGAGGATTCGGCGCCGATCATTTGGCAGTGGCTCGCTTACGAGATCAGGCGTCTCGGACCAGACGCAGGTCGCGACTAGTCCTCGTTGGCTGACGAGCGTTCTCTCCCCATGGCGCCGTCGAGGCGCCAGTAGGCCTGAACGAACCTGTCGGCTTTCGCGAACGCGAAATCGTGCTTGAGTCGAGGTCGCAATGCACGGAGGGAGCCCATCTCGAGACACGCCCACGCGCGCCAGCCGTCCCAATTGCGAGTTTCGATCGCCTCGGCGAGTGCGGACGCACTCGTGCGGGTGACCCAATGGACATTCATGTTGGGGTGCTTGGGGAAGGGGATCTGCCGGTCGAGTGCGTCGTGCTCTTCGAGATACAACTCGATCGGTATCGGGGCGGGGATCGTCGTGACAATCGCAGCGAGCGCGGGAGTTGACGCCGCGTCGCCTGCGAGGAGATAGCCAGCTGGTAAGGCCTCGGGGAGTTCAAACGTTGTTGAACTGAGCGAGGTGAGTGCAATCGAATCGCCAATGTGGGCGTTGCTGGCCCAATGCGATGGCGGCACGGCTGGCTCATGGAGGACAAAGTCGATTGCGAACTCGCCGGTCTCGGAGTCTGATTCGACGATCGTGTAGGCGCGTTGGTGCTCAATATTGCGCCCGGAAGGATCGGGAAACCAGAAGCGAAGCCAGGAGGCTGGTCCGGTGTCGATCGTGCCGAGCAGCGAGTCAGACGCGAACACGATGCGTAGGAAGTGCGGTGCACGCAATTCGGTGCTCACCACGGTTGCGAGGTGGTCGCGTGCACCGAGGAGGCGCAAGATGGTTCCTTGATATCCGCGTTTAGCCATGGTGTGCTCCTGAGTTGGAGCCAATCGAGATGATGCGAATGAGTGCGCTACGGATGGCTCGAACTAAGTCCATGCAACCACCCTACTCGATTGAGTTAGGTTAGCCTAAGTTTAATCTCGCATGCTGGGCCTCAGATGTTGGCCAAGATTGGTGCGGCACTGGCCTGATGGCGCCCGCGTTTGCCAGAATGATCACGCGCACGTCGTCTCATTCTCAACATTCGGAGTTTCCATGGTTGACCGTTTGCTGCCCAGTCAAGAGGCCTATGACCTCATTGATCTCACCCGACAGATCGCCGACAATGAACTGCGGCCCGTCGTTGACCAGGCAGATCGTAACGGGGTATTCCCGCGTGAAGCCTTTCGCACCCTCGGCAGGGCAGGGCTATTGGGTTTGCCCTACGGCGAGGAGTTCGGCGGCGGGGGACAACCGTACGAGGTCTACCTCCAGGTTGTCGAAGAAATTGGCCGTGCTTGGGCCGCAGTCGGTGTGGGTACGAGCGTTCACGTTTTGAGCTGTTTCGGGCTTGATTTCGTTGGCACGGACGAGCAAAAGCAGACGTGGCTTCCGGACATGCTCGGTGGCGAACTTCTCGGCGCCTATTGCCTGTCCGAAGCGCACGCGGGCTCAGACCCGGCGGCGATGCGCACCACCGCGAAACGCGACGGCAACGACTACGTGATCAACGGAGCGAAAGCCTGGACCACACACGGTGGCCAAGCCGACTATTACAAAGTCATGGCCGTGGCCGAGGCCGGAATTACGTGCTTCCTCGTTCCAGCCGACTCGCAGGGGCTCACAGCCGATGTGCCCGAAGACAAGATGGGTCTGATGAGTTCGACCACCGCCACCATGCTGTTCGATAACGTGCGGGTTCCGGCTGAACGCAGGCTCGGCGCCGAAGGGCAAGGCCTCTCGATTGCGTTGGCCGGACTCGACTCGGGCCGACTCGGAATCGCCGCGGTGGCCACGGGTGTGGCGCAAGCCGCCCTCGATGCGGCGGTGGCGTACGCGCGTGAGCGTGAAGCTTTTGGGGTGCCGATCATTGACCACCAGGGTGTCTCGTTCTTGTTGGCCGACATGGCCGCCGCGACCGAGTCTGCTCGCGCCACCTACCTCGCGGCAGCACGTTTGAAAGATGCTGGCAGACCGTTCGGTCGGCAAGCTTCGATCGCAAAACTCGTCGCAACCGACAACGCCATGAAAGTGACGACCGACGCCGTCCAAGTTCTCGGTGGCGCGGGCTACACAAAAGACTTCCCGGTAGAACGCTTCATGCGTGAAACCAAAGTGATGCAGATTTTTGAAGGAACCAACCAGATCCAACGGCTCGTCATCGGCCGCGACCTGAAAAAGAAGGGCTGAAACATGAAACTCGACGACACCTCCGCAATCGTGACGGGCGGAGCATCCGGTCTGGGCGCCGCAACAGCACAAGCGCTCGCCGAGCAAGGTGCGCGTGTTTTCGCGCTCGACCTACCAACCGCAATCGAAGCGGCCCCGGCCGTTGACGGTGTCACCTACGTCCCTACCGATGTCACCGATGGTGAACAGGTGCGTGCTGCCGTGGCGCAGGCCGCTGAATCGGGCCCTCTGCGCACCGTCGTGAATTGCGCAGGCATTGGCCCGTCTGCGCGCATTCTGGGGCGCAAGGGCGTCCACGACCTTGATCTGTTCAGCAAAGTCGTGCAGATCAATCTCGTCGGCACGTTCACCGTCATGGCGATCGCGGCTGAAGCGATCGCACAAACCCAAGAGCTTGACCACGGTCAGCGAGGCGTCATCGTGAACACGGCTTCAATCGCTGCCTTTGACGGGCAAATTGGCCAAATCGCGTACTCGGCCAGCAAGGGCGGAGTGGTAGGAATGACGCTGCCGGCGGCTCGCGATTTGGCGCAATACGGCATTCGGGTCAATACGATCGCGCCGGGCATCATCGAAACTCCGATGCTCGCCACCGTGAGCGAAGAGTTCCGGGCAACACTTGCTTCGGGTGTGCCGTTCCCGCATCGGCTCGGCCAACCCAGCGAATATGCACAACTGGTGACAATGATTGCTGCACACGACTACCTCAACGGAGAGACCATCCGGATGGATGGGGCGCTACGCATGGCCCCCCGCTGAGTCGGCGTGGTCGTTGGCGAGTCGCGCGGCGTCTGCTTGGGCATCCGCCTTACGGGTGCGTGCGCCCCACATCAAGCTGATGATGAGCCACAGCGGAACAGACGGTTTGAGGATGAACGTTGTGACGAACGCGAGCGCCGCGACGTTGTCGTAGGCGTACAGCGGAATGAGTACGCCCAAATGCCACACCCACAAGGCGACCCAGAACCACGTGATGCGTTGGTGTACCCGGTACCGGCGTTCGCTCTTGTACCAGTCGGCGCCCTCGCGTTTCAGGTATTTGCCAACGATGCCGGTAACGGGTCGGCGTGCAAGCAGCGACGTTAGCGTCACGATCAATCCGATCACGTTCACGAGAACGCCGGGGGCAAAGAACGTGCGACCTTCACCAGCCCAGATGGCGAGCGCGGCACTGACAGCGACGGCAACGACACCCAGCGCAACTGCGACGATACGTTCACCGCGACGGACTCGGAACACGGCGATGAGACAAGCGGCGGCGAGAGCGACGGCTGAACCGACGCCAACGTCAAAAAAGTGATAGCCGATGAAGAACGCGAGAAACGGAAAACCTGTATCGAACGTGTGTTGGAGGGATAGGCGCTCGTGGCTCATGGGCCAATCTTCGCGGATTTTGTGTCGTGGGGGAGGTGAATGACATATGCAAAAGCGCCCGCGACC
>SSHC01000101.1 GCA_008017265.1 Aeromicrobium sp.
GAAGGTAACCTCGATCTTGCGATTGCTGAGTACGAGAAACTCAAGGTGCAATATCCCGCCGATCAAGAAGTCGCCGAACGTCTCGCAGGCGTCAAATTATTCGCCCGCACCGCTACCGCCGACCTCAACGAAGCGCGCCGAAACGCGGCAGACAACCCCGACGACATCGACGCTCAACTCCTCGTCGCCGACCTGGACGTCAACGGTGGCCATGTCGAGGATGCGTTTTCGCGACTGCTCGACCTCATGGGACGTGTACAAGACAAGACACGAGTCCGCGACCACTTGCTCGAGTTGTTTATCGTCGTTGGCGTTACTGATCCGCGCGTAGGCACCGCTCGACGGGCTTTGGCAGCGGCCCTGTACTGAGTCTCGCAAACAAACAGTTGAGGCGCCTCGCTCAGGCCCGCTTTCACCCAAGCCGGGCTTACTCGGGCTGGGTGGGCGCTTCGCGATAGGGCGTGAGCGTGCCAGCTTCGTAGGCGGTCAAGAGTTCAATCGTGGCCCCGGTGGCGTGTTCGCGTGCGGCGTCAAGGTCGCACCAATGAACGTTGGCGATCTCGCTCTTTTGTAAAACCATGCGATCGACGGCAGCCGAGTCGATTTGACCGAGATCGAACACGAAAAGACACGCGTCATCCCAAGCGCGCCACGGCGGAAGCCAATTCATCGTCACGAGGTCGTGCACCTCGAAAGTTGCACCGAGTTCTTCTTCGAGTTCACGGACGAGGCCTGTCGCTGGCGATTCGCCGACTTCGATGACCCCGCCGGGCAAATCCCATTCGTTCTTGTACGTCAATTGGCACAGCAAATATTCGCCGCGTTCATTGCGGATCAGCCCCTGCCCGATGACGCGTTTACGTGGCAATCCCGCGTTCAAGATCGCCACGAATCCTTCTTTGCTCATGACGTCCGGGTCAGTGGCGAGTCGAGCAAGTAAGAGCTCGGTTGGCTTGGGTGTTGGCTGGCGCAAAACGCCTTCTTTGCGCATGCCTGAAATCGAAGCTGCGCGCCAATCTGACTCGTTGCCTTCCATGATGCGCGTCTCAACGCGGTCCCAACCCAATTCGGAAAATGCGTAGCCGTTGGCACGCGCGATGGCCTGACTCATGACGAACGCGTTCGCCGACTCAACGAAGTTCCAGCGCACGGAACCTTCAGTCTTGCCGCGTTTGCCTGGACTGGGCGCGAGCGCGATCGTGCCGATGCGCTTATCGTGTTCGAATACTGCGAACCCGTGAAACTCTGTCGATCCCGATGTGGGGCGCAGTTCGATTGCTCCGGCAGTCAGGTTGTCAGTCACAAACATGAGGCTACATCGCGCACGCGTGGTTCGGCGTGATGCAATGGCCACGTGATCTTGCGTGAAGCCCTGCCTGCCGATGTCGACCGGATGGTCGAGTTGGTGCACGAACTTGCACTCTATGAACGTGCTCCCGAACAATGCCATCTCACCTCGGAGCAACTGCATGAGCGCCTATTCGGTGAATCTCCGGCCGTGTTCGGCCATGTGGCAGAAATCGACGACCAGGTGGTGGGCATCTGCATCTGGTTCTTGAACTTCTCTACCTGGGACGGTGTGCACGGTATCTATCTCGAAGACCTGTATGTCACGCCTGAAGCGCGGGGGAGAGGCGTCGGCAAGGCCAGCCTGCAATTGTTGGCCCGCATCTGTGTCGAGCGTGGCTATTCGCGCTTGCAATGGCAAGTCTTGGACTGGAACACGCCCTCAATTCAGTTCTATGAATCATTGGGTTCGGTCGATCTTGCTGAATGGCGCACACATCGGCTAAGCGGAGACGCGCTTGTTGCGCTTGCTCAATCTGCGGACTGACCAAACCGACATAACCTATGCTCGGGTCGAGAAAAGAGGAGAACACTATGGGTGAATTTGCACGGCTAGAGGTCGAAAATGGCGTCGGAACGATCCGACTCGACCGCCCAAAAATGAATGCTTTGGATGCGCAGTTGCAACGCGAACTCATTGAGGTTGCGCGCGAAGCCGATCGGCGTGACGATGTCGCTGCCGTGGTGATTTATGGTGGCGAACACGTTTTCGCTGCTGGCGCGGACATCAAAGAGATGGCGTCGATGGGCTACACAGACATGCTGTCGCACGGACATTTGCTGCAAGAGTTCACTCGAGAAATCGCCCGGATCGGTAAGCCCACGGTTTCGGCTATTACTGGTTTTGCGCTTGGTGGTGGACTTGAACTCGCCCTCGCTACAGATGTGCGTTTCTGCGCCGACAACGCCAAAGTGGGCCAGCCGGAAATCTTGCTGGGTATCATTCCTGGTGCCGGCGGTACGCAACGCCTTGCCCGCCTTGTTGGTCCGTCGAAAGCCAAAGACTTGATCTACACGGGCCGCTTTGTCGGTGCTGAAGAAGCGCTCGCGATTGGACTAGTTGATCAAGTCCATAGCGCTGAAGACGTGTATGCGAAGGCTGTCGAGTGGGCGAGCCAATTCGTTGGTGCGGCAAGCGTCGCGCTACGGGTTGCTAAAGACGTCATCGATCGCGGACTCGAAGTCGACTTGCAGACCGGTTTGGAAATTGAACGCGCCGGATTCACGGGTCTCTTCGCAACTGAAGACCAGGCTCTCGGCATGGCTTCGTTCATGGAACACGGCCCCGGCAAGGCAACGTTCACGGGCCGTTGAGATACCGCCGGTATTTCAACGTGATCATTCCCACAACACCGAGTGGTTCCCTTGGCGGCAAATCAGGGTAGCCTAAATCCAAATATGGGACGCTTTCGTCACGTGACATCAAGCGCGGCTAAAGTGGTCTCACACAGGTAGGTCTTCAATCCGAGGCCTGCATTCCGAACAGAATTCACAGGAGGGTCCTCGTGACCAAGATTGTTGTCGCTGTGAAGTACGTGCCCGACGCAACTGCAGATCGCACGTTCGAATCCGATAACACCGTCGATCGTGAAAACGTAGACGGTTTGCTTTCCGAACTTGACGAATACGCGGTCGAGCAAGCACTTCAGGTAGTTGAAGCAGGAGACGGCGAAGTAACCGTACTCACTGTTGGCCCTGACGATGCTGCTGACGCTGTTCGCAAGGCACTGCAGATGGGCGCCGACGCAGGCGTTCACGTTGTAGATGACGCGATTGCTGGATCCGACGCCTTTGCAACCTCGCTCGTACTCGCAAAAGCTATTGAAAAGCTCGACTATGACCTCGTGTTCTTCGGCATGGCTTCGACCGACGCCGGCATGGGTGTAGTTCCTACCCTCGTAGCCGAACGCCTCGGACTTCCTGCCGTGACCTACGCGAGCGAAGTGACCGTCAACGGTGACACCGTGAGCATCCGTCGCGACGGCGACGCCGCATCCCAGACGATCGAAGCCACTGGCAAGGTTGTCGTTTCGGTCACCGACCAAACCGGCGAAGCTCGCTACCCATCGTTCAAGGGCATCATGGCCGCCAAGAAGAAGAACGTTGACGAATGGTCGCTCGCCGACCTCGGCATCGACGCTTCCGAAGTTGGCCTCGACAACGCATGGACGGGTGTTGAATCCAACAGCCCACGTCCACCGCGTGCTGCCGGTGAAATCGTGACCGACGAAGGAGACGGCGGCCTCAAGCTTGTCGAATTCCTCGCTGGCAAGAAGTTCGTCTGAGAAGGGACCAGAATTCATGAGTGAAGTACTCGTATTGATTGATGCCGTTGACGGCAAGGTCTCCAAGCCTTCTTTGGAACTGTTGACGATCGCTCGCGCGATCGGTGCACCTTCGGCCGTCGTCTTCGGCGACGCTGATACTGCAACCCTGTCGGGCTACGGCGCGGAAAAGATCTACACCTACGCGGATCAAGCGTTCCAAGACTTCTTGGTCGCACCTAAGGCTGAAGCTCTTGCTGCGTTGATCGCAGAAAAGAGCCCGGCGGCAGTACTCGTTCCGTCGAGCGCTGAAGGCAAAGAAATCGCGGCACGCGCGGCTTTGAAGTCCGGATCGGGCCTCATCACTGACGCTGTCGAGGTTGCTGTCGATGGTGGCAACATCACGACGACGCAGTCGGTCTTCGCAGGCAGCTACACCGTGGCGGCCAAGGTCACCAAGGGTGCACCGGTCATCGCAGTGAAGCCAAACTCGGTTGCTCCAGTTGAAGCCGCCGGTGCGGGTGCTGTTGAAGCCGTATCCTTCGAGGTTTCGGACGCCGCTAAGGGCGCCAAGATCGTCACCAGCGAGCCCAAGGCTGCTTCGGGTCGTCCTGAACTCGCCGAAGCTGCCATCGTGGTTTCCGGTGGTCGTGGCACGGGCGGCGACTTCAGCGAAGTTGAAGGCCTCGCCGATGCTCTCGGTGCTGCGGTTGGCGCTTCGCGTGCCGCCGTTGACTCCGGTTGGATCTCGCACACCTTCCAGGTTGGTCAGACGGGTAAGACCGTTTCGCCACAGCTGTACATCGCCGCTGGTATCTCCGGCGCGATCCAGCACCGTGCAGGTATGCAAACGTCCAAGACGATTGTTGCGATCAACAAAGACGAAGAAGCACCTTTGTTCGAGCTCGTTGACTTCGGTGTTGTTGGCGACCTCAAGACGGTCTTGCCGCAGGCAACAGTAGAAATCAACAAGCGCAAGGGCTGAACCTAGTCGCAAACGTGTGGCCCCACGCCAGGAAATCTGGCGTGGGGCCACACGTCTTTTTTGGTGCAATTATGTGAAAAAGCCTGAACGCAAAACGTGTAGCATGTGACCTAATTCATGCTTAAACCTGTTCCCCTCTTGCGCTTTCTTCGCTAGGTGATAGCAATAGATGGTCGGGTCTATTCGGATCCGTCTCATCCAGCAGGAGGAAAACCATGCAGTTCTCACGGCCAATGCGCCTGACGGGAATCGCACTTGCCGCCGCATGCACGCTCGCATTGTCAGCGTGTTCAGGCAGTAGCGACAGCAAGGTGGACACGTTCCAGATCGCCGTCAATACCGATGGTGGTCACCAAGCGTGGTCCGACGCGGTAACGAACCAAATCAGCAATACGCTCGGGATCAAGTCGACAACGAAGAGCTATGCCTCGTTCGACGAATTGCGAACCGATGTAACCGAACGCACCATCAAGACTGCGTTCCGTACCGGATGGCAGCCTGACTACCCCTCGATCTACAACTACCTCCAGCCTCTCTACTTCACAGGCGCGGGATCGAATGACGGAGATTACTCCAATAAAGACTTCGATGACCTGATGCGCCAAGTTGCTGGAGCGCAAGACCCAGAGCAGGCTTACAAGCTTCAGGCCGACGCTCAAGCCGTGTTGATGAAGGACTTGCCAGCTATCCCGCTGTGGTACACAAACATCGCAGCCGTCTACTCCAAGAAGGTAGACAACGTTGCCTTCAACTGGCAGAACCAGCCTGAATACGCCGGTATTACTAAGGCAGACGGCAAGATCCTCACCCACGGCACTCAGCCACAAAACCCGCTTATCCCGACTGCAACCAATGAAGTCGGCGGTGGCATCGTCATCAACCAGATGTACTCGGGCCTCGTCCGCTATACAGCAGACGGCGAAACGGTCAACGACGTAGCGGAATCGATCACGTCGAAGGACAACAAGACCTGGACGGTCAAGATCAAGAGCGGCCAGAAATTCTCGGACGGCAGCGCCGTCAACGCGGACTCGTTCCTCAAGGCATGGAACTACGGTGCAGCCGGCAAGAACAAGCAGCTCAACAGCTACTTCTTCTACCCGATCGTTGGCTTCGACGATGCGCAAGCCGACAAGGGCGACACGATGTCCGGCTTGAAGAAGGTCGATGATCTGACCTTCACGATCGAACTTGCTCAAGCCGAAGCGAGCTTCCCAGCGCGTTTGGGCTACTCAGCATTCTTCCCGGTACCAGTCAAGGCTTTTGATGACCTCAAAGCCTATGGACGCGCACCGATCGGTAACGGTCCTTACAAGATGGCCAGCAAAGATGCGTGGGAAGACGATGTTCAGATCGAACTCGTGAAGAACGACGCGTACCAAGGTGACATCAAGGTCAAGAACAAGGGCTTGCTTTTCAAGTTCTACACGAACCTTGAAGCCGCTTACACCGATGTGCAGGCCGGCAACCTTGACGTTCTCGAATCGGTTCCAGACGGATCGTTGAAGACCTTCACGACGGATTCAAAGGTCAACGCGATCAGCGAACCCGGCTCGGTATTCCAATCGTTCACGATCCCTGTAACAGCCGAGCATTTCGGTATGGATGAAGAAGGCCGCTTGCGCCGGGCCGCCATTTCGATGGCAATTAACCGTGAAGCGATCACCGACAAGGTGTTCCACGGCACCCGCACTCCGGCTTCGGACTTCAGTTCACCGCTGATGCCGGGTTGGACCGACAAGATTGAAGGAAACGACGTTCTTCAATACAACCCAGAAAAGGCAAAGGAATTGTGGGCCAAGGCCGACAAGATCAACAAGTGGACCACGAAGTGATCTTGTAATTCCTCTACACGACGTGCCGGTCGGGCGAGAATCTCTCGCTCGACCGGCATAGTGTGTAGAACAACCGCTTTGGCAGAAGGGTGAAAGACCATGTGGTGGTATGTAGGGAAACGAATACTTCAAACGATTCCCGTGATTCTCGGCGCGACGTTTCTGATTTATGCGCTCGTGTTCTTGCGGCCAGGCGACCCGATCGTCGGTCTTTTCGGTGACAAGCCAGTCAACGAAGCAGTGCGGGCCCAGATCGCAGCGCAATACAACCTCGACAAACCCTTCGTCGTGCAATGGCTGCTATTTCTCAAAGGCGCGGTAACTCTTGACTTAGGTCTGTCGTACAGCGGCCGCCCTGTCATCGACATGATCGTGCAGACTTTCCCCGTCACCATCAAACTCGCGCTCATGGCGCTCTTTATTGAAATGGTTTTGGGGATCACTGCTGGCACGATCGCAGGCCTGCGCCGCGGCCAACTTTTTGACTCGACCATGCTGGTGACATCACTACTCGTGATCGCCGTCCCAATCTTTGTTTTTGGCTTCGTGTTCCAGTTCATTTTTGGCGTCAAGTTGGGGTGGTTCCCGCCCAC
>SSHC01000034.1 GCA_008017265.1 Aeromicrobium sp.
CTCACATCTCTTGCAAACGCGATTCGATCAGGGGCGAATATGGAGTTCACGATCTGGGTCGGCAAAGACAAACTTCTGCGCAAGATGACTACGAAAGTACAAGGCGGAACGTTGAAACAGTCGTGGCGCGAATGGGGCGAGCATTCAACGGTGGGTGTGCCAGCCGGCAGCGAGGTGCTTGATACTGCGGGTCTTGAGTCGGATCGCTGACGCGAACAGTTGGCGCGCGCTGCTGCCTGTGTGAGTATGACGACGCTTGCTCAGTTCTACTGATAGGTTGAGCCGCATGAAGAAGTTCCTCGGGCTCCTAGCAGCCGTTGTGATGATGTTTGCCTTGTCGGCCTGTGGCGATTCAGCCACTACCGGAAGTGCCGCAAAAGACAAAGAAAAGGTCGAAGTCGGCGAAAAGGCCGAGGTCAAACTGACTGAAGACAACTTCTTTGATGTCCTCATGTCCAGTCAAGTGGCAGCAGGATCGTCTCGCATGGTCATGAACATGGCGATGGGCGGCGAAACGATGCAGATGGATGCTCGCGTTCAGTTGGCGGAGAACCTTGAAGATCTGGCCATGACGATGAGCATGGATATGGGCATTGCGCAAACGGAACTCATTCTCGTTGATGGCTTCATGTACATGAACATGGGCAAATTGACCGACAACAAATACATCAAGACAGATCTTGCCAACGAGGCTGACAAGTCCGCCAGCGAGTTCAAGGATTTGGCCAAGCAAATGGATCCGGCCGAACAACTGAAGAACGTGAAGAAGGCCAAGATTTCGGTCAAGAAGCTTGGCGATGGCGGTGAACTCGATGGCGTTTCCACGACGAAGTGGGAAGTTACTGTCGACACCAGCAAGATGGAACTGGACGAAAACACTGCGGCGCTTGCGCCTAAGACGATGACCTACCTCATGTGGATTGGCGAAGACAACCTCCCGCGTCGTCAGACGTACAACATTAACGATGTTGAGACTGAAATCCTCTTCACCGAGTGGGGACAAAAGTTCACAATCACCGCACCTGGCGCGGACAAAATCACCGAGAGCCCCCTCGCATAAGGTGACCTCACTTTTCGAGACCTCATCGGTCCTGGCCCTGCGGGCCGGGACCGATTTGGTTTTGCCTACGAGCGTGTTCTAGACTGTCAGAAGCCAAAGACCGCTGGCGAATCTCCCGCGAGATTCTCAATTGCCCACACGGGCGGCCCGCGTAGGTTCAGAACTGAATCGGTTTTCGATCAACGTCCTGTGCTTACGCATGGGGCGTTTTTTATGTGGGCGGTTGGTCTTGGGCTATGACCCAGTGCTGGAAGGAGACACATGGCACGCCCGGACAAGACAGCAGCTGTTGCTGAACTTGCGGAAAGCTTCCGCGAGTCCAATGGTGCTGTACTCACCGAGTACCGCGGCCTCAGCGTCAAGCAGCTGAAGGAATTGCGCCGTTCGCTCGGCGACACCGTGAGCTATACCGTCGCCAAGAACACGCTGACCAAACTGGCTGCTAAAGACGCGGGCATCGATTTGGATGAATCGTTGCTTACGGGTCCTACCGCGATCGCTTTTATCAATGGTGATGCAGTAGAAGCAGCTAAAGGTCTACGTGACTTTGCGAAGGCAAATGCACCGCTCGTCATTAAGGGAGGCTTCCTCGATGGAAAGGCCCTCACCGCCGATGACGTAAAGAAACTGGCAGACCTCGAATCGCGCGAAGTACTTCTCGCGAAGCTCGCAGGTGGCCTCAAGGCAAACCTCTCCAAGGCTGCCGGGCTCTTCAACGCCCCGCTGTCGCAGGCTGCACGCACTCTCGCAGCACTGCAGGCCAAGGCAGAGGCGGATCCGTCGGTACTTGCTGCTGGCGAACCGGTTGCAGAAGTTGCAACCGAGCCCGTCGCAGAAGTTGCCGAAGAAGTACCCGCCGAGGCGCCAGCCGAAGCAGAAACCACAGAAGCTGCAGATGAGGCACCAGCCGAAGCCGCAGCAGACACGGCGTCGGAAGACGCCACCACCGAGGGCTGAACCGCCCGATAACAATCGGGACCCCTCGGGGTCTCATTTACGAAAGGACGCTTCTCATGGCGAAGCTCAGCACCGACGAATTGTTGGACGCATTCAAGGAAATGACACTCATTGAACTCTCCGAGTTCGTGAAGCTCTTCGAAGAGACCTTCGAAGTTACCGCAGCCGCTCCGGTTGCCGTAGCCGTTGCTGGCGCACCTGCTGGCGGTGGCGACGCTGCTGCTGCTGAAGAGAAGGACGAATTTGACGTTGTTCTCGAAGCTGCTGGCGACAAGAAGATCCAGGTCATCAAGGAAGTTCGTGGACTCACGAGCCTCGGCCTGAAGGAAGCTAAGGAACTCGTTGAGGGTGCTCCGAAGCCAGTTCTCGAAGGCGTCAACAAAGAAGCTGCAGACAAGGCGAAGGAAGCTCTCGAAGCTGCCGGCGCTACGGTCACGCTTAAGTGATTCGCAGTTAGTCTCCCTGAAATTGGGGCGTGTGACGATTGTCACGCGCCCCAATTTTTTGTTGCCTTCGCGCGAATTCGCAGCGTGAGCAATTCGGAGAAACCAAAAATCGTGCCGTATTCTCACACCAAAGTCAAGACCCGGTCTTGATTTGCGCGTGTCGATGCGGTTAGACTGTACTTTCGCGCCCGTTTTGACCTGCCATCATTTGCTCAATGTTTCGACGTTGAAATTTGACGTGGTTGGTTTGCCGTGCGCAAAAACTGAATCGCTCAGACCCGGACACCCTGGGCTGCGAGTCTTTTGGAAGGACTTCTCTTGGCCGCCACCCGCACTGCCGCAAACCCCCCCAATCCATTGGCTCCTCGCCGCATTTCATTCGCGAAGGTTTCTGAACCTCTTGAAGTGCCCGAACTGCTTTCATTGCAGACCAATAGCTTTGACTGGCTATTAGGCAATGATGAATGGAAAGCCCGTGTAGAAGTCGCGTTGGCCGCCGGTGAAACTGGCGTCAACACGAAGTCGGGCTTGGAAGAGATTTTCGAAGAGATCTCTCCCATTGAGGACTTCAACGAAACGATGAGTTTGTCGTTCCACGACCACCGTTTCGAGCCATACAAGAATTCGGTCGAAGACTGCAAAGACCGCGACCTTACGTATGCGGCTCCGTTGTATGTCACCGCGGAGTTCATGAACAACGAAACTGGCGAAATCAAGAGCCAGACGGTATTCATGGGTGACTTCCCGCTGATGACCGAAAAGGGTACCTTCATCATCAACGGCACCGAGCGTGTCGTCGTTTCGCAGTTGGTTCGTTCACCAGGTGTGTACTTTGAGCGGGCTGCTGACAAGACCTCTGACAAGGACATCTTCACCGCGCGCATCATTCCGTCGCGTGGTGCTTGGCTTGAATTTGAAATCGACAAGCGCGATACTGTCGGCGTTCGCTTGGACCGTAAGCGCAAGCAATCGGTCACCGTTTTGCTCAAGGCGCTAGGCCTCTCCGCAGACGATATTCGTGCAAAGTTCGGCCAGTACGAATCCATGATGCTCACGCTTGAGAAGGATTCAGTTCAGACTCAAGACGAAGCACTCTTGGACATCTACCGCAAGCTCCGTCCGGGCGAACCACCGTCGGCGGAAGCCGCTCGCACGCTCTTGGAGAACTACTTCTTCACTCCGAAGCGCTACGACACGGCCAAGGTCGGTCGTCACAAGATCAACAAGAAGATCGGTACGACGGAAGCTTTCGATCAGCAGACGCTGACGATTGACGACATCGTTGCGACGATCACCTACATCGTGGCGTTGCACAACGGCGACACCACCTTGCAGGCAGCAGCTGGCGAAATCGTCGTGGAAGCAGACGACATTGATCACTTCGGAAATCGTCGTATGCGCACGGTTGGCGAACTCATCCAGAACCAACTCCGTACGGGTCTTGCCAGGATGGAACGCGTCGTTCGTGAACGCATGACGACGCAAGACGTCGAAGCAATCACGCCACAGACGCTGATCAACATCCGCCCGATCACTGCGGCGCTCAAGGAGTTTTTCGGAACCAGCCAGTTGTCGCAGTTCATGGATCAGAACAACCCGCTCGCGGGTCTGACCCACAAGCGTCGTTTGTCGGCGCTTGGTCCCGGTGGTCTTTCGCGTGAACGTGCTGGTTACGAAGTCCGTGACGTTCACCCCACCCACTACGGCCGCATGTGCCCCATTGAAACGCCTGAAGGACCGAACATTGGTCTGATTGGTTCGTTGGCGTCCTATGGCCGGATCAACGCGTTTGGTTTCGTGGAAACGCCATACCGCCTAGTCAAGGACGGTGTCGTTACCGACGAGATCGAGTACCTCACCGCAACTGATGAAGATCGATTCATCGTCGCGCAGGCGAACAGCCCGTTGACGAAGGACAATCACTTCGCTGAACCACAAGTTCTTGTTCGTCAGCGTGGTGGCGAAGCCGAATTGCGCCCGGCGCAAGACGTGACCCACATGGACGTTTCGCCACGCCAGATGGTGTCGGTCGCGACCGCGTTGATCCCGTTCCTTGAACACGACGATGCGAACCGCGCGCTCATGGGATCGAACATGCAACGCCAGGCTGTGCCTTTGCTTCGCAGTGATGCGCCTCTGGTTGGCACCGGCATGGAATTCCGTGCTGCTGTCGACGCGGGCGATGTGACTGTCGCAAAGCAGGCGGGCGTCGTGACCGAGGTTTCGGCTGATGCAGTTGAAATCATGCAAGATGACGGCGTATACCGTACCTACCGATTCGCGAAGTTCAGCCGTTCGAACCAGGGCACCTGCACGAACCAGCGCCCTCTCGTTCGCGCCGGCGATCGGGTTGAAGTCGGTTCGCCGCTTGCTGATGGTCCGTGTACAGACGATGGCGAAATGGCTCTCGGTACTAACCTCCTCGTTGCGTTCATGCCTTGGCAGGGACACAACTACGAAGACGCGATCATCCTGTCCCAGCGCGTCGTACAAGACGACTTGCTCACGTCGATTCACATCGAAGAGCATGAAGTTGATGCACGCGATACGAAACTCGGTCCAGAAGAGATCACGCGCGACGTGCCGAACGTCAGCGATGAAATGCTCGCTAACTTGGACGAGCGCGGAATCATTCGCGTCGGTGCTGAAGTAGGAAACGGCGACATTCTCGTCGGCAAGGTCACACCAAAGGGTGAAACCGAGTTGACTCCAGAAGAGCGGCTCCTGCGCGCGATCTTCGGCGAAAAGGCCAAGGAAGTTCGCGATACCTCAATGCGCGTTCCGCACGGTGAGTCTGGAACTGTTATTGGTGTTCGCGTGTTCGACGCCGAAGACAGCTCTGACTTGAGCCCAGGCGTCAACCAGATGGTTCGCGTTTACGTTGCGCAAAAGCGCAAGATCAGCCCTGGTGACAAGTTGGCTGGTCGTCACGGAAACAAGGGTGTTATCGCCAAGATTCTCCCGGTGGAAGACATGCCGTTCCTCGAAGATGGAACGCCAGTAGACATCGTGCTGAACCCCTTGGGCGTGCCGGGCCGTATGAATATCGGTCAGGTACTGGAAACGCACCTCGGCTGGATCGCCAAGACGGGCTGGAAGATTCCAGACTCCGTCAAGGACGAATGGGCAGAACGCTTGCGCTCGATTGCTGCCGACGAAGCAGAACCGAACACGAACGTGGCTACGCCGGTATTCGATGGTGCGCGCGAAGACGAAATCACCGGACTCCTCGAGTCGACGTTGCCGAACCGCGACGGCGTTCGCATCATGGGCGCTGACGGCAAGGCGAGGCTCTTCGACGGTCGTTCTGGCGAACCGTTCCCGAAGCCAATTTCGGTGGGCTACATGTACATGCTCAAGTTGCACCACTTGGTCGACGACAAGATCCACGCTCGTTCCACGGGTCCGTACTCGATGATCACACAGCAACCTTTGGGCGGTAAGGCTCAGTTCGGTGGCCAGCGATTCGGTGAAATGGAAGTGTGGGCGCTCGAAGCTTACGGCGCCGCGTACGCACTTCAAGAGTTGTTGACGATCAAGTCCGACGACATCGTCGGTCGCGTCAAGGTCTATGAGGCCATTGTTAAGGGCGAGAACGTTCCTGAACCGGGAATTCCCGAGTCATTCAAGGTTCTTGTCAAGGAGATGCAGTCCCTGTGTCTCAACGTCGAGGTACTCTCCGCCGACGGAAGCGTGCAAGACATGCGCGACTCCGAAGAAGAGTTGTACCGGGCCGCTGAAGAACTCGGTGTCGATTTGTCCCGCCGTGAACTTCCGTCCTCAATCGACGAAGTCTGAGTCCATAGACCACTGAAATTTCTGAAGGGAAAGAAGACCGCGTGTTAGACGTAAACTTCTTCGATCAAATCAAGATCGGTCTCGCGACAGCTGACGACATCCGCAGCTGGTCGCATGGCGAGGTTAAGGCGCCAGAGACGATTAACTACCGCACGCTCAAGCCAGAGCGTGACGGACTATTCTGCGAGAAGAACTACGGACCTACTCGCGACTGGGAATGCTCCTGCGGTAAGTACAAGCGCGTCCGGTTCAAGGGCATCATTTGCGAGCGTTGTGGCGTTGAAGTCACCCGCAGCAAGGTGCGCCGTGAACGTATGGGTCACATTGAACTCGCCGCACCTGTCACGCACATCTGGTACTTCAAGGGTGTTCCGAGCCGTTTGGGTTACCTGTTGGATCTCGCGCCGAAGGACCTCGAAAAGGTCATTTACTTCGCCGCTTACATGGTGACGAAGGTCGACGAGGAAGCACGTCACCGTGATCTCTCGAGCCTCGAAGCCAAGATCTTGATGGAAAAAGAGCAACTCGAGAGCCGTCGCGACAACGAAGTCAACGATCGCATGGCCAAGCTTGAAGAGGACCTCAAGGAACTCGAAGCAGCCGGCGCGAAGGCCGCCGAAATCCGCAAGGTTAAGGACGGCGCTGAGCGTGAAGCTAAGCAACGTCGTGATCGTGTGCAGCGCGAAATCGATCGTCTGGAACAGGTTTGGGATCGGTTCAAGAACCTCAAGGTCCAAGACCTTGAAGGCGACGAAATGTTGTACCGCGAAATGGATTACCGCTTCGGTAAGTACTTCGAGGGTTACATGGGCGCTGCGGCGATCCAGAAGCGTCTCCAGGACTTCGACCTCGAAGCCGAAGCCGAATCGCTGCGTGAACTCATCGCAACCGGTAAGGGTCAAAAGCGCACGCGTGCGCTTAAGCGCTTGAAGGTCGTGACCGCCTTCATGACAGGTGGAAACAAGCCAGAAGGCATGGTTCTTGATGTTGTCCCGGTGATCCCGCCGGAGTTGCGTCCCATGGTTCAACTCGATGGTGGCCGCTTTGCAACCAGCGACTTGAATGACCTGTACCGCCGTGTTATCAACCGCAACAAGCGATTGCGTCGCCTGTTGGCACTTGGTGCGCCTGAAATCATCGTGAACAACGAGAAGCGCATGCTTCAAGAGGCCGTTGACTCGCTGTTCGACAACGGTCGTCGTGGCCGTCCGGTAACCGGACCAGGCAACCGTCCGCTCAAGTCGATTTCCGACATGCTCAAGGGCAAGCAAGGCCGTTTCCGCCAGAACTTGCTCGGAAAGCGCGTCGACTACTCGGGCCGTTCGGTCATCGTTGTTGGCCCTCAGCTCAAACTGCACCAGTGCGGTTTGCCCAAGCAAATGGCCCTCGAACTGTTCAAGCGGTTCGTGATGAAGCGTCTGGTTGATCTCAACCACGCGCAAAACGTCAAGAGCGCTAAGCGCATGGTGGAGCGTGCTCGCCCCGTCGTGTGGGACGTTCTCGAAGAGGTCATCACTGAACACCCCGTGTTGTTGAACCGTGCACCAACGCTTCACCGACTCGGTATCCAAGCTTTCGAACCTCAATTGATCGAAGGCAAGGCTATTCAGATTCACCCACTCGTTTGTTCAGCGTTCAACGCTGACTTTGATGGTGACCAGATGGCTGTTCACTTGCCGTTGTCGGCTGAAGCGCAGGCTGAAGCTCGCATCTTGATGCTGTCGACGAACAACATCTTGAAGCCATCGGATGGTCGCCCCGTGACCATGCCGACTCAGGACATGATCATCGGCTTGTACTTCCTGACCCTCGATCGCGATGGTCATCCGGGCGAAGGACGTGTATTCAGTTCGCCTGCGGAAGCCATGATGGCGTTCGATTTGGGCGAAATCACATTGCAGAGCAAGGTGCGTATTCGTCGTGAAGGTGAATTGCTCGATACCACGCTTGGCAAGACGATCTTCAATGACGCGCTCCCTGATGACTACCCGTACGTTCAAGAGCAAGTCGACAAGAACCAACTTGGTGTAATCGTCAACGATTTGGCAGAGCGCTACAGCAAGGTTGACGTTGCTGTTGCCCTCGACAAGTTGAAGGACGCAGGCTTCCACTGGGCTACGCGTTCAGGCGTGACGATCTCGATCGACGATGTTGTTAGCCCTTCGGAGAAGCCCGAAATCTTGGCCAAGTTCGAAGAACTCGCAGCCAAGGTTCAAGGTCAATACGATCGCGGTCTCATCACCGAAGACGAGCGTCGTCAAGAACTCATCGAGATCTGGACGCAAGCTACGAACGAAGTCGCCGACAAGATGGAAGCGACCTTCGACGAGGACAACACCATCTTCATGATGGTTTCGTCAGGCGCTCGTGGTAACCAGAAGCAGTTGCGACAGATTGCCGCTATGCGTGGATTGGTGGCAAACCCGAAGGGTGAAATTATTCCTCGCCCGATCAAGGCCAACTACCGTGAAGGTCTGTCAGTCGTCGAGTACTTCATCGCTACGCACGGTGCGCGTAAGGGTCTGGCTGACACCGCCCTGCGTACCGCTGACTCCGGTTACTTGACTCGACGCTTGGTTGACGTCAGCCAAGACGTCATCATTCGCGAAGAAGACTGTGGCACGGAACGCGGTTTGCCAAAGCAGATCGGTGAACGCAACGCGGACGGTACGCTCAGCCCAGCCGAACACGTTGAGACCTCGGCGTATGCGCGCTGTGCTTCCGAAGACATCGTTCATCCAGAAACGGGTGACGTGCTTCTGCCGGCAGGGTCTGACCTTGGTGACGTTGAAATTGCAGAGTTGCTCGCGCAGGGTGTTGAGAAGATCAAGATCCGTACCGTCCTGACCTGTGAAGCGAAGACAGGTACGTGCGCTAAGTGCTACGGACGTTCGTTGGCTACTGGTTTGCTCGTTGATATTGGTGAAGCAGTCGGTACGATTGCGGCCCAGTCAATTGGTGAACCTGGTACTCAGTTGACGATGCGTACCTTCCACACCGGTGGTGTGGCTGGTGACGACATCACGCACGGTCTGCCGCGCGTCGTCGAACTTTTCGAAGCGCGTCAGCCCAAGGGCAGGGCGCCAATTTCGGAAGTTGCCGGTCGCGTGTCGATCGACACCACCGAAAAGGCACGCAAACTCGTGGTTACGCCGGATGACGGTTCTGACCCAGTCGAATACCCCATCACTAAGCGTTCGCGTTTGCTCGTTGATGAAGGTCAATCGATTGATGTCGGTCAGCAACTGACGCACGGTACGCCTGATCCGCAAGAAGTCTTGCGTATCCTTGGTGTCCGCAAGGCTCAAGAGCACTTGGTTAACGAAGTGCAAGAGGTGTACCGCAGCCAGTCGGTAGCGATCCACGACAAGCACATCGAAATCATCGTGCGCCAGATGTTGCGACGCATTACGGTCATCGAACAAGGTGATTCGACGTTGATCCCAGGCGACTTGGCTGATCGTTCGACCTTTGAAGATGAGAACCGTCGCGTCGTGGCTGAAGGCGGTACGCCGGCTTCAGGACGTCCTGTGCTCATGGGCATCACGAAGGCCTCGCTCGCTGTTGAGTCGTGGCTTTCGGCTGCATCGTTCCAAGAGACCACTCGTGTTCTTACCGAGGCAGCGATCAACGGTAAGTCCGATTCGTTGCGTGGTCTGAAGGAGAACATCATCATCGGTAAGCTCATTCCGGCCGGAACCGGTCTTGAGCGTTACCGCAACATCCGAGTCGAGCCCACCGAGGAAGCGCGTCAGAACGCGTATGCAATCACGAGCTACGACAACTACGATTACGGATCGTTCGGAACCCCGGATCAAGCACCAGTCGCGCTTGATGACATCGAGGGATTCGCTTTCGATAACTGATCTGGAACAAAAAGAATGGGCGCCTTTCGGGGCGCCCATTCTTTTTGTTGGGAATAGTGAACCTTTCGTGGGGTGCTCGGTGTGAGGATCCTGAGACCTAATCGGGAGGCTTCCGAAATAGCCACGTGAGTTTTGGTTCGAACACGGGCTTGAATATGCGGCCGACGACCTTCGTCATCAGTAGGTTCGCCAGAACGATTCCAGCGACAATACATCCGATGACTGCCCACATGCCGTACGGTTCGATCTTCTCCCAAAGTCCGAACTGTCGGTCAAGGAATAAGATCACGTAGCCGTGCAAAAGATAGGCATAAAGCGTGCGACCGCCGAAGTCGGTTGTCCATGACTTCGCCTTGGGAATGACAGCAAGCATCGCAATGGTGAGCACGAAAGCGATAGTAAGAAACCATCCGCGCGTCACGATCCCTTCGAGCGCATCAGTGTTGAGGGGCTCTTCGTTGTAGCGGTGTTTCCAGAGTAGCCAAGCGCGCGGCCAATACTCGGTGATCTTCTCTGCCCAAATAAGACAAGCAATGAGACTACTGATCAAGACCGCAGCGCCGAGAATCTTCATTTTTGGTCGCGTTACCCGGTCGAAAAGGTCTTGTGAAAAATGCAGACCCACGACGTAAAACGGAAGCAAGCCAAGAATCTTCGGTATTGCGAGCACATTGGGGATCTCAACGAGGCCAGCCGTCAATGAAATGACAACTGAGACGCTGATCGGATACTTCAGCACACGCCACAGCGGGGTGGTGAGACGCCAAATGAGCAAAGCCGCCAAAAACCAACCAAGCCATTGAGGGGACAGAATCATGAGCTCGGCGGGGTAGTCATCGTAATGCTGCGTCAGCAATTGAAGTGTTGTCTCGACAAGCAGATAGGGAACAACCAAGGTAGAGATGATGCGCCGAACTTGTGTGTAACTTCCGGTGTAGTTTCGCGCTGTGTATCCGGAAATCAGGGCGAAGAACGGCATGTGGAAGGCATAGATCCAGATATAGACGCCACGTGCGGGCTCAAACACAACGAGTTCGGTGAGAAAGTGGCCAACGACTACGAGCAGCATGACCCAATAGCGCGCGTTGTCGAGGTACGCGACGCGTTCGCCTTGTTGGCGGGGCCCTTGAGGCAGCGGGTGAAGTGAACTCATGTGAGTCAACTCTAACGAGCCGAATGATCGTCAACGCCCAACAAGCGCATCGCGCCGGGCGCGTTTACCAGCCTTTGGGCAAAACGAAAAGAGACACGAAGTTTCCGCGGGCCGAAGCAATCTGGACTGCGCGAACTTGTCGTTGGTCGGCTGTCAGCCCAAACGAACTGTGAATTGTTTCATTCAGTTCCGTGAGAACATCCGTTTTTGGTTGCGTCTTGCCGAGTTGTGATTCCAAGAATGACTGTGAAATCTCTTGGGTGATAGAGGTGCGATAGGTCGCCATGGTGGCAAAGTCAGGCTGATGCCCGCTCAACAAAACGGTTGCACTCGCAGGTGCCGACCACGTGCCAATTACGGGACTTGTATCAGGTGTGGATTCGTCCATTCGTGGCCAGATCCAGCCAGTTTTCTCAGCGGTCTTGCTGATATCTACCGGCGTACTGAGACGTTCTGGATCGCGATGCTGTTGAGCCTCGCGTGGATCTCCGGTTTGGCGCATGTACAAGACCATCACTGGACGCTCGTTGGAACCAACGGAACTTGTGCGTTCAACAACGTCGCCTGGGTCGACCGTCAAGCGAACGTCGAGTGTTCGACCGCTGGGGGTCTTTCCTTCGACGGAAAGTGAGCAGCCAATGACTCGTCGATTGCGAGCGGTGCAGTATTGGGACAAGTCGTCGCTAACGATGCCGGCATCGGGCAGCAGCACATCCAATTTGGCAAGCATCGAACGCACCACCGGCGTGGGTTTACCGGTAATCCGCATTAGAGAAACATAGGTGTCGGCCCTCGGTGGTTCGTCTAGCTTGGCAAAGGTGTCTTTTGTGGCGCGAGTCGGCGTGGCTGTCGGGGTGGGTGTTGGGGGAGTGAAGGACGGATCCTCCGCTTGCTGTTCTTCAATCTTCTGGAGGCGTTCGGCTTCTTCGGTTGCAAGGATCGCGTCGAGATCCACTTGGTAGGAGTCGAGCAGGGCCTGGGAGCGCCAGCGCACAAGCGGTCCCAGTTGAACGGAACCATGCGGTACTGAAATACCGAAAGCAATCGGGCTAGCCGGAGCTGATTCGTGGACAGATTCAGTTGTCGATTCGCTATCGGAACTATCGGCGAGTTCAGCACTCGACTCGGGTCCGCATGCTGCTGTGCCTAGTAGTAAAACGAGACTACCGACCAACGCAAAAAACGTCTTGCCCATGAATGTTCCTTCTCAACTTCGACCCGGAGTTACCAGCCTAGCGATCCGGGACAAGGAGAACCACGTCGTGCAAGGTGCGGCTGGTCACGTCACCATGGGGCATATTGTTCTGTTGTAGGTATCTGTCGAAAGGAAAAGTGCGTGTTTCTTGATCCAGTTTCACGTCCCGAAACGATCTTCACGTACGGCGCGCCAGCGCTCAAGTTCGGAACCGGCGCACGATTCGAAATAGTCGCCGATATTGCGAAGTACTCGCCGCGACGTGTGCTGTTCGTGACCGACAAGAATCTCATGTCATCAGGACACATCGAAGAAATCGTCGACAGTCTGGCTGCAGCTGGCTCGCAGGTCGTGATTTTTGACGACGTGAGAATTGAGCCGACGGATGTGAGCGTCCAAGCGGCTGTCGACTTCGCTCGCTCCTCAGGGCCGTTCGACGTTGTGATTGCAGTTGGTGGCGGTTCGGTTATCGACACGGCCAAAGCTATGAATCTGATGGTGACGAACCCGGGCGAACTCATGGAATATGTGAACGCTCCCATCGGGGACGGACGGCCGCCAGCGAACCACCTGCTGCCACTCGTTGCCGTACCAACAACGACGGGAACCGGCAGCGAAAGCACGACAATCTGCGTTTTGGACATCACCGAACAACGTGTCAAGACGGGGATCTCGCACGCCATGTTGCGTCCAACTGTGGCAGTCGTGGACCCAACACTCACAGTCACTCAACCGGCGCTTGTCACGGCAGCCTCTGGGCTTGATGTGCTGTGTCACGCGCTCGAAAGTTATACGGCCCGCGGATACACAAGTTATGAAGCAAAGACGCCTCAACAGCGAGTTCCCTATTGTGGCTCGAATCCCATTTCCGACCAATGGTCCGAGCAGGCGCTTTCGCTGTTGTCGGGAGCATTTCGAGCCGCCGTCAGCGATGGCAGCAATGTTCAAGCACGTGAACAGATGGCGTTAGCCGCGACATTCGCCGGTCTGGGTTTTGGAAACGCGGGAGTGCACATCCCCCATGCGAACGCCTACCCCATCGCCAGTCAAGTGGGTGACTATTGGCCGCGGGACTATCCGGCCCGAACTGAGGCACACGCACACGGGCTGGTGCCACACGGAATGGCAGTTTCACAAACGGCGCCGGCGGCGTTTCGATTTACCTTTGAGGCTTCACCTGAACGGCATATCAGGGCAGCCCAGTTACTCGTGCCCAACGCACAAATGCCAGACGATCCGGCCGAGTTTTTGCCACAAGTTCTGACGCAGATTATGCGCGACGTGGGTATGCCATCGGGCCTCGCAGAGTTGGGCTTTACGGCTGATGACATCCCAGAACTGACGGAGGGTACTCTCAAACAACAGCGTCTTTTGTCGACAGCGCCACGAATTGTGCGTGACGAAGACGTCGAAACGATTTTGAGCGAATCAATCGAATTGTGGTGAATATGAGCGATCCGAATGGAGATGTCGTAGCGGCGCTCAAAAATAACGGCGTGCGCGATGTCGATAATTCGAGTCTCACTCGCGCGCTCTATAGTTCCGATGCATCTCTCTACCGCGTCGTCCCCGAGGTCGTGGTCAGGCCACGCGATATCGATGAAGTTCATGCCGTTGTTGCGGCCTGTGCCGAGACCCAGACCCCGTTGACGGCGCGTGGCGCTGGCACGTCCATCGCCGGAAACGCTATCGGTACGGGGGTCGTTCTCGACTTCTCCAAACATCTCAACAAGGTCATTGCCATCGATGAGACAACGGCAACCGCCCAAGTTGAACCGGGTGTCGTTCACGCTAAATTGCAGGTCGCCGCAGCGCCGGCCGGTTTGCGATATGGTCCGGACCCGTCGACGCACACGCGGTGCACGGTCGGCGGGATGATTGCGAACAATGCTTGCGGAAATCGTGCGCTCGGTTATGGCCGAAGCGCCGACAACATTGCCGCACTCGATCTGCTCACGATTAGTGGGGAACGCCTTCAAGTGGGCCGCGATGTCACGGTGGATTCGGCACGACTTGAGGACTTGCGGAGCCTCGTGGGTTCGAACTTGGCAACCATTCGCACGGAGTTTGGCCGTTTCGGCCGTCAGGTTTCGGGATACAGCCTGGAGCACCTGTTGCCGGAACGCAATTTTGATGTGGCTTCGTTCATGGCGGGCACCGAAGGCACACTCGCGGTGATGTTGGGTGCCACGGTCGATCTCGTGCAGGATCCGGCTTTCCGTCATCTTGTGGTGTTGGGCTATCCCACCATGATCGACGCAGCCGATCACGTGCCTTTGCTTTTGCCGTTTGGGCCTGTTGCTTGTGAAGGGCTTGGGATTCGCATTGTCGATGTCTACCGCGCGAAACACGGTCGTGCGGCCGTTCCGGAGCTCCCAAGTGGTGGCGGCTTTCTTTATGTTGAACTAGCCGGTGAAGACCCGGCCGAGTTGCAAGCGCAAGCCGAAAGCGTGGTCAAGGCCAGTGGGGCATTGGGTGCCGTCCACGTCACTGACCCGATCGTGCAGGCCGTGTTGTGGCGTGTGCGAGAAGAAGGTGCCGGTCTTGCGAGTCGGGCCCTCGACAAGCCTGCCCTTGCTGGCTGGGAAGACGCGGCCGTCCCTCCCGAGAACTTGGGTGCTTATTTGCGCGAGTTTGTCGCGCTCTTGGACCAGCATGGTGTTGACGGTGAGCCGTTTGGCCACTTTGGCGACGGGTGCGTGCATGTTCGCATTACTTTCGAGCTCGACGAGCCGGGCGGTTCAGATAGGTTCCGCGCGTTCCTTACCGATGCCGCAATTTTGGCAGCCCGTCATGGTGGGTCGTTCTCGGGTGAGCATGGCGACGGCCGAGCCCGGTCTGAACTGTTGGGCCATATGTATTCAGCCGACGCGATGGACATCTTTTCGGCCGTCAAGAGCGTCTTTGATCCTCAGAATTTGCTTAATCCGGGCGTGCTGGTCGCACCGCGGCCACTCGATGCAGATTTACGTTCTCAAGGAGCGCATTGGGGAGAGGGGCTGGCGTCGATCCGTGAGGGGCTCACGCTCGTCGGTGACAACGGCAATTTCGGTGCGGCAGTTCATCGCTGCACGGGGGTCGGCAAGTGCCTCGCTGCGCCCGGTGTCGGAGTCATGTGCCCCTCGTTTCAAGCGACGAGGAACGAGAAAGATTCGACCCGCGGGCGGTCCCGTGTACTGCAAGAAATGGTCGACGGTCGCCTCATCGACAAGGGTTGGCGCAGTCCAGAAGTACATGAAGCGTTAGATCTGTGTCTTTCCTGCAAAGGGTGTTTGAGTGACTGTCCGACTGGAATTGACATGGCCAGTTACAAGTCCGAAGTCTTGCACCAGACCTATCGTGGTCGGTTCAGGCCGCGCAGCCACTATATACTCGGCCGACTGCCCATGTGGGCGAAACTCACCGTGGGATCGCGGCTTTCCTGGCTAGCAAACCTATCCCTCAAAGTCCCTGGGATTGCCCATCTAGCGCGTTGGGTCGCCGGTGTTGATCAGCGGCGTAGTTTGCCGCAATTTGCCACGAAGCGATTTACCGCAAGCGCACCTCATGACAGCGCAGTGTCCGGGAAGCCCGTCGTGATTTGGGCCGATACGTTTACTGAGTACTTCTCGACCAAAGCTGGCATAGCCGCGCTCAGAGTTTTGGCAAGTGCTGGTTATGACGTTGAGGTGCTGAACCGGCCGCAATGCTGCGGTCTGACGTGGATTTCAACAGGGCAACTCGATACCGCCAGAGAGATGGTTCAGGCGGCTGTTGAACAGTTGCATCCGTTCGTAGAGAAACAGATACCGGTATTGGGATTGGAGCCGTCTTGCCTTGCCGTCTTGCGCCACGATGCGTTGGACTTGATTGACGATCCGATGGCAGTTCAGGTTGCTGCGGGGGTCTTCACTTTGGCTGAATTATTGGCAGCCGATGAAGATTGGCAGGCTCCAAATCTGGCTGACGCCACGATCATTGTGCAGCCGCATTGTCACCAGAACGCCGTGATCGGATTCGATGCCGACATGGAACTTTTACGAGCGACAGGCGCAAAGGTTCAGCGACTCGGAGGCTGCTGTGGTTTGGCCGGCAACTTTGGTGTTGAAAAGGGGCATTACGAGGTTTCGGTTGATGTGGCGGGACTCCAACTGTTGCCGGCGATTGAAGCCGCCGAGCCGGGCACGATCGTGCTCGCGGATGGGTTTAGTTGCCGTACGCAACTCGACGATCTCGCTGGCGTTCAAGCGCTGCACTTATCAGAATTACTGGCGAAATCTGCGACCAACACGAGAGTGTCGGCGGATTGAGTGGGCCGATTTTGCGCAGCGGTAGGTCCTCCGGTATTGTTGGATGCTGTGCCTGTCACGCAGGCGTAGGCGACCGTTGTCCGGCATGAAGATCGGCCGGTTCGCCCCCGGCAACATTTATCAGCAGAAAGAAGTTGTGTAGTGCCCACAATCAACCAGTTGGTTCGTAAGGGACGCCAGTCGAAGGTGTCCAAGACGAACACGCCAGCGCTTAAGGGTTCGCCCCAACGTCGTGGCGTGTGCACCCGCGTGTACACCACGACCCCAAAGAAGCCGAACTCCGCGTTGCGCAAGGTTGCTCGTGTCCGGCTTTCGAGCGGCGTCGAGGTCACGGCCTACATTCCGGGTGAAGGTCACAACCTGCAAGAGCACTCCATCGTGTTGGTACGCGGTGGTCGTGTAAAGGACTTGCCAGGTGTTCGTTACAAGATCATTCGTGGCTCCTTGGACACTCAGGGTGTTAAGGGCCGCAAGCAGGCTCGCAGCCGCTACGGCGCGAAGAAGGAGAAGAGCTGATGCCTCGTAAGGGTCCCGCTCCAAAGCGTCCTATCGAGGCCGATCCGGTCTACGGTAGCCAACTGGTCACCCAGTTGATTAATAAAGTCCTCGTTGATGGCAAGAAGCAGGTTGCTCAGAACATCGTCTACACGGCGCTCGAAGGCACTCGCGAAAAGACTGGCACCGATCCAGTCATCACCTTGAAGCGTGCACTTGACAACGTCAAGCCTGCCCTTGAGGTGAAGAGCCGTCGTGTCGGTGGCGCAACCTACCAAGTTCCGGTAGACGTACGCCCCAACCGCCAGACCACTCTCGCGTTGCGTTGGTTGGTCAAGTACAGCGGCGACCGTCGTGAACGCACCATGGCTGAGCGTTTGAAGAACGAACTGCTCGATGCGAGCAACGGTTTGGGCGCCAGCGTTAAGAAGCGCGAAGACACCCACAAGATGGCCGAAGCCAACAAGGCCTTCGCCCACTACCGCTGGTAAATCAATCCTTCTAGCAATCCTTCTGGCTGGCCCCGTGAGAACCACGGGGGCTGGCCCGGAATCCTCGAAAGCGTGAAGCCCCATGGCAACTGAGATCACAACCGACTTGAAGCGCGTGCGCAATATCGGCATCATGGCCCACATCGATGCCGGTAAGACCACCACCACTGAGCGCATCCTGTTCTACACCGGCATCAACTACAAGATCGGTGATACCCATGAGGGCTCGGCCACCATGGACTGGATGGAGCAAGAGCAAGAGCGTGGCATCACGATCACCTCGGCCGCTACCACCTGCTGGTGGAAGAGTCACCAAATCAACATCATCGATACCCCCGGTCACGTTGACTTCACAGTTGAGGTTGAGCGTTCGCTGCGCGTACTCGACGGCGCTGTCGCTGTTTTTGATGGTGTCGCTGGCGTAGAGCCACAGTCTGAAACCGTGTGGCGTCAAGCCGACAAGTACGGCGTTCCGCGCATGTGCTTCGTCAACAAGCTCGACCGCACGGGCGCATCGTTCGATTTCTGTGTTACGACCATCCGTGAACGCCTCGGCGCGACGGCACTCGTCATGCAGTTGCCAATCGGCGCTGAAGGCGACTTCATTGGTGTTGTTGACTTGGTCGAAATGAAAGCCAAGGTCTGGCGCGGCGAGACCGCAGTCGGTGAAGACTACGAAGTTGAAGACATCCCAGCTGACATGGCCGATGCGGCTGAAGAAGCTCGGGAAGCACTCCTTGAGACGCTTTCCGATGTCGATGACGAGATTGCAGAGCTTTACCTTGAGGGTGAAGAGATCAGCATTGAGCAACTCAAAGCGGGCATTCGTCGCGCAACGCTTGCCGCGGTTCTCAATCCCGTTTTCTGTGGCACGGCGTTCAAGAACAAGGGTGTCCAGCCGCTACTCGACGCAGTCGTCGACTACCTTCCTTCGCCGCTCGACATCGACGCGATCAAGGGTACGAAGGAAAACGATGAATCCGTTGAGTTGACTCGCGAACCTTCTGACTCCGAACCTTTCGCTGGTCTTGCTTTCAAGATCGCCGCGGATCCGCACTTGGGCAAGTTGACCTTCGTGCGCGTCTACTCCGGTCGTCTCGACGCTGGCACTCAGGTGCTCAACGTCACCAAGGGTCGCAAGGAACGCATCGGCAAGATCTACCAGATGCACGCCAACAAGCGTGAAGAAATCTCCTCGGTAGGCGCCGGCCAGATCGTTGCCGTCATGGGCCTCAAAGACACCACGACTGGTGAAACGCTCGCGGATCCCGCGAACCCGATCGTGCTTGAATCTATGACTTTCCCGGACCCGGTTATCCAGGTTGCCATTGAGCCCAAGACCAAGGGCGACCAAGAGAAGTTGGGAGTCGCTATTCAGCGTCTCGCTGAAGAAGACCCAACCTTCCAGGTTCACACCGACGAAGAAACCGGCCAGACCATCATCGCTGGTATGGGCGAATTGCACCTTGACGTTCTCGTCGACCGCATGCGTCGTGAGTTCCGCGTCGAAGCCAACGTGGGCAAGCCGCAGGTTGCTTACCGCGAGACCATCAAGAAGAAGGTCGAACACCACAGCTACACCCACAAGAAGCAGACTGGTGGTTCCGGCCAGTTCGCAAAGGTCATCATTGGTATCGAGCCAACCGGCCCGATCGTTGGTGGCGAGGGCGGCTACGAGTTCGCCAACGAAGTCACAGGTGGCCGCGTTCCACGCGAATACATCCCATCGGTCGACGCCGGTGCCCAGAACGCGATGCAAGTCGGTGTTCTCGCGGGTTACCCCATGGTCGACATCAAGGTCACTTTGGAAGACGGCGCATACCACGACGTCGACTCCTCAGAAATGGCCTTCAAAATCGCCGGAACGATGGCGTTCAAGGAAGCTGCGCGTAAGGCCGATCCGGTCTTGCTCGAGCCGATGTTCGCCGTCGAAGTCACCACCCCAGAGGATTACATGGGTGACGTGATCGGCGACCTCAACTCTCGCCGTGGACAAGTTCAGTCCATGGACGAAGGCTACGGCGGCGCTAAGTTGATCAAGGCGCTTGTTCCGTTGTCAGAGATGTTCGGGTATGTTGGCGATCTCCGGTCGAAGACCTCGGGTCGTGCTTCTTACTCGATGCAGTTCGATTCCTACGCCGAGGTTCCACGGAACGTCGCGGAAGAGATCATCAAGAAGGTACGCGGCGAGTAATCGCCAACACCTTCGTCATAAGATGACCTGAGGTTCTCATTCCGGAGCCACGGCGTCAAAAAGTAAACATCAAACCAGGAGGGCCCAAAGTGGCTAAGGCGAAGTTCGAGCGGACTAAACCGCACATGAACATCGGCACCATCGGTCACATCGACCACGGCAAGACCACTCTGACCGCGGCGATCACCAAGGTGCTGCACGACAAGTACCCCGATCTCAACGAAGCTTCGGCTTTCGACATGATCGACAAGGCGCCAGAAGAGCGCCAGCGTGGTATCACGATCTCGATCTCGCACGTCGAGTACCAGACCGAGAACCGTCACTACGCACACGTTGACTGCCCCGGCCACGCCGACTACGTCAAGAACATGATCACCGGTGCTGCTCAGATGGACGGCGCGATCCTCGTGGTTGCTGCTACCGACGGCCCCATGCCTCAGACGCGTGAGCACGTGTTGCTCGCTCGCCAGGTTGGCGTTCCTGCCATGGTCGTTGCTCTCAACAAGTGCGACATGGTTGACGACGAAGAAATCCTTGAACTCGTTGAAATGGAAGTTCGTGAACTTCTCAGCGAGCAGGAATTCGACGGCGACAACGTTCCAGTTGTTCGCGTTGCTGCTCACCCAGCACTCACGGGCGATGCCAAGTGGGGCGAATCGATCCTCGAGCTCATGGCTGCAGTGGACGATTACATTCCGCTTCCTCCTCGCGACACCGACAAGCCATTCCTTATGCCTGTTGAAGACGTCTTCACGATCACTGGTCGTGGCACCGTCATCACCGGTCGTATCGAGCGTGGTGTTGTTCGCGTGAACGATCAGGTCGACATCGTTGGTATCCGCGAAGAAAAGCAGAGCACTACTGTTACCGGCATCGAAATGTTCCGCAAGTTGCTCGACGAAGGCGAAGCTGGCGAAAACGTCGGCCTCCTCCTCCGTGGCACGAAGCGTGAAGACGTCGAACGCGGCATGGTTGTTATTGCTCCTGGCACCACGACTCCTCACACGGAGTTCGAGGGTCAGGTCTACATCCTGTCCAAGGATGAAGGTGGCCGTCACACGCCGTTCTTCGACAACTACCGTCCTCAGTTCTACTTCCGTACCACGGACGTAACTGGTGTCGTTTCGTTGCCAGATGGCGTCGAAATGGTTATGCCTGGCGACAACACTGAAATGAGCGTGACGCTGATCCAGCCAATCGCCATGGAAGAAGGCTTGCGCTTCGCTATCCGTGAAGGTGGCCGCACCGTTGGCGCTGGCCGCGTCACCAAGATCAACAAGTGATTTCCTAACGATCACTGATCATCAAGAACCCCGCCCTGCTTCGGCAAGGCGGGGTTCTTGCTATTCGTGGGCGGTAGGCTGTGCCCGTGGGCCACGATCATGCGCATCCAACAGGTCATCGAGGGAAGCTGGCCACTGTTTTGGCGATGTCTCTTCTCGTGTTCGTATTGCAACTAGTCGTTGGTCTGATTGCGGGAAGCCTCGCCCTGTTGTCGGATGCGGTCCATGTGTTGAGCGATTCGGCAGGTTTGCTGATGGCCCTCGTCGCGTCAACGATCGCTCAAGCACCTAGTAGCGATCGGCGAACCTTCGGGCTACATCGCAGTGAAGTTCTTGCAGCTGGCGCAAACGGGTTAATGCTGCTGGGCATGTGTATCGGCATTGTGATATCTGCAGTTGGCCGCTTGGCAGATCCTCCGAGGATCGACGCACCTCTTGTGCTTGGCGCAGGGCTCGTTGGCCTTCTGGTCAACATAATCGGGCTTTTCTTGTTGCGATCAGGGGCCGAAGAGAACATCAACGTCAAGGGTGCGTATATGGAAGTGCTTGGCGATGCGCTTGGTTCCGTTGCTGTTCTTGTGTCCGCCTCAGCGATCTTGATTGGCGGTTGGAACATTCTCGATCCGATTGCCTCTCTGGTCATCGCCGCGCTGATATTGCCTCGTGCGTTGGCGTTGCTTCGCGAAGTGGTCGACGTGCTGCTTCAAGCCAGTCCACGAGGAATGGATATCGATGAACTTCGCCAGCACATTACTGGCGTTGATGGAGTCATGGATGTACACGACTTGCACGTCTGGACGCTCACCTCGCAGCTGCCAGTGATGAGTGCGCACGTTGTGGTTGGTCCTGAAGTTGTCACGATGAGTCACGCGCACGAAATACTTGACCGACTTGATGAGTGCCTGAGCAACCACTTCGACATCCGTCATTCAACGTTTCAATTCGAACCCGCAGAACACGAAGAATCCGAGGCCAAAACGCACGGTTAGGGGGCCGAATCTGCACGTGACTCGAGTCACCCCGGACCCGATTTGCGTGTCGTGCAGAGTATCTGTCAGAATAGACAGGTTGCCCCGGCATGTTTGCGGTGGCGATTGCGGTTAGGAACTCACGCCTGACTTAACGCAAGCGCCGAACCCGAGAACATGTTGTCCGGCCAACCAGAGAGAACCACACGGTTTCCTGGCGCCGGTCCAACCACCTAACTCGAGATGTGTGTGACTTTTGCGCGGATAGCGCGACACGCCCGACCTCGGGGTGCGTTTGGGAGCGATGACTGTCTCCCAACCGGGGGCCAGTGAAGCGAAGACGAAACGTAAAGGACGAGCGAGAGCATGGCGGGACAGAAAATCCGTATCCGGCTCAAGGCCTACGACCACGAGGTCATTGATTCCTCGGCGAAGAAAATTGTCGAAACTGTGACCCGTACCGGTGCCAAAGTAGCAGGACCAGTTCCACTGCCGACGGAAAAGAACGTGTTCTGCGTTATCCGTTCGCCGCACAAGTACAAGGACAGCCGCGAGCACTTCGAAATGCGCACGCACAAGCGGCTCATTGACATCATCGACCCCAACCCGAAGACAGTCGATTCGCTTATGCGTCTCGACCTGCCGGCTGGTGTCGACATCGAGATCAAGCTCTGAGGGGAGAACGCACATCATGAGCAGCAAACTCACTGCACGCGGCCTCCTCGGTCGCAAACTCGGTATGACCCAAGTTTGGGATGCCGAAGGACGCGTTGTTCCGGTTACCGTTCTGGCAGCCGACACCAACGTTGTTACCCAGATCCGCACCCGCGAGACGGACGGCTATAGCGCTGTCCAGCTCGGCTTCGGAGAAATCGACGGTCGAAAGGTGAACAAGCCAGCGGCTGGTCACTTCGACAAGGCAGGCGTAACGCCACGCCGTCACCTCGTCGAGATCCGCACCGAACAGGTTGCCGACTACACACTGGGTCAAGAAATCAGCCCTGAAATCTTCGCTGCTGGTGACAAGGTCGATGTGACCGCCACCAGCCGCGGTAAGGGATTCGCCGGCGTCATGAAGCGCCACGGTTTCGGCGGCGCACCTGCATCGCACGGTGCACACCGTAATCACCGCAAGCCAGGCTCGATCGGTGGCTGTGCCACGCCAGGTCGTGTTTTCAAGGGCTTGCGCATGGCGGGCCACATGGGTACCGACACCGTAACCACACAGAACCTCACGGTTCACGCCGTTGACACCGACAAGGGTGTCATCCTCGTCAAGGGCGCCGTACCTGGCGCCAAGGGCGCACTCGTCGTGATCCGTAACGCAGCGAAGGGAGCATGACGTCATGGCTAAGTCAATCGACGTTGAACTGCCCGTTGATATTTTCGGCGCTCGCATCAGCATCCCGCTGATCCACCAGGTTGTTACCGCGCAACTCGCTGCGGCACGCCAGGGCACGCACGACACCAAGTCACGTGGCGAAGTCTCCGGTGGTGGCAAGAAGCCATACCGCCAGAAGGGCACCGGTCGCGCTCGTCAGGGCTCGATCCGCGCACCTCAGTACGCCGGCGGTGGCGTAGTCCACGGTCCCACTCCGCGTTCCTACGATCAGCGCACCCCCAAGAAGATGAAGGCTGCCGCTTTGCGTGGCGCTCTCACCGACCGTGCGCAGTCCGGACGCATCCACGTTGTCGACACCCTTGCGGGTGAAAGCATTTCCACCAAGACCGCAATCGCAGCGCTTCGTGAACTCACAAGCCGTCGCCGCGTGTTGGTCGTCGTGGAAGCCACCGACAACACCACCATCAAGAGCCTGCGCAACGCGGAGTTCGTTGAAGTGATCACTTTCGATCAGCTCAACACCTACGACGTCATCCGTGCAGACGATGTGGTCTTCATTCAGAGCGCATTTGATGCATTCGTTGCAGCACGCGCGACTGAAGGTGGAGAAACCATCACATTGAGCAAGGCCAAGTCCGAGGAGGCTAGCAAGTGAGCAACGGAACTTTCGGCCGCGACATTGTGATCGCACCAGTCGTCAGCGAAAAGAGCTACGCGCTCCTTGACGACAACAAGTACACGTTCATCGTGCACCCAGACGCGAACAAGACGCAGATCAAGATCGCTATCGAAGAGATCTTTGGCGTCAAGGTCACGGCTGTTAACACGATCAACCGCAAGGGCAAGACCCGCCGCACCCGCAACGGCCTCGGCAAGCGCAAGGACACCAAGCGCGCCGTAGTCAGCGTTGCAGCTGGTCAGAGCATCGACATTTTCTCGAGCCCGGCCTGAGACGAGGACTGAACAAATATGGGAATTCGTAAGTACAAGCCGACTACTCCGGGCCGTCGTGGCTCCTCAGTAGCCGACTTCGCTGAAATCACGCGTAGCACGCCTGAAAAGTCGTTGGTTGAGCCACTCCCGAAAAAGGGTGGACGCAACAACCAGGGACGCATCACGACTCGTCACCAAGGTGGCGGTCACAAGCGCGCGTACCGCATCATCGACTTCAAGCGTTATGACAAGGACGGCGTTCCGGCCAAGGTTGCTCACATTGAGTACGACCCCAACCGCACCGCCCGCATCGCCTTGTTGCACTACGCAGATGGCGAAAAGCGCTACATCATCGCTCCTGACGGTCTGACTCAAGGTATGGCTGTCGAGGCTGGTCCAAGCTCAGACATCAAGCCCGGAAACAACTTGCCATTGCGCAACATCCCCGTTGGTACCGTCGTTCACGCTGTTGAACTTCGCCCAGGCGGTAGCGCGAAGATGGCTCGTTCAGCCGGCGCTCGTATCCAACTCGTCGCTAAAGAAGGAAAGCGCGCTCAACTGCGTTTGCCTTCCGGCGAAATGCGTTACGTCGATGTCCGCTGCCGCGCGACTGTTGGTGAAGTCGGAAACGCCGAACAAGCCAACATCAACTGGGGCAAGGCCGGCCGTAACCGCTGGAAGGGCAAGCGCCCAACCGTTCGCGGTGTTGCAATGAACCCTGTTGATCACCCGCACGGTGGTGGTGAAGGTAAGACTTCGGGTGGCCGTCACCCAGTCAGCCCATGGGGCAAGCCTGAAGGTCGTACTCGCAAGAGCAAGGCCAGTGACCAAATGATCGTCCGCCGACGCAAGTCCGGCAAGCGGTAAGGAAGGACTGAACCATGCCGCGCAGTCTCAAGAAGGGCCCGTTCGTAGACGGCCACCTGCTCAAAAAGGTGGACGCACAGAACGAGGCCGGTACACACAACGTAATCAAGACGTGGTCACGTCGTTCGATGATCTTGCCGTCCTTCATTGGACACACGATTGCCGTTCACGATGGACGCAAGCACGTTCCGGTTTTCGTTACGGATTCCATGGTTGGTCACAAGCTCGGTGAGTTTGCGCCTACGCGCACCTACCGTGGCCACGAAAAGGACGACCGAAAGGCGAAGAGGCGATGAGTGCAGCTGCACGTAACAATGTGAGCGCTCGCCGCGAGCGCCTCTTGGGCGACGAGCCAGGCTCGTTTGCGGTCGCGCGTTTTGTGCGCGTCACGCCGCAAAAGTCGCGCCGCGTTGCTGACTTGATTCGTGGTGCTCGCGTCGAAGACGCCCTCACCACGCTGAAGTTCGCTCCTCAGGCGGTTGCCGAGAACTTCTACAAGTTGGTCGACTCTGCTGCTTCGAACGCCGAAACCCTTGAAGGTCTCGATCGTTCCTCGCTCGTGATCACCACGGTGACCGTAGACGAAGGCCCAACCATGAAGCGTTGGCGTCCGCGCGCCAAGGGTGCAGCGAACCGCATCCTCAAGCGCAGTAGCCACCTCACCGTGGTCGTCCAGCCAGAAGATTCCATCAACGATAAGAAGGGTGGGAACCGATAAATGGGACAGAAAATTAACCCGCACGGTTTCCGGCTCGGCATCTCGACCGACCACAAGAGCCGTTGGTACGCAGACAAGCTCTACGCCAACTACGTCGGTGAAGACGTTCAGATCCGCAAGTTGCTCACGAAGGGCATGGATCGCGCCGGCATCAGCCGTGTAGAGATCGAGCGCACTCGTGATCGTGTCCGCGTTGACATTCACACTGCCCGCCCAGGCATCGTGATTGGTCGCCGTGGTGCCGAAGCAGAACGCATTCGTGCTGACCTCGAAAAGCTCACGGGCAAGCAAGTTCAGCTCAACATCGTTGAGGTGAAGCAGCCTGACCTCGATGCGCAACTCGTTGCTCAGGGCGTTGCCGAACAACTTTCAGGCCGTGTCCAGTTCCGTCGCGCAATGCGTAAGGCCATGCAGTCCACGATGCGTTCGGGCGCCAAGGGTATTCGTATCCAGTGCTCGGGTCGACTCGGCGGCGCTGAAATGAGCCGTTCGGAGTTCTACCGTGAAGGTCGTGTGCCATTGCACACTCTCCGCGCTGACGTGGACTACGGCTTCTACGAGGCTAAGACCACCTTCGGTCGCATCGGCGTCAAGGTATGGATCTACAAGGGTGAAGTTGCCGGCACTCGCGCAGAGCGCGAAGCCGAGGCCGCAAAGCGTGCCGCAGCACCAAGCCCACGACGCTCGGGAGGCCGTGGCGGCGCTCGCCGTCCAGCTCGCGATGCGGCTCCAGCAGTGGAAGCTGCAACTGAGGCCGCTCCCGAGGCAACCGAAGCTGCACCCGTTGCAGCAACGCCTGAAGGAGTTGAGTCCTGATGTTGATGCCCCGCAGGGTCAAGCACCGTAAGCAGCACCGGCCAAAGCGCCGTGGCATGGCCAAGGGCGGAACGCAATTGGCTTTCGGTGACTTCGGAATCCAGGCAGTTGAAGGACACTACGTCACCAACCGTCAGATCGAAGCCGCTCGTATTGCCATGACGCGTCACATCAAGCGTGGTGGCAAGGTGTGGATCACGATCTACCCAGACCGTCCCATCACCAAGAAGCCTGCTGAAACCCGCATGGGTTCAGGTAAGGGTTCGCCTGAATGGTGGGTCGCTAACGTAAAGCCCGGCCGCGTCATGTTCGAACTCTCCGGTGTACCCGAAGACGTCGCACGTGAAGCCATGCGCCGCGCAATTCACAAACTGCCGATGAAGGCTCGCTTCATCACTCGAGAATCAGGAGATGTCTGATGGCACGCGTAACAGCCGAAGAACTCCGCGAACTTGATGCCGATGCGTTGGCAACCAAGTTGAAGGAAGCCAAGGAAGAACTGTTCAACTTGCGTTTCCAGAACGCGACTGGCCAGCTCGATAACACGGCTAGCCTCCGCACCGTGCGTCGCGAAATCGCGCGTATCTACACGGTTATCTCCGAACGCGAACTCGGTATCATCGAGTCCGCCTCGAGCGAAGAGGTTTCCGCATGAGCAAGAAGGAAAACGAAGTGAGCGAAGATCGTTCAGCACGCAAGGTCCGTGAAGGCCTTGTGGTCAGCGACAAGATGGACAAGACCATCGTCGTCAGCATCGAAGACCGTATTAAGCACCCGCTCTACGGCAAGGTTCTTCGTCGCACGATCAAGTTGAAGGCACACGATGAGAACAACGCCGCCGGCATCGGCGACCGCGTTCAGATTGCGGAAACTCGTCCGCTCTCAGCGACGAAGCGCTGGCGAGTAGTCGAAATCCTCGAGAAGGCGAAGTAGGAGACACGTCATGATTCAGCAGGAATCGCGACTCAAGGTTGCCGACAACACCGGTGCGAAGGAAATCCTTTGCATCCGTGTTCTCGGTGGCTCCGGTCGCCGCTATGCCGGCATTGGTGACACGATCGTTGCGACGGTCAAAGACGCCATCCCCGGTGGAAACGTTAAGAAGGGCGACGTCGTCAAGGCGGTTGTCGTGCGTACCGTGAAGGAACGCCGACGTCCCGATGGCTCGTACATCAAATTTGATGAGAACGCTGCAGTGATCCTCAAGGCCGACGGTGACCCCCGCGGCACGCGCATCTTCGGCCCAGTCGGCCGCGAACTGCGTGACAAGAAGTTCATGCGCATCATTTCTCTCGCACCTGAGGTGATCTGAGATGGCACGTATTCGTATTGGCGACCAGGTCAAGGTTGTCGCAGGCAAAGACAAGGGTGTTGAAGGCAAGGTCATCTCGATCGTGCGCGACGGCGACCGTGTTGTTGTCGAAGGCGTCAATCGCGTGAAGAAGCACACTCGAGCCGGCCAAACCGGTGCTGAGGGTGGCATCATCACGACCGAAGCCCCCATTCATATTTCGAACGTCATGCCTTTGGCAGACATTGATGGCAAAAAGACGCCTACGCGGGTAAGCAGCGCCGTTGTTGACGGCAAGCGCGCTCGCGTGGCTCGCAAGACTGGAAAGGAGATCTGAGCATGAGCACTACGACCTCACCTCGTTTGAAGACTCGCTACGCCGATGAGATCGCTCCGGCAATGCAGGAGCAGTTCGGCTACGAGAACGTCATGCAGATCCCCGGACTCACGAAGATCGTCGTCAACATGGGTGTCGGCGAAGCCGCGCGCGACGGAAAGCTTATCGAAGGCGCTATCCGCGACCTCACCGCGATCACCGGCCAGAAGCCACAAGTGACGAAGGCACGCAAGTCCATCGCGCAGTTCAAGTTGCGTGAAGGAATGCCAATTGGTGCTCACGTCACACTTCGCGGCGACCGTATGTGGGAGTTCTTGGATCGTCTCCTGTCGCTCGCCCTTCCGCGTATCCGCGACTTCCGCGGTCTTTCGCCCAAGCAGTTCGATGGTCGTGGCAACTACACGTTCGGTCTGACCGAGCAAGTGATGTTCCACGAAATCGATCAAGACAAGGTAGACCGTCAGCGCGGAATGGACATCACCATCGTCACCACAGCTACCAACGACGAAGAGGGACGAGCTCTGCTGAAGTTGCTCGGCTTCCCTTACAAGGAGAACTGATATGGCAAAGACTGGCTTGAAAGTTAAGCAAGCGCGTAAGCCCAAGTTCGCGGTTCGCGGCTACACCCGCTGCCAGCGCTGTGGTCGTCCAAAGTCCGTCTACCGCAAGTTCGGCCTGTGCCGTGTCTGCTTGCGTGAGATGGCCCACCGTGGCGAACTTCCCGGCGTGACCAAGAGCTCCTGGTAATTCACTAACCAAACAACGTTGCAGGTCTGCTCTCACCTCAAGCAGGGACGAGCAAGGAAACCACAACGAGAACGGAAAACACTGAAATGACAATGACAGATCCGATCGCGGACATGCTGACGCGTGTTCGTAACGGCAGTCAGGCCTACCACGATGAGGTCTCGATGCCGCACTCGAAGCTCAAGGAAGGCGTAGCTCAAATCCTGAAGCAGGAAGGCTACATCAGCGACTTTGACGTGCGCGAGCCCTCCGAAGGTCAGGTTGGCAAGACGCTGCAGATCACCCTTAAGTACGGTCCACAGCGCGAGCGCTCGATCGCCGGAATCCGCCGCATCAGCAAGCCAGGTTTGCGCGTTTACGCGAAGTCCTCGAACTTGCCGAAGGTGCTTGGTGGACTTGGCGTGGCCATTATTTCCACCAGCCACGGTTTGCTTACTGACAAGCAAGCCACAACCAAGGGCGTCGGCGGCGAAGTGCTCGCCTACGTCTGGTGATGGGGAGATAAGACATGTCACGAATTGGTAAAATCCCGGTACCCGTACCTGCAGGCGTTGACGTCAAGATCGACGGCCAGAGCGTCTCGATCAAGGGCCCGAAGGGCGAACTCAGCCACGTTGTTGCTGAGCCCATCACTGTCTCGCAGGGCGAAGACGGCGTACTCGCCGTAGAACGTCCTAACGACGAGCGTCGCAGCAAGGCCCTTCATGGCCTGAGCCGTACGCTCATCAACAACATGGTTGTCGGCGTAACGCAGGGCTACGAAAAGAAGCTCGAGATCGTCGGTGTTGGTTACCGTGTCATTCTCAAGAGCCCGCAAGAGATCGAACTGAATCTTGGATTCAGCCACCCGGTCTTCGTCAAGGCTCCCGAAGATATTTCCTTCGCCGTCGAGAGTGCTACGAAGTTCAGCGTTGCTGGAATCGACAAACAACTTGTTGGTGAAGTCGCGGCAAATATCCGCAAACTGCGCAAGCCTGAGCCGTACAAGGGCAAGGGCGTGCGTTACGCCGGCGAACATGTCCGCCGCAAGGCTGGAAAGGCTGGTAAGTAAGCCATGGCAATTTCAATTAAGCAATCCAAGCGCAATAGCGAACGTCTCGCATCGCGCAAGCGCCGTCAGACGCGTGGTCGCAAGAAGATCAGCGGAACGCCTGAGCGTCCCCGTCTCGTGATCACCCGCTCGAGCAAGCACGTGTTCGTTCAGGTCGTCAACGATCTTGAAGGCCACACGCTTGCTTCGGCATCCACGATGGAAGCTGACTTGCGGAACCTTGAAGGTGACAAGACCGCTAAGGCCCGCAAGACAGGTGAACTCATCGCCGAACGCGCTAAGGCTGCAGGCGTTGAGACTGTCGTCTTCGACCGCGCAGGAAACAAGTACGCAGGCCGTGTTGCAGCATTGGCTGAAGGCGCTCGCGAGGGCGGACTGGAGTTCTGATGACCATGAATACGATCAAGAGGAGTGCGGCATGAGCGCGCGCCGACAGGGCAGTGGAGAGCGTCGCGGACGCCAGGACCGTGCTGCTGAAAAGTCCAATTACATTGAAAAGGTCGTCACGATCAACCGTGTCGCCAAGGTGGTCAAGGGTGGTCGTCGCTTTAGCTTCACCGCTCTCGTCATCGTCGGTGACGGCGAAGGCCAGGTTGGTGTCGGCTACGGCAAGGCCAAGGAAGTTCCTACCGCTATTGCCAAGGGAGTCGAGGAAGCAAAGCGAAGCTTCTTCCGGGTTCCGTTGGTAGGTAGCACGATTCCGCACCCTGTTCAGGGTGAAAAGGCCGCAGGCGTTGTTTACCTTCGCCCAGCTGCTCCCGGTACTGGTGTTATCGCTGGTGGTCCAGTGCGTGCAGTGCTTGAAGCCGCAGGTGTTCACGACGTGCTGAGCAAGTCGCTTGGTTCGGCCAACGCGATCAACATCGTGCACGCAACGATTGAAGCGTTGCGCACGCTTGAATCGCCTCAGCAGGTTGCTGACCGTCGTGGCTTGGCAGTCGAAGATGTGGCACCGGAGTACTTGATCCGCGCAGCCGCTGAAAAGGCAGAAGCGCCAGTAGCTGTTGAGGCAGGTGCGTGATGGCGAAGCTTGAAGTTACTCAAATTCGTTCGGCTATCGGTCGCGGCAAGAATCAGCAAGAGACGCTGCGTTCGCTCGGTCTCAAGCGAATCGGCCAGACCGTGATTGTCGAAGATCGTCCCGAACTCGTGGGCATGGTGAAAACCATTCCTCACCTGTTGTCGGTCAAGACTGTAGAAGAGGAGGCCAACTGATATGACTATCAAGTTGCATCACTTGCGCCCAGCGCCTGGTGCGAAGACCGCTAAGACCCGCGTTGGTCGTGGTGAAGCTTCCAAGGGTAAGACGGCAGGCCGCGGCACTAAAGGCACCAAGGCTCGTTACCAGGTTCCGTTTGGCTTTGAAGGTGGACAAGTTCCACTGCACATGCGCCTTCCGAAACTCAAGGGTTTCAAGAGCCCGTTCAAGGTTGAATACCAAGTTGTCAACCTCGATCGCCTTAACGAACTCTTCCCAGAAGGTGGCACCGTTGACGTAGCTGCCCTTGTTGAGAAGGGCGCGGTTCGTAAGAACCAGCCGGTGAAGGTTCTTGGTAACGGTGAAATCACCGTCGCCGTCAATGTCACCGTTGACAAGGCGTCGGCATCGGCCAAGAGCAAGATCGAAGCCGCAGGCGGCTCGGTCACCGTGCTCGGAGCCTGAACAAACAAGCTAGAAAAGTTCAAGAGCGGGTGAGCCCTATTCGGCTTGCCCGCTCTTGGGCTTGAATGGACAGAACCCAACCGACCTCAAAACTGACATGGCACACGCTGTTACAGTGTGAAGTCGGGACTCGTGCCCTTACAAGCGAATGGTTGCCGGCTGGGCGACCGAGGAGGAAACCACGTGCTCAGCGTTTTTATCAACGCGTTCAAGACGCCCGATTTGCGCAAGAAGATCCTTTTTGCTCTTGGGATTATTGTCTTGTTCCGCTTGGGTTCAATGACTCCCGCTCCCGGCGTCAATGTCACGCACGTGCGCAAATGTATTGATTTGGCGACCACCGGTGATAACGCAGGGGTTTTCAACCTAATCAATGTCTTTTCCGGCGGCGCACTGCTACAACTCACGGTCTTTGCCTTGGGCATCATGCCGTACATCACGGCTTCGATCATTCTGCAGTTGCTCGTCGTGGTTATTCCGCGACTTGAAGCGCTCAAGAAGGAAGGCCAGTCCGGGCAAACGAAGATCACCCAATACACGCGCTACCTCACGGTTGGCCTGGCGATCATGCAAGCGGTTGGTATCGTCGCGATGGCGCGTTCGGGCATGTTGTTCGGTGGCGCCTGTAACGAAGAATTGCTGTACAACTCCGACAGCATCCTGGGCTTCTTGCTGATCGTGCTGGTCATGGTTGCCGGAACAACCGTCATTATGTGGCTAGGCGAACTCATTACCGACCGTGGTGTTGGCAACGGCATGTCCGTACTCATCTTCGTTCAAGTTGTCGCCACCTTCCCCGGCGCGATGTGGGAAATCAAGACCACCAAGGGTTGGCCGATGTTCTCGATCGTGCTTGCTGTCGGTCTCGCCGTTGTTCTCTTGGTCATCTTCATTGAACAAGCTCAACGCCGCATCCCCGTCCAGTACGCAAAGCGGATGGTGGGTCGCCGGATGTTTGGTGGGTCGGCTACCTACATTCCGTTGAAGGTCAACCAAGCGGGCATCATTCCGGTGATCTTCGCGTCGAGCCTGATGTATATTCCGGTTCTCTTCGCGCAATTCAACCCGGGCGGCAAGTTCTCTAGCTGGATCAATGACTACTTCACTACTGGCGGACACCCGTACTACATGATTACGTTCTTCGCGTTGATCGTTTTCTTCACCTACTTCTATGTGTCGATTACCTTCAATCCTGAAGAAGTTGCAGACAACATGAAGAAGTATGGCGGCTTTATCCCGGGCATTCGTGCCGGAAAACCAACCGAGGATTATCTGGCATACGTGTTGAGCCGCATCACCGCGCCTGGCTCGGTCTACTTGGGCCTCATCGCATTGATCCCGATGGTGGCTATTGCCACGATCGGCGCGAACCAGAGCTTCCCGTTCGGCGGTACCACGATCTTGATTATCGTTGGCGTCGGACTAGATACCGTCAAACAAATTGAGAGCCAACTCCAGCAACGAAACTACGAAGGAATTCTGAAATGAAGCGACTTTTGATCATGGGGCCTCCCGGTGCAGGTAAAGGTACCCAAGCAGTCGCGCTCGCCGAATTGACGGGCGGAGCACACATCTCGACTGGCGACATTTTCCGCGCCAACGTTTCGGGCGAAACCGAACTTGGCAAGATCGCCAAGCGGTTTATGGATAACGGCGAATACGTCCCAGACGAAGTAACCAACGCCATGGTCAAGGACCGCCTCAATGAAGATGACGCGCGCGACGCGTTCTTGCTCGACGGTTACCCCCGTACCCTCGATCAAGTCACCACTTTGGACGAGATTCTCGCTGAATTGGGTACCGAGCTCGATGGCGTAATTGCGCTCACTGTCGATTCTGAAGAACTCATTGAGCGCTTGCTTGAACGCGCCAAGGTCAGCGGCCGTACAGACGATACTGAAGTCGTCATTCGCCACCGTCAAGGCATTTATACGACAGAGACCGAGCCGCTTCTTGATGTCTACCGCAAGCGCGGTATTTTGCATGAAATTGACGGCATGGGAACGGTCGAGGAAGTCGGCGCACGGATCGCTGCCGTACTCGCCAACTAAATGTTCGGCAACAAGATTGAAGTAAAAACTCCAGACCAGCTTGCGCAGATGCGTCAAGCTGGTCTGGTTGTTGCTGCTGTCATCGATTCGTTGCGAAGCGCTGTTGCTCCTGGTGTAACCACGGCAGAACTCAACGATGTGGCACACGAGACGATTCGATCGCGGGGCGCGGC
>SSHC01000036.1 GCA_008017265.1 Aeromicrobium sp.
GTTGAGATAGCGCTCAAGAATTTCTTCTTTCGACAACTCCTCTTCGAACTCAATTGCGATCTTGAGTTCACGGATTTTGCGTTCGAGAGAGCGCTCGGTGGCCGCATCACGCTGTTCTTGCGTGATTGCCTGCTGTTGCAAGGTGAGCTTGACCAATTGCTGAGTCAGCGTCGATCCGCCCTGCGTCCCCTCTCCTGACCCTGCGTTTCGCGTCAAGGCACGCAATGTTCCCTTGAGGTCAAGAGCGCCATGTTGAAAGAAGCGATAGTCCTCAATCGAGACGATGGCAGTCTGCATGTAATCAGAGATGTCATCGAGCGGGACGTCCTGGCGATTCTCCTGATAGAAATACGCAATGCGGTCGCCGTTTGAGGCAAGAATACGAGTGGTCTGGGGATTCGGCGCGTCCGCGACGAGCAGCGGCAAGTCAAGAACGTCTTGCGTCAGTCGCCGGCTCGAATTGAGGACGAATGCCGAGGCTGGCAACACCATTGCAGCGACGAGAACTCCGGCGAGCACCGAAAGCCAAGCCATCGAACCGATGGCAACAAGACGTGACGATTGCGGAACTTCACGTTGTGAAGTCCGCTTGATCGATTCGCGAAAACGCCCCCAGTCCATACGCTTCAGAATACGTGACATGACCAACGTGATTCAGGAGGATAGTCACTCAAGTCGTCCAGCATGTGAGATATTTCTCAGAAATTTCTTTGCGCGCCGCCAGAGTGATTTTCCCCATATTTTCAGTAAATAGTGCTACCGAACTAGGGTAACTCCTCGTTACCGCCCTGTTTCCAGACAAAATCGGACTTGCAAACGACCCAGTTTTCCGCTTATCTCTTAGTTACCCGGAGGTAAACGTCCGCTTGTGACTCGTAGTCATTTCTGGCTAGACCAAAGGGAGCGAAACACCGGGGGAACTCGGGAAAGGTTGGAACACATGTGGGATGAGAACTGGTCACAAGAGGCCGCGTGCCTCGGGCGCTCGGACGAACTTTTCGTCAAAGGCGCTGAGCAAAATCGCGCCAAACTCATCTGCAACGGTTGCCCTGTTCGAGCCGCATGCCTTGCCGAAGCTCTTGACAACAAGATTGAGTGGGGAGTCTGGGGTGGAATGACTGAGCGCGAACGCCGCGCCTTGCTCCGCCGCAAGCCAAGCGTTCGCCAATGGCGCGACGTCCTCGTTCAATCGAACTGAACTCTCACCTCTCCGCCCTCATCAGCGTCGGCTCAACTCTGATGGGCCAACGATTCACCTACCAGGCGCAAGCCCTCAAGATCATGCACGTCTCCGGCAAGAGCCGGAATAGCAACGACCGGAACTTCTACGTGAGCCGCAGAGAACCGTTCGCGCAGTCGATTCTCTCGCTCCGCAACCCTTAACCGACTCGCGTGCACGTCCAGGAGTTCTCCCACCGCTTGCTCGTACGCGTCCCCGTCGGCCAAATGCCCTGAAGCTGCTTGCGCTTGAGCAACTGAAATCGGAACGAGTCGACTATCGTGAACTCGATTGACCACCAGGCCCGCTAACGGCATCTGGTCTGCGGCCAAACGCTCAACAAAATAACTCGCCTCACGCATAGCCGCTGGCTCGGCGGTCGCGATAACCAAGAAGGCCGTCCGGTCGTCTTGAAGCAGAGCGAACGTCTGGCGTGCGCGTTCTCGAAATCCGCCGAACAAGGTATCGAAAGCAGCGATAAACGTCTGCATATCCGTCAGGACCTGCGAGCCTAAGACTTTATTCAATGCCGACGTCACCACGCCAAAACCTGTGCTCAATAGGCGAGCCGGACCCTTCGCCGGAGCCAACAACAATTTGATGAACCGGCCGTCCAGAAGAGCCGACAGCCGTTCTGGCGCATCAAGGAAATCAAGTGCAGACCGCGACGGAGGCGTATCGACGATGATCAAATCCCACGCGCCCTCAGCATGCAACTGGCCCAACTTCTCCATCGCCATATATTCCTGCGTGCCGGCAAACGAACTCGACAACGCCACATAAAACGGGTTGGACAAAATCTCGGCAGACTTTTCTTTCGACGCGTGCGCAATCACCACTTCATCAAATGTCGACTTCATGTCGAGCATCATCGCGTCGAGCGAACCACCCGCGCTCGTGTCAATACCCACGACCGGACGCGGCGTGTTGTCGAGCTCAACCAGACCTAACGACTGCGCCAACCGCCGCGCCGGGTCAATGGTCAACACACACACCTTGCGACCTTGCTCAGCAGCACGCAACGCCAACGATGCAGCGGTCGTGGTTTTACCCACGCCGCCCGACCCGCACACCACCACAATCGACGTGCCCGCGTCAGCCAATAGCTCGTCAACCTCGAGTGCCGTCGGTGCATGCGTCGCCGAAGGCTGACGCGTCGTTTTCGCCGCAACGCGCTTCGGCGCAGAACCAGACGCAGCCATTACACAATCTCCTTCAAATAGGGAGCCAATTCAGCAAGTGCTGCAATATCGACGCCACCGGGGATCATCGGCAACGTCACGAGGCGATGGCCCGACTGTTCAAGCACGGCATGCTGTTCGTTCTGAAGGGCCTGTCGTTCAAGGTGCGCGGCACCCTCAGCCAGCAACCCAGCAGCAGCCGACTCAGGCAACTTCTCCTGCGTAAGCACCCCCGCGACCACGTATTCGCTCAGTTCACCTGACTCCAGCAACACCTTCGAGGCCTCCGAAAGCAAGGGCTTACGAACGAGATTCAGCACGAACGCACCTACATGGATACCGGCTCGCTCAAGTTCCGCAGCCCCATCGAGAGTCTCCTGCACCGGCATTTCCTCAAGCAAAGTCACGAGGTGCACTCGAGTCTGCTCGGCTCGCATCATCGTCATGATTGAGTCCGACTGATTCTTGATCGGACCAACCTTGACCAAGCCCGCCACATCGTCGCTCACCCCGAGGAACCGCGTAATTCGCCCTGTCGGTGGGGCATCGATCACGACCGCGTCGTACACAAACGGAGACGTATCCCCGCCGATTCGACGCCGTGCGGCTTCGTAGATCTTGCCCGTCAAAAGCACGTCTCGAACCCCGGGCGCGATTGTTGTGGCGAAGTCGATGATGCCGAAACGATCTAGCGCTTTCCCGACACGGCCGAGGCGGTAATACATCTGGAGGTATTCAAGCAGGGCCGCTTCAGGATCGATTGCTAGCGCATAGACTTCGCCGCCCTCTTCTGACTTCGCGATGAGCCGCTCTTCGTAGGGGAGTGGCTCAGTCTCGAAAAGTTGCGAGAAACCCTGCCTGCCCTCAACCTCACACAGCAGTACTCTCGTGCCGGCGGTGGCGAGCGACATGGCCAAAGCAGCAGCGACAGACGTTTTGCCTGTCCCACCCTTTCCAGACACGATGTGCAGCTGCGTGGAAGTTTTCACACCTTGAGCCTACCGATCGTTGGGATAACTCAAGCACTATCGCTACAGTCAGAGTCATGACTACTTGGGAATATCTCACGGCCCCCGTGCTCGTTCACGCGACGAAGCAGATCCTGGACAACTTTGGCGCCGAAGGGTGGGAACTTGTTCAGATCGTGCCGGGCATGAACCCTGAGAACTTGGTCGCTTATTTTAAGCGTCCGGTGCAGTGACATGAGCCGCGTTGCAGACCGTCTCGCCGAACTTGGCTTGTCCCTACCGGCCGTGGCCGCACCGGTCGCTGCTTACGTTCCGGCGGTGCGCAGCGGCAACCAGGTCATCACCTCGGGCCAGTTGCCGTTCGTGAATGGCCAACTCGATGCACTCGGGAAAGTTGGCGCGGATGTCTCTATCGAAGACGCACAAGCCGCCGCGGCCGTGTGCGCACTGAACGCAATCGCGGCTGTCGGTTCGGTGGTTGACCTCGACGACATCGTTCGAATCGTGCGGATCGGGGTGTTCGTTGCGAGCGACCCGGACTTCCATGGCCAACCGCAAGTAGGCAACGGTGCTAGTGAACTCATTGGCCAGATCTTTGGCGAGGCCGGCGCCCACGCGCGCGCCGCAGTCGGGGTCGCAGTGTTGCCGCTCAACGCTTGCGTCGAGGTTGAATTGGTGGCCGAGGTTCGCTAATGCGCATCCCGTTACCGGAGTCACTTCACCTTCGGATGGATCTCATCGCGAATCCGGTGCCTACCCGCGCCGCCGCCACGATCGCCGTCGTCCGCGACGGCACCCATGGACTTGAAGCGTTCTTGATGCGCCGCAGGTCCGCCTTGAGTTTCGCGCCAGGCATGTACGTGTTTCCTGGTGGGAGCGTGCATCCGTCTGATTCTGACGAGATCACCTGGGTTGGGCCACCGCCTGAGCAGTGGGCACAACGCTTTAGTTGTCACGCCGAGTTGGCGAAGGCACTCGTGGTGTCAGCGGTACGAGAAACGTTTGAAGAAACTGGCGTGCTGCTCGCTGGCCCCGATGAGCATTCGGTTCTCGACGACACAACCGGACTCGAGGCCTTCCGCGAAGCGCTCGAAAATGAAGAATTGAGTTTCGCTGACTTTCTGAACCAGCAGGATCTCGTACTGCGGGCGGATTTGATCGGCGCTTGGGCTCACTGGATCACACCTGTGTTCGAACCGAAACGTTTCGACACACGCTTTTTTGTGGCCGCGATTCCGACGGGCCAACGAATCGATTCGGTCAATCAGGAAGCTGACAAGACCATGTGGGCGCCATTGTCGACCGTGCTCGACGAGATCACTGCCGGGCGTGTGTCAATGTTGCCGCCGACACTCGTCACCTGCCAGGAGTTGTCAGTGCTCACGACCGAAACGCTCCTGCCAGCAGCCCAAAATCGCACGATCACCCCGATCGAGCCAAAGATCGAAGAAGAAGACGGCCAATTGTGGCTCGTAAGCGACCGAGGTGAACACCTATGACTTCTGATTCGATAGCTGCGGTCCGAGTCAGTCCGCGTGCGCAGTTCGTGCTCGCCGACAATCCGACCATGATGACGCTCGACGGCACCAACACGTGGATTCTACGCGAACCGACCGGCTCGCGAAGCGTCGTCGTCGATCCTGGGCCGAACTTCGCCGCCCACCTCGACGCAGTTGAGGAAGCAGCTGGTGAGGTTGCACTCGTCCTATACACCCATCACCACGCCGATCACACTGAAGCTATCGACGAGTTTGCGCGACGAACCGGCGCGCCAGCGCGGGCGATTGGCCCCTATTGGTGCCGCAACGCCGAACCGCTGCGCCATCGCGAAGTGATCACCGTTGACGGGCTTGAACTCCAAATTCTGGCAACCCCCGGTCACACAATGGACTCGATGAGCATCGTGCTGGCTCAAGACAACGCCCTGTTAACCGGCGACACGATTTTGGGGCGCGGCACGACTGTCGTGGCGCATCCGGACGGCGCGTTGGCTGAGTATTTACATTCGCTCGAAGTGATTCGCGAGCTTGTCGTGTCGGGTATCGATCGCCTTTTCCCTGCACATGGCCCCGTTGTTGACGACGCGCTCGCGGTGGTCGATTTCTATCGTGAACATCGACAACAGCGACTGGAGCAAGTTCGCAGGTCGGTTGCTGAAGGCCGAACGACGGCACGCGAAGTCGTGGAGCATGTTTACGCCGATGTTGGCCAGCATCTGTGGCCGGCCGCCGAACTATCAGTGGAAGCGCAATTGTTGTACCTGCGCAAACACGGCTGAATCAGGAGCCACGCGCCGACGTGGTTCGCCGGCCGTGACTACCCATAAGAAATCAGCGCGAACGGCGCTGCAAGCGTTCGATATCAGTGATCGTGACGCTGCGCGGTTCAAGACGCAACCAACCACGTGAAGCAAAATCAGCGAGTGCCTTATTGACGGTCTCGCGTGAGGCACCAACCAGTTGCGCAAGTTCCTCTTGCGTGAGGTCGTGATTGACCAAGATGCCTTCGTCCGTCTGGCGACCGAAGCGCTCAGCCAAATCAAGAAGCGCCTTGGAAACACGGCCTGGAACGTCGGAGAAGACCATGTCGCCAACGACTTCGTTGGTGCGCCGCAAGCGTCCTGCCAACTGATTGAGCATGGCGTAAGCAACATTCGGCTGCTCAGCGAGAACAGGGCTCAGAGAGGCATGGCCGAGACTGCGCAGTTGAGCATCAGTGACTGCCGTCGCGGTTGCTGAACGCGGGCCCGGATCAAAGAACGACAACTCGCCGAACATTTGTCCTGGACCGAGGATTGCGAGCAAGTTCTCGCGACCATCTGCTGACGTGCGTCCGAGTTTGATCTTGCCCGAAATGACGACATACAGGCGATCACCCTCGTCGCCTTCATCAAACAAGTTCTCGCCACGTCGTAGCGAAACTGTCGTCATGGAGTTTTCGAGCGCGGTAGAGGCTTCTTCGTCGAGGCCTTGGAACAGCGGTGCTTGGCGCAAAACATCATCGGTCACTCTCGTAGTTTCCCACATCACAGCGAAAACTGGGTTCGATTGACCGGTTAGGCTGGGGCGTGTCCAAAAATCGGGTAGAAAAAGGCGCGAGACCGCCCCTCGCTCTCGTGCGTCGGGCGCGCAAGATCAACCGCGTACTCGCCGAAACGTACCCCGATGCTCGATGCGAACTTGACTTCGACGACCCCTTTCAACTTCTCGTGGCAACCGTGCTCTCGGCACAGTCGACGGATCGGCGCGTCAACTCGATCCGGCCGGCCTTGTTTGGACAATGGCCCGATGCGACAGCCATGGCCGAGGCCAACCGCACTGAACTCGAAGAGATCATTCGACCAACCGGGTTCTTTCGCGCGAAGACCGATCACCTGCTGGGCTTATCAGCGGCTCTCGTGGAGCGCCATCATGGGCGCGTTCCGGACGACTTGGAGTCACTCGTGAAACTTCCGGGCGTCGGCCGAAAGACCGCACTTGTCGTGCTCGGGAATGCGTTCGACCAACCTGGCATCACGGCCGACACGCATTTCATGAGATTGAGTGAAAGATTTGGTTGGTTAGCCGACAATGAAGTTGGCAATCCGATCAAGATCGAGAAGGCCGTGGGTGAACTTTTTGAGCCTCGAGATTGGACCATGTTGAGTCACCGAGTTATCTGGCATGGCAGGCGTCGCTGTCACGCGCAACGCCCGGCTTGTGGCGCGTGCCCCGTCTCATCGTTGTGTCCATCGTTCGGCATCGGCCCCACCGATCCTGTCGAAGCCGCTGCGCGAGTAACGAGTCAGGGGCGAGCATGACTTTGAGCCAAGGTTCCCACTTGCCAGTTTGGCTCCAACCAATAGCTGATGCGGTTAACACCCTCGCGCCTGAAGAACTCTCTCCGCGTTTTCCTCACCCTCCCAACGATGCACGCGCTGCTGGCGTCCTCATGGTGTTCGCCGACGGAACCGATGGACCCGAACTGCTGTTAACACAGCGCACCAGCACGCTGCGCAGTCACGCCGGCCAAATCTCGTTTCCCGGCGGGCGACAAGACCAAACGGATCCCGATGTCATTCACACGGCCTTGCGTGAATCGCACGAAGAAGTGGGCCTAGACCCTGCCGAAGTGGACGTGTTCGGCATTTTGCCGCCACTGTGGTTGCCACCAAGCAACCACGCAGTGTCCACCGTTTTGGCATACTGGCCCGAGCCGCGGATTCTCATTCCACAAAGCCCTGCCGAAGTGGAGGCGATTATTCGGCCACCGATCGATCGCCTGCTTGACCCAGCGCATCGCTTTAGTGTTGTCCACCCATCCGGGTGGCGTGGACCCGCGTTCGATGTCGGCACGCCAACCCCGTTGTGGGGTTTCACCGCCGGCATTATTGCGCGCCTTTTTGAAGCGATCGGCTGGGAGAAGCCGTGGGATTCGAACGTTGAACGACCACTACCTGGGGGACTCTCATGAACATCAACTGGACCGACGTCATCATCGTCGTTGCGACTCTTCTTTTCATTCGCGCCGGTTGGAAGTTCGGCCTTATCTCGAACATCTTCACCGGCGTCGGCCTCATCGGCGGCCTTCTCTTGGGCGCGTACCTCATCAGCATCCTGTATACGCCCGGCAATAAAGACCCAATCGTAGTCTTTTCGGCATTCGGGTTGATGATTGGTTGCGGCATGGTCGGCAACATGCTGTTTTCCTTCTTAGGTCGCTTGATCAAGATTCCCGAAGGCATATTTCATCGCATCAATTCAGTTTTGGGCGCCTTGTTTGGTGGCGCCATTGCCGTATCCGCCGCGTGGGTGATCGGTTTCGCCGTGGCCACGGCTCCACCCATGTCGATCAGCCAGCCGGTCAAAGACTCACGCGCATTGAAGGCCATTA
>SSHC01000019.1 GCA_008017265.1 Aeromicrobium sp.
GATTGCGCACTTCCTCGTTGGCAACGCAGCCGAGTTGGGCATCGCCAGCGTGTCATTTGACGACATGCGCTGGGAAGCAAAATCCCAAAGCCCCGATTGGGTGCCTACCGAAGGAATCGGCACCACCCACGTCTCATTCACTTTGAACTAGCCAATGTCGCGGCGCAGCGTAATGAATCGGCATAGCAGCGCGAAGATAACTATGTAAGCCATCAAGACTGCGGCGCCTTCAGTACGCGTCAACATGTCTCCCATGCCCGTGCCCATCGCTAGCGAGTTACTTCCCACGACGGCGTTGCCAGCAGCGGCAGGCAGAAATTGGGCCACGCCTCGAGTCGCCTCCGGGATTCCGAGCACTAGTCCCAAAATCGGTTCGACAAACTGAGTCATCGCCAAAATGACCACAATCGCTGCCACTTGGTTGACGATGAGTCCGCCCAAAGCAACACCGAACATCGTCCACAGCACGAACACGAGGAGTGAGCCAGCGATCAGTTTCCAGACCTCACTATCGCCGAGATAGTGCCCATCTCCAAGGATTTGTAGGAACGGCGCCGAGGAACCGATCATGGCGAGCACTGCGATCACGCCATACAACAGGCCGACGACCGCAGATACGACAAGTTTTGAAAGCAAGAGGTGAGTTCGATTCGCGCCAGATAGCAGGCTCGGTGTGATGGTCTGATGGCGGAACTCCGAGGTGAAGAGCAGACTGCCAATAAGCAGTGGAAACACGTAGCCGATTGGGTTGATGAATCCGTAAATCGTCACCGCAAGCGTTTTGCCTTGAACCGCGCCCCCGGTCATCTCATCACCCAATAGCGTGAACATGATCGACATGAGAATCCCCACGAACGCAAGGTAGCCGATCATGACGATCGCCAAGATCCACCACATCCGGGTTGAAAACAGCTTCCGAAACTCGGACTTTATTGCCGCGATCATGCTTGACCTCCCAACGATACGGGGGCATCGACTTGCGAGGTCAACCTCAAGAAGACATCCTCCAGGGCTACTTCTTCATCAACCAGTCGGTGCAACTCAATTCCCGCCGCGAAAGCCTTCGCGCCGACAATCGAAGCGTCGACATCATGTACGACGATGCCACGATTGCCAGTGTCCCACTGCCACTGGTTGTCGATAGCTAGTCGCGAAATTCTGGCGCGGTCGGGGCCATCAACGCTGACGCGCTTTGAGGCAAGCGCACTTAATTCAGCAAGCGTCGAGGCATGGATCTTTTTGCCCCGCGCAATGACGACCACGTCGTCTACCGTGTGTTGCACTTCGCCGAGCACGTGGCTCGACACGAGAACCGTTTTTCCTTGGGCTGCAAAGGAGCGCAAGAGTTGCCTCAACCAAGCAATACCTTGCGGATCGAGTCCGTTTGCCGGTTCGTCAAGAATGATGACCGACGGATCCCCTAGGAGCGCGTACGCGAGGGCGAGGCGTTGACGCATGCCCATCGAATATCCTCCAACTCGGCGCTCTTTCGCGTCACTCAAGCCAACAAACTCCAAGAGTTCGTGTGCACGCGAATCAGGCACGCCGATGTGCGGCGCATAGGCCCGCAAATGGTCAAGACCAGATCGACCAGGGTGAAAACTCGATGCCTCCAAAGCGGCACCAACGACAGCCCCTGGCCGGTCGAGTTCAACGTACGGCTTACCGCCAATCAAGGCAGAGCCTGAAGTGGGACGAACCAGACCCAACAGCATCCGTAAGGTCGTGGTCTTACCTGAGCCGTTCGGGCCCAAGAACCCGGTCACCCGGCCCGGTTGAACAGTGAACGTCAGATCATCGACCGCCCTGACCGGACCGAAGTCTTTGGTCAGCGACGTGACCTCGATTGTAGGGCTAGTAACCACGGGACCTCCTGAAGTTGGCGTCCCTTCGACCTTACCGGAGTCGTTCGACTGCTTCGTCGATTCGTTCGTCTGTGGCGGTGAATGCAACTCGAACATGGTTTGCTCCGCGAGCGCCATAGAACTCGCCAGGTGCAACAAGTATCCCCAGCTCGGCCAGCCATTCAACTGTGTATCGGCAGGGCTCGTTACGGGTCGCCCACAAATAGAGCGAGCCTTCTGAATGGGAAATCTCGAAACCCGCGTTCACCAAAGCACGCTGAAGTCGCTTGCGGCGTTCGACATAGCGAACCCGCTGCTCGTCGACATGGGCGTCATCGCCAAGTGCCGCCTGCATTGCCGCAGCAATCGGTGCAGGCATCATGAATCCGGTGTGTTTGCGCACTTGCACGAGTTCGGAAATGATCCTTTCATCACCGACCGCGAAGGCCGCCCGATATCCAGCCATGTTCGATCGTTTTGACAGCGAATGCAGGGCAAGGATGTTGTCGAGCGAACCGCCGTTAATCGCCGGGTCAAGCACTGAAACCGGTTCTGCTTCCCATACAAATTCCAGATAGCACTCGTCACTGACGAGGATTGCGTCGCGTTCGCGACACCATTCCACCCACTTACGCACATGTTCGGCACCGAAAACCTGACCATGTGGGTTGGCGGGTGAATTGATAAACACCAACTTCGGCCGGCGTGGACCGAAACCGATCGTGCTGTCTGTCGCGAGGTATTCGGCACCTGCCAGTTGGGCACTCACCGCATAGGTGGGATAGGCCAACTCGGGAACACCAATCAGATCTCCTGGCCCAAAGCCCAACTGAAGTACGAGATTGGCGATGAGTTCTTTTGAGCCAATGGTTGGCAACACCGCGTTTGCGCTTAGCCCCGAAATATCGAAACGGCGCTCGAACCAGTCAACAACAGACTGTCGAAGGTCTTGGGTACCAAAAACGGTCGGGTAACCGTGTGCGTCAGCTGCCTGCGCGAGCGCATCTTGTGCACACTGAGGCGCCGGATCTACCGGAGTTCCGATGGAAAGATCGACAATTCCGCCCGGATGGGACGCCGCTTTCGCTTTCGCTGCCGCGAGTGTGTCCCACGGGAAATCGGGGAACCGATCCGAAAGTGGCACGAGCGTCACTCTTGGTTCTGTGGAGGCAAGGCAACAATGAGCGGATGGTCGTCGTCGATGACGCCAAGTTTCGCCGCTCCGCCTGGCGAACCGAGTTTGTCGAAGAAGTGGACGTTAGCGTCGTAGTAGTCTTTCCACTCGTCTGGAGTGTCGTCTTCATAGAAGATCGCTTCCACCGGGCAAACAGGCTCGCACGCACCGCAATCGACGCATTCATCCGGGTGGATGTAGAGCATGCGGTTGCCTTCGTAAATGCAGTCAACGGGACATTCGTCAACGCAGGCGCGGTCTTTCACGTCGACACACGGCTGAGCGATTACATAGGTCACTGATCTCTCCTTCTTCCTTTTGATTATGCCCCTCGCGCCCTCATGCCCCAACAACGTGTCCGCCACGTGAGAATGTGTCTTCATGGATCCGTGGCTTTTTCGGCGAATTTCTGTCCGGCATCTCATCGACGGTGACGCTTTCGATGTGATCGGACGTGTCATTGCGCGCACGGACACTGATGTCACACTTATGCGCCGCGACGGTCGAGTTGAAGTCGTCCACGTTGCCGCGATTGCTGCTGCCCGGGAAGTCCCCGAAGACGACGGCCGGCACCGCGCGGCGCATCTAGTTTCGATCGAGTCTCTGACAGCGATGCTCGAACGGGTTTCGCGGCCGCTCGCTACTGGACAGCGTGTACTCGTGGCGGACCTTCCACAGGTCCAAGGAAGGCACACACCCAACGATGCGAACATCCAAACTCACGTGGAGAACCCACATCTCTCGGCCCAGTTGACCTTGTGTGGCGACTGGCTTGCTATCGATTCGATCCGCATCGCACCGAGTGCGAATCGTTCAAGCGCGTGTCGAGACCTGTTTGACGTAGCGAGCACGTGGGCCCGAGCGAGGGGCGCCGTACACGCGTGGATGATCACCGATGAGTCAGACAACGAGCTTGCCACGGACCTTCGCGCGTTAGGGTTCGTTGAGGTGTGACGAGGGCCGTTGGCGCTCACTCACAGACGATGCGGTCGCCAGCCTTGTAGCGGGTGGTGTGCGTTTCTTTGCGCACCACTTTTCCGCTCTGATGGAAGTACCGATGAATGTCGATGCTGAATCCCTGCATGGGACTTTGCGGCGCACAGTCGTCACCCTTGAGGACACGCGTTCCGCCCGATCGGAAGTTGTACCGCTCGCTCTTTCCTGCGGTGATCTTGTAGACCTTGGTCCCGTACATTTCGACGTGCATTTCCCCTTGCCGACCCGGCGCGCTCTTGTTGACCCAGGCCCGAATCACGATCCCAGTGTCGTAGGGATTCTTGAATCGTAAATCAAGCGAACCATAGCTGACCGTTGCCTCACGGCCCACGGGATAACGACTCAAATACAACGAGTGCGGATGATGCTCGATATCTTCGAGTCCGGCAAAGAAAGAGGCATTGAACGTTGTCGTCGCGACTTGAGAAACCCCTCCGCCGTAGTCGTTGACGAAGGCTCCGTTGCTGATAACCCCACCTTTGACGAATCCATTGGACGCAGTGCGCGGTCCAACAACCTTGTTAAAACTGAACGTTTCGCCTGGTTTGAGCACGTAGCCGTTAATTCGGCGGGCGGCCTCGCTCTGATTGATGTCTCGATAGCGAGTGGGTGGGTAGTAGGTGACGAAATCGCTCACTCGCTCCTTGATGCCGAGCGCTTGTGCCTTTTGGGTCGTTAGTTCGGGATCGACAACTGTGGCTTGCACGGCGATGGCTCGTTCGGCTCCCTGCTCTTTCAGGACAGGCGCGAGACTGATCGCGAGTCGTTCAGGATCGACTCCCACACCTTGACGGCTGGGTTGTAGAACCGGTTTGCCATCTGCGAACGTGAACGATGCGTTTTTTGGCGGGTTCGTGACACTTGCCGTGGCTTTCAAAAGTGGACCACTCAACTTCTCCGGATCAAGGACCGCCGCCATCTGGCCGTCAACCATGTCGATTGACAGCGCGGGCGTCCACGTCGCGACCGGCAAGTCCACACTCTTGCCGCTCACAGTCAGTTTCACCGGACCTGAAATGGCGGGCGTCGCAATGTCGCGAACAGCCGCGTTGAGATCTTCGGTAGTGCCTTCGGGGCGAACTCGTTCCACCGGGATCGAGACCGGCGAAGACGTCATGAGGTAGGCGCCTTTTATCGCGCGGGCGAATGCGAGTCGATCGACGATATCCCCGACTCGGGGTTGCTGAAGTTGCGGCTCGCTCTTGACGAACGTGATTCGTGGTTCTAGCACGGGCACATCGATCTTGGCACTGTGCTGATCAACCGCCGCCTTCAACGCGCCGTCGTTCACGGTGAACACCGGAGGGTGATCGCTCCCGCCAGCAACAACTGCCCAGATTGCACGCGGAGACCAACTACGCTGTCCGCCCGCTTGCCGGACGCTCTCGGCCACATCGACCTTGAAGTCAAATTCAGCCGGGAGGAACTCGATGGACGTGCTTCGATATCGGGCTTCGATCGGCTCATCTCGGTGGTCAGCAATGCCTTTTGCGAGGGCCTGCTGCGCTTGGCTTGGCGTCATTGACCCGACGTCTACACGAGCGATGGTGGTGTTGCGCGGAAGCGTGCGTCCTGTCATGAACCACCCGGCGACATAGCCCGCAGCCAAAGCGAGAGCGAGAGCGCCAAGCACCCACCCGGCACGCACCTTCGTACGCGCCTTCATGTGCGCGCATCCAACACGGTCTTTTCCGATTCGCTTGATCGGACAATCGTGCCGTAATGCGAGCGGTAATACAGCAGCGGATTATCGGGTTCTTCATTCACCGCGGCCCAAACGACGCGGCCAACAATGATGAGATGGTCGCCGCCCGCATGAACTTCGGACGTCTCACATTCAAGCCATGCGAGTGAGGCATCAAGGATCGGTAAGCCCCCCGGCGTACGGTGGCTAGCGATGCCATCGAATTGGTTTTCCAGTTTCCGCCCACGGTTCGCGAACCACGCCGAGTCATCGCGACCCGATTCACTCAAAATCGAGACCGCCCAACGGCCGGACTCTTTTACTGCGTCATGGAACCGGCTCCGGGTGTCCGAACAGACCAAGACC
>SSHC01000119.1 GCA_008017265.1 Aeromicrobium sp.
CGGCGGCCTTGGTTGTCGAATAGGGAAATCCGGACTAACCGGTACGTACCCGATTCCACCGCCATCGTTCCATACGCATAGGGGGCCTTGACAGCGAACGTGGTCGACTTGATGCCCGCTTCTTCGGCGTAGGACGTGTCGAAAACTTCGACGGGGTATCCGTGACGTTCTGCCCACCGCACATACATGCGTTGCAGCATTTCGGCAAAGTCGGCAGCATCCACGCCACCGGCACCAGAACGAATCGACACGAGCGCCTCACGTTCGTCGTATTCGCCCGACAAAAGCGTGCGCACTTCAAGGCTGTCGATCAAGTCAGACAAACGACCCAATTCGGCCTGCGCCTCGGCGAGGGATTCCGGATCGCCTTCCTCGGCAGCGAGTTCAATCAAGACTTCGGAATCGTCGAGGCGGCTACGCAAACTTTCGACTCGATCTACTTGCGCCTGCAACGCCGAAAGGCGGCCAGTGACACGTTGCGCGTTTGCTTGGTCATCCCACAAATCGGGGGCGCCCACTTGCTCTTGCAGTTCGGCGATCTCTGCCGAAATCTTCGGAAGATCGAGAACTTTCTCGATCGAGTTCAAAGTAGCCGAAAGCGACTTGATGATTTCAGACAATTCTGGCGCGGACACCCTTCGAGATTACTCGGTCTTAGGCATAGCAGCGCATGTGACTAGGCTTCGCGGCCCGAAACTGCTTAGGGCATGACTGTCAATGCTGCATTCACTTCGGCAACGATGTGCGCCTGTGGACGTAATCCCGGCACAATCCATAACTTCACGTCTCGCTCGAGTCGGACGTAAACGTTTTCGTTTTCCACCCTCATTTCGAGGTTCGTGTCGGCAGGGAGCCGCGCGGTTGCTTCGGCCGTGGCTTGGGCTGCGTCGATCCGCACGAGGCCGTCACCCGAATTCGCGTGATAGTACTCAAGGTCAAGGGTGTCGGCAGCGTGCAAGGCGATACTGTCAGCCAGATTGGTGAGTTTGCGGTGCTCAAGAAAGGCCGCGGACGCATTGACAACGACCACAATGATCAACCCGAGTACCACCATGAAGCCGATGGTCACGACGGTAATGGTGCCTCGCTCGTCACGGCATTTACGCGGTTTACGTGCCATCTGCTCGATACCGTCCGAAGGGTTCACGATGAACGGACTCAACGGTGACACTCGTCAAAGCTTCTCCAAAAATCCTGGGCGCAAGCGGCAGAGGTTGCTGCGCGACAATCCGCACCTCAACAATCGAGCCGGGCACGAAACACTGCGGTTCGCACCGTCGGGTGATCTGCGACTCGACAACTCCATGATCAGCAAGCGTCACTTTCGCGGCCGTTTCCCAATGCTGTTCGGCGCTGCCCAGACTGTCGGCTTGAACGAAGGCGCGAGCCCCTGCGACGCTCGCCGCCGTGACCCCGAACGAGGCACGCTGCACATGAAAGACCGCCATCACGATGTAAAACAACGGGACGATCACGACCACCGTCAGCATGACGAACTCGACGACCGCGCTTCCGCCTTCAGTCCGCACTTTTCGCGAGGTCATTCGAGATCCTGAAGCACCGCATGCGCCGTGGCGGTGACATCCGTCCCAGGGCCGACAACACCGAGTGGAGGCACACTCGTCGTGACGGTAACGCGAAGCAGACGCAAGCCATCACGCTCAATTCGTTCGGCCGTTACGTCGCTGGCGAATCTGTCAGCAATGGCGGTACCGATGAGCGAGCGCGTGCGTTCGACCGCGATGTCGGGACTTGAGCCTCGAGCCGCGCCCGCACGAGCTCCGTCGCTCGCCGCCGAAGTCACGGTGTTTCGCACGTGCATGACGAGCGCGACGTGAATCATCGCTGCCACCACGGGAATCAACACGAGCAAGACCAGCACGAACTCAGGCACTACCGCGCCGGTCTCGCGGGTGGGGGCTCTCATCCGCCGACGGAAGCGAGTGCAGCATCCAACATGGTGGAAAGCCGTGGGCCAGCAATTGCCGTCAATGCCGTCACGATCCCTGCACTCATCAAAGTAATCATGACCCAGCCGGGGACATCACCTTGTTCGTTGCGCTTTTTATTAAGCAGTCGTACTGCTGCCGTACGGATGCTTAAGGTGCGTTGCCTGCGTTGTGTTTTCATGTTCTCCCCCGAAGGTGTCGTGGTTGTTGAGGATCTGGATGAGTTCGATGCGATGCCGGATTCATGGCGTACCGCTCACAAAAGAAAGCGCGATCATGCCCGGGTAAAACGCGAATACGATCACCACGGGAAGCACCAGAAACACGACGGGCATAAGCATCAAGATTTCTCTGCGCCCTGCCGTTTCGATCAGTGTTCGTCGCGATGCCTCTCGCGCGTCCTCGGCTTGTGCGTGCAGTACCGCAATGAGTGGCGTTCCGCGTTCGATTGCGACTGCCATCGTCGCGGCGAATCGTGACACGCTGCCAACGCCTACTCGTTGGGACAGTGATTCAAAGGCGTCTGCGGTGGTTCCACCTGATCGCACGTCGGCGATGAGCCGTGCCAATTCGCGCGACAGTGGCCCTTCGCTCGCTTCGACTACGCGTTCAACTGCGGCGAGCGGACTCTCACCTGCGGCCACAGACAACGCCAACAGGTCAGCGATCACGGGAAACTCCAACGCCATGTGGGCTTCATACGCGTTCACTGCGGACGTGAGTCTCATGTCAGCTAGGTAGAGACCGCCGATGAATCCCGATAAGCACAGGCCCAAGACACCGATAGGCGCGAGACCCATGGTCGCCCACAGCAGCATCCCTGCCGCGCTCGCCACGATGAACCCAACGATGCCGTATTGCCATTGTTGAGTGCGGAACTCGGCCAACGTTGCGGTGGCGCCCGATCGAACAAGCCGACGCTTGACACCCGCAGATCCGCTGACTGATTCACCGATCGATTCCTTGAGCGAACGAAGTCGCGCCGAGATGACAATGCTGAGTTCTGAACTCGTTGTCCGAGTATGCGAATTACCTGGCAAATCTCGAAGATACGGCAGCACCCGCGATTCGAGCGATGGTTTGCGGACGCTTCGATACCCAGTGACGACAAGGTAGAGACCGGCACCAAAAGCCGCGCCGAGCAGTGCCCCCGTCATGCGACGAGAACTCTCGGCTCTGCTGGCAGTCGGCCAAGACGCATCATCAAGAGATAGGCACCAACACACGTGGCTGCGCCGACGACAAGAACGCTAACTCCGACAGGCGTCGTAAAAGATTCGAGGCCTTGCGAACTTGTCGACATGAGCAGCAGTACCGCCCAGGGTGCCGCTACTGCCAAACGAGCACCGCTCACCGTCCAAGATTGACGCGCTTCAAGTTCGGCACGCGTGCGGAGGTCTTCGTGTAGGAAGGCAGAGAGCGTGCGCATCATGTGTGCGATATCGCCGCCACCCACTTCGCGGGCGATCTTGAGCGCCTCGACGATCCGGTCACCGACCGGGTCGCTCAACAGTTGTTTAAGTCGGTCGAGGCACTCGCCGAAACGGCCAGTGTCTTGGTAGTCCTGCGCGAACACCTGAAAAGAGGGGCGCAACACTTCGGGCCCGCTTTCCGCTAGAGCGATGAGTGCCTCGGGCAACGACAAGCCCGCACGGATCGCGGAGGTGAGGTTGTCGACAGCGTCAGGCCATGCCTCGTGAAACTCTCGTCGGCGTCGTGCCGCACGCGACCGTAAGAGGAGGAATGGGACCATGCTGGCCGCGAAAGCGGCGAGCACCCCAAAAACGAGGAATCCACTCAACAACCAGACGACGAGTGCGCCCGCAGCCGCGGCGCCAACCGAGGTGAGCCAAAGCCGACGAACCGAGGTGTCCCATGCACCTGCCTCAGCGAGTAGTCGCGCAGCCCAAGGGGTGGTTTTTCCTTGCCGCTGCTGCACGCGAGGCGGGTAAAGAAAACCGTCAATGACAAGCCACAGCCCCCACCCGAAGCAAAGCGAAATCACCACGCCCATAGCGACTCCATATCGATCCCGGCGGCTTCGAATGCCTCTCGGCGGTGTGGTCGGCCCGAGCCTCGAACGAGTTCTCCGTCTTCGCGCCCGAATACCGTTTCGGCTTCAATTATTCCGCGTTCGGTTCGGCCGGTTGGTGCGATGATTTCGCTAACAGAGCGTTTGCCGTGAGCATCAATATTCATATGGATGACGAGGTCGATGGCTGAAGCCACAGTTGGCACGACGAACGCTGAAGAGACGTTCTCCCCCGCCAAAAGCGGGAGCGTACACAGTTTGACAAGTGCTTGTTTAGCACTGTTGGCATGCAAGGAAGCCATTCCCGGCAAGCCCGCATTCAAGGCAATAAGGAGATCGAAGGATTCCTCAGCACGAACTTCGCCAACGATGATGCGACTCGGCCGCATTCGCAAAGTTTCTTTAACGAGGTCACGGAGTTCGATCCCGCCGGTACCTTCAAGACCGGCTTGGCGTGTTTGAAGCGCGACCCAATCAGGGTGTTGGCACTGCAGTTCAAAAGTTTCCTCGACCGAAATCAGTCGTTGCGATCCAGGGATCTCGTTTGCGAGACAGTTGAGCATGGTGGTCTTGCCAGCCTGAGTTGCGCCACTCACGAGAATCGTCAGCCCGGCCAACACACTTGCGCGCAGGAAGTCCGCCGCATTCGCCGTGAGCGATTCAAGCGCCACCAAGTCATCGAGCCGTGAAACGCGGGTACCGAACTTGCGGATATTGATCGCGGTGAATCCGCGGGCCACTCCGTCAAGGACCACATGGAGACGGTGTCCGCCAGGAAGCATCGCATCGACGAACGGGTGACTCATGTCGAGTCGGCGCCCGGTGCCAGCCAACATACGCTCAATGAGTTCATGAACGAGGCTCACGTTCAGCATCACCGACGTCAGTTCGTGCCGGCCGCCTTTGGCAATCCAGACGCGATCGGGAGCATTGATCCAGACTTCTTCAATCTCTGGATCGTCGATCAGTGCTTGCAAGGGTCCGAGCCCCACCAAATCGGCGATGAGTTGATTGACGAGTGACTCTGGGTCATCGAGCACGGGCGCCAAGCCGGCCATGCTTCGAGATTCGTGCGACTGAACCGTTTCGCGGGCGGCCGCGTGAACCGCGTCGCGATCACGGTGCGGGTCCAAGCCTCGTTCTCGAACGAGGACTCGAAACTCCTGCGCCAGCACGTGTGTTGAACTCACTTGGTCCCCTGCCTTTCGATTTCATCGCCGATATTGCCGGGATGACATCGAGCATGGGGGCCGAATCTCGAAAATGTGGACAACTTCACTACCCACAAGAAACAGTGGGCAAATTGCGTTACTTCAGTCTCGCAAGAAACAGGGTTTTAGGCGAACGTGATCGAGATTTTCTTGCTCGAGGACTTCAAATCTTTGGTGCCTTTAAACACAACTTTGAAGGTGTGCTTGCCCCTTTTCTGCTTCGGAAGCTTGATCGTTGCGTGGCCTTTAGCCGACTTTGAGAACGACTGGGTTTTGATCTTTTTGCTGCCACGATAGATCTCGATCTTTCCCGAAGACTTCACCGGAGCAGAACCGGATTTGACCCACACTTTCACCTTGGGTGTGGCTGATCGCTTCAGTTTCTTCGGCGCAGTGACTTTAACGCTCGTCTTTGCCGGTGCCACGACTGTGACGGGAGCGACCGTCGGCGAGGGCGAAGGCTTGGGGGTGGTAGTCGGAGTCACCGTCGGAGTCGGAGATGGCGTTGGCGTTGGCGTTGGCACGATCGTCGGAGTGGGCGTGGGTGTTGGGGCAGGCGTCGGCGTTGTCACGGGGGCGCCTAGGAAGTGAATGAACTCGCTCGGATACCAACTATCAGTCGTGTTCACCCGGTACCGCTTAAACACCTTCGCGCTGTAACTCGAGTCCGAAATAACGAGATAGCCTTTGCCGACTTCCTCGACATAACCAACATGGTTCTGGCTTGCTTTCCACGCTGCGATAGACCCAACGGCAGGTGTCGTATTGACGGTGTACCCGAGCTTTTTCGCGCTCGCTGCCCATTCACTCGCGTTCCCCATCTTGTTTTTGGGCGTTGGAACGCCCGCGATAGACATGCGGTATGCGGCATAGTTGGTGCAATTGTGACCGGCGTATGCCCGCCAATAACTCTTGTGCATGTGATCTGCGAACCCAGACGTGTCACACGCCTTAACTTCATCGACCGTCTTTCCACTGCAATACAGCGTGTAGGCCTGCGCCGGCACGGAAACTAAGACACCAAACCCAACGACGACGGCAAGCATCGACGCACCTACAGTTCGGGCCCATTTCACGTTTGGCAGCCTATTGCGCACAAGAAGCGGACTCAATGGCTCATTGGCACCAGATCAACGGTCGGCTTTCGGTCGGCGGCGTTTCGCAGTACGTTCAAGTGAAGGTCTGCTCAAACGAAAGCGAGGCGTAATCATGGCGCACAAGCAATCGGTCTATGGCCGCATGTCGCAACTCTCTATGGCGAGCATTGACGCCATCCTCGATCACAGCGACACACCCAACGCCGACCTCGACTACCTCATCGACTCCTTCACCGCTGTGATCGAACAGGCAGAACAACGTATCGACGAGAAAGTCAGCGCCCTGCGCCTCACCGAAGCAGATCACGCGAGCGACGTGGCCGCGAAAGTCGAGTGGGAACATGAACATCGACGCGTACGAGAACTTGCCCGTGACGCGCAACGCGCTGGGCGTACGGCTCAGTCCCAACAGTTCGTTGCCCTTGCCACCTACGCGGCCGGCAAGGCCGTAAGTTTTGAATCTTGGGCTAGGCAAACAGCGCCACACATTGCCGAACAGTCGGCCGGGGTCAAACACCTGCAATCGGTCCTCGCAGAACTCAGAACACGACTCGAAGTATTAGAGGCGCGTCGGCTTGAACTCGCGCGAAACGCCACGACAGCGATAACCGTCCCTGCCCCGACCGAGGTCACTAACATCAATGTGTTCGACCCAACGTCAGAACTTTCACGATTTCGCGCACGCGTCATCGAAATGCAGAGCACCATGGATTGACGCACTTTCTCGGAATTAACCCCTAGGAGTAACCACACATGAAGATCAATAAGCAATACGACTACCCGGCGAGCACCGAGCAGGTTTTCGAACTCATGGCAAGCAAGGAGTTCCGTGAGGAATGCTGCGTGTACCAAGAGAGCCCCGAATATACGGTCGAAGTGACCCAAGAAGGCGACGAAACAGTCATCCGCGTTGAACGCAAAGAGAAGAACGACCTGCCTGACTTCGTCAAGAAGCTCACCGGCGAATACGTTCGGGTCATCCAGGTCGAGAAGTGGGGCCCAGCAGACGCATCCGGAACCCGTACGGCCAAAGTTTTCGTGGACATCGTTGGCCAGCCAGCACAAATGAAGGGCACCTCGAAGCTCTATGCAGCAGGAGACGGCTCCGTCCTCGAACTTAACGCGGAAGTAAAGGTTGCGATCCCGCTGATCGGCCGCAAGATCGAGCCCGAAATCGTCAAGGCGATCTCCGCTTCGCTCGACAAGGACGTCGAACTCGGGACCACCAAACTCTGAGTCTCACTCAGTCACAAAAAAGGACATGGCCTCGCACAGCGGGGCCATGTCCTTTTTTGCGGGTGTCCCCGTTTAGTCGGTGAGAAACTCGATAACTTGAATGAGTTCTTGGCGCGCAAACCAAGCCAAGTCGCCACTGTCATCCATGTCCAGATGAAACGCTTCGACGTTTTCTAGTCGGACCGGTGTGTTCGCAGTTTCAACTTCCGCGGTCACGACAACCGGCCCACGTTTCGCGGCCGCCATCATCGCTTCGAACTCGTGTTCTTCGTCTTCTGATTCAGATTCAACGACGTCGATGGTGATGGGCTGGCCCGCCGCCAACTGCATGAGTGCATCACGATCCGCCGCACCGTAGACGCGCGTCATTCCGGACGCTTCCTGCCACGTGGCGCACGACCGCGCGTTTGCCCAACAGTCTCACCGAGTTCTTCGATCGACTCGACAATGCATTGCGCGAGTACGTCCACGTCGGGAACGGCTTCACGATCTGCCACGATCCCGAAATAGACCGAGCCGTTATAAGAGGTCACGCCAATCGCGATTGTGCGACGGCCCGTCAATGGCAGCGCCGAATACACCTCAGCGACTCGTTGCCCAGCCATATAAACCGGTTCTTGTGGGCCGGGCACGTTCGTGATGATGAGGTTGTAGCCGCGGCTGACCTGATCTTCAGCGACTCGAGCACCCACGGCATGGAACGTCGAGGTGGCGAATCCGGGTAGTTCTGCGAGTTTGTTCGCGGCGACGGCCGATCCCGTTTCACGGTGTCCCTTCAAGGCATAGGAAACCTGATGGAGACGCACGACAGCGTTTGCTTCACCGACAGGAAGCGTCAACATCATGCCGCGCACCTTTGGACCCAGCGAAGTGGGCAATCCGCCTTCAGAAACCGAGTCACGAGTGACCGACATTGGCACCATGGCACGGAAGCTCGTCTTTGCGGTTACTGGTTCGGCACGCGTCAACATCCAACCGCGCAGCCCTCCGGCGATGGCAGCCAAGATGACATCGTTGACCGTTCCCTCGTGTTCGCCACGCACGCGCCGCAAATCTTCGAGTGGTACTTGAACGGTGGTGAACCGGCGGTTTCGCGATAGATGAGCAGACAACGGGCCATGGCTCGTGGTTTCGGAACTAATGCTTGATAGCTTCGACCTGAGCCGTTCGAGCCGGAACTCACCGGCCGCAAGCATACTTTCGGGGTGACGCACCTGATTGACGAGGGACTCGGCCACCACGCTCACCGCGCTTGGCTTCGACCGCGGAGTCCATTCTTCGTGCGGGATGTCTCGGGCGCGAGCCGTTTCTTCGAGCAACACTTGCGCCAAATCGACCGTGTGAGATCCATCCACGAGCGCTTGATGCGACTTGAATAGCATGGCCACTTGGCCGCCTTCAAGTCCTTCGATGAGGTACAACTCCCACAAGGGGCGGTCGTGATCGAGTCGGCGTGCAATCAGACGTCCGACGAGGTCGTGCAGTGCTTCGCGCGTACCTGGCTTGGGCAAGGCAGAGCGACGAACATGCAGCGACATGTCGAAGTGATCATCGTCTGCCCAGACCGGCAGACCCAACCCACCGGGGATTGGGCGAGGAATCTGGCGATACCTCGGGACGAGATCAATACGCTTGTTGATGACTTGGAGAAGCCAGTCAAAGTCGAGTGGACGATCGCCGGGATCGAGAATCGCCAACGATGCGATATGCCGCGGCGTCTCGGGCTTATCGCGATGAAGGAACAGTGCGTCCAGTGGGGTTAAATGCTGCATTGTTCTCGTGCTCTTCCGACGATCTGAAACCTACGATTATTGCCGAAACTACCACGCTTTCATGTATGGCTACTTGTGACTGGGGCAAGTGTGCTGCGAATCATGTCTGCCAGCCGTTCAAGTGCGGACTCGAATGCCGTGCCACGTCCCCCACCGATCGCCGGCTCGCCGGTAAGCAAGGCCCGATCACACGCTTCAGCATCGAAAGGGATGAAAGCCATCGGGCGTTGTCCAGACACCTCAAAAATCATGTCCGAAATCTGACCTTCAGCCCACGGCGTTGACGGGCGGATTTGGTTGAGCACGAGTTCAAGTCGAGTCGCAATAACGCTTACCTCGCCTACGGACCGAAGCAAACGTGTGATCGAGATCGGGTCAGGCTTGCCGACGCCGAGCGTTAGATCAGCAAATTCAATCACGGCTTGCGTGATGTCGCCACGCGCCGCGGAGATTGGATCATCAGATTCAAGGTCCCAGCCACAGTCGACAACAACGTGGTCATAGCGCGCACGCGCTTGATCTAGAACTCGTACGAGCGCGGCGGGTCGAACGTGGTGCCAGACATCTGGACGAGGGATCCCGGTGAGCACATCGAGCGACGGCTTCACGCGCAATGCGTGTTCGCTCATGTCACGGCTTCGACCGAGGTTCACGTCGCGACTCGAAGCGAGCACACCGCTGACGTCGTCAAGTACGGCAAGCATTTGTGCAACGGCTGCTCCTCGTACGTCGGCATCGACAAGCAAGGTTCGCTCGCCTGCCTTTGCATGAGATGCTGCGAGCGAAAGGGCCAGAGTGCTTCTTCCAGGCGCCCCAACAGGCCCCCACACCGCCGTGACTTGGCCTAAGTTCTCATTGAAGTCTGGCCCTTCATCAACGGTCAATGGCGAAGCAGGGTCCGCCGTGACTGCGATCGTGGCGAGGAGATCGCCGAGAGCGTGGATCTCGCCGAGCTCAATGTTCGAAACGACACCCAGGCCCGGCGCTGCGGCTCCAACCGAGACAAGCGCAAGCCCTTCACCTTCGAGACGGTCGGCGACGCCTGCATCGAACCCGGGCAGCGTGGGGTCCAGTACTACTGCGTGCGCGTGGTCAGTCTTGCTTGAAGCCAACAAGTCAGCGACATCGATACAGCGTCGGACGAGAGAAAGTCGTGGCGATGCGTCGATGTGCGCCAAAACGGCGCTCTCCCATGCGGCTCCGCCTGCGAGCACGAATAGCCGTTGATTGCTGTCTTTCCTGTTGGTCATCGAACGTGCACCACCGTCACGTGACCTGATGAAATCGCAGAAACGACTTCGGGAGTTGGCCCTTCTTCGCCAACGTCAACGAGCACGGTCGAATCCACTGCCCCGACTTCCTGGGCCACGCCAGCGACTCGCACTTCGGTGAGGACCCTGCGGGCATCGAGTTCGCTTGAGTTCTGACCCGGTCCCACCCAAATGTTAACCGTGTCACCTGTTGTCAACCCTGCGGGAAGGGAGCCGGCCGCTACACGCAAAGGAAGGCGTTGCCCTACTGACGGGCCGCGTCGAATTGCCGACTTACCGATGAGTGTGCCCTGTTCGAGATCGTGTGACCAGACGCCATCTGATGGTGCTGACGCGCCAGCAACCAAGGAATCGCCGACCTCGTTCGGCACAGATACCTCGATTCGACGCATGTCTCCTGCCGTGACGAGGTGCCCGGCTCGAAGGTCACGCGCCGCAACCCAATAGGTTTCAGTCGCTGAGGCCCTAATCGATAAGAGTCCGCCAAGGACGGCGGAAGTCAAGACAACAACAAGGCCGATGATGACGCGCTTGTCGCGCCATGGATTGTGCTCAAGTCGTTTTGCGGCAGGTGGCTCGAGTGTGGTTTGTGTAGTCATATCGTGGCTATCTTGAAGCAAGTTGAAGGAGGCCATGGTCCTTTTTCCACAGTTCCTGTGTTTGGTTCGCCACACTTTTCGCAACACGTGAAACAATGGCTTCATGACGTCACAAAAGCGTTTCTTGACCGTGCCCGATGTCGCTGAAACCCTCAACGTCACGGTGCGTCAAGTTCGCGCACTTTTGCATTCCGGGGAGTTACGTGGCATTCAGGTTGGTGGCCGCGGTATTTGGCGTATCGAGTCAAGCGAACTCGAAGATTACATTTCGCGACAATACGATCGCACCGCGATAGCCATTGCCGAAGAGCAGTTCACGCACGAAACTCGGTGACCGTCACCGCGCTCATACTGGATCGCGGAATTACTAGGTCGCGCCTGTTTGGTTCGCTCGCCAGTTGAACGAAGTCGTGACCGATCGTCACGAGGCTACCTGCCCTGCTCGCTCCCGTATAACTCCAGACGCGAACCCTCAGCCCTGATGCTTGCCGCAATTGCGAGCGCCAGGACTCCGTGCCGATCGTGCAACGCTTGCGGTTCGCGATCGTCGCGGCAATGACTCGCGCTGGGTCAATCCAGGTAATTCGGCAGTCGGATTCAATTTCGATGAGTTCAGCAACGTTTCGCACTCGGCCTTGCAGCACGCCTGCACCTTCCACGTCGAGTTCTATGAGTCCATCGACGAGGTCAAGCCATGACGTTTGCTGCCAGCGCTCTGACTCGAGATCTGCGGCGAGTGCGTCGCGCTCCATCGCAGCCATATCTATTGATTGCTGCTCAATCTCATCAAAGAGCCGTTCCCAGCGCATGAGATCACGTTACGCCTCTGCTGACAATACGGGAAAACTTTTTCCCAGAATTTGAACTGTTTTGCACCATGAGTCACGTGCGCACCAAGAGCAACACGTTTGGACACTTTTGCCAAAAAGTCGATTGACACAAACCCTCAAAAAGCGTTGTATGTAGTCTAACGTCCTTAAAAGTTCTCAAACGAATCGATCGGCACTCAATGACTCTCCGCACAGATCTGCTGTATTGGCTACAGTCCGCCAACCCAGAAGAACTCCTCGTCGTGACGCTTGGCAGCCTGCTGCTGGTTCTTTTCTTGTGGTGCGCCGTGGTGTGGATCCTCGCGCACTTCAATCGACACGCGGCGATCGCGATTGCTCCCCCTTTGATGCGCGCAGCGCTCGTTGCAGGCCTCATAGCGGGCGCCGGCTCCACCGCGCACGCAAAAGAGTCACCCCTCGACTCTCTCAACGGGCTGGCCCTCCCCGAGCGCCCGTTCGTGGCCAACGTGAGCCATGGCGCATCTGCCTCGAATTCGAATCCACCTCCGAGAACCCAACGCCTCCCCACATCAGGAACCCCCAGCGGTGTGCACACCGTCGTTGCCGGAGACAACCTGTGGAACATCGCCGCATCCCGACTCCCCCATGAGGCGAGCGCTCAGCGCATCGCGCATGCCGTCACCGCATGGCACGAAAGCAACCGAGATGTCATCGGCACCAATCCAGATCTGATCAAACCCGGACAACAACTCAAGGAGCCACAACTATGAGCACGGCAGTCGCCACAAGCCCAGAGATCGAACGCCCAGAAATCGCAAACCCCGCAGTCCCCAATCCCAAGGCACGCCATAAACGGGCAAGTTCGAAGCGAACAACCATGAGAACGCCTCCCGTGCAGACGCAACCGCACGGACTCACCCGAGGTCACCGTTGGCACACCAGCACGAGCGTCTATGCCCCCGAACAGATGCCTTTACCGATCCCAGTGCCTCGCACGCTGTTACCAGCGCCGGTAGAACGAGGAAACGGCCAAACCGGAGAGTTGCGCCATCGCAGCGCACGCTTCATGCAAGCGATCGCCGAAGTGATTGCGGGGATCCGCCCAACGCGCCAGTTGTCCCCTTGGCTAACTCGAGAAGTTCACACGCAACTCAGTACCTACGTCAACACAACGTTTTCTGCCACCACAGGCCCCACCCGTCAACGTGTTCAAATCGTGTCCGTTCACCTCTTCATGGTCAACGAAGACACTGCCGAAATCGCCGCACGAATGGTCCTGCGCGGCCGATCACACGCTATTGCTGCCAGGCTTCAACATGTGAACGACCCACGCGAACGCAGTGTTTGGCGCTGCACTGCCCTGGAATGGGCATGAGCCTGTTGGCGCGTCTCAACGATTGCGCTTGCGCGACTGCTTCTGAGCCTTGGCCTTTTGACGAGCCTTGTTCTTCGCAGCGGTTTGCCGCGCCCTATCGCCTTCGGCATCAGAGTCGCTCTGCGAGGAACCGACGATGACAGCCGAACCATCTTCAGAAGGAGCCGAATAGGTCAAGTCGCGCGGCGCAGCATCAGACTCAAGGCCCTTGGCCGACACGTGCGTGCCGTCGTCACCCTCGCCGTCCTCATTGATTTGAACATCCAGATTGAAAAGATAACCCACCGATTCTTCGGCGATGCTCTCCATCATTGCGGTGAACAAATCAAAACCTTCGCGTTGATATTCGACCAAGGGATCACGTTGGGAGTAGGCACGCAGCCCAATACCTTCGCGCAGATAGTCCATCTCGTACAAGTGTTCGCGCCACTTGCGATCGAGCACGCTCAGGACCACTCGTCGTTCAAGCTCGCGAATGACTTCTTCGCCGAGATCAGATTCACGCTTGGCATAACTGCTCAAGGCATCCTCAACCAGCATCGCTTCAAGCTTGGCGGCGTCCACGCCACCACTGGCTCCATCAGGCTTTGAAACCGACACCGGATAGAGCGTGCCCAACGCCGTCCACAGCGCGTCGAAGTCCCAATCCGAGGGCGCGCCTTCGGTGGCCGCTTTCACGTAGTCACCTACGACACGTTCGATCATGCCGACGACTCGATCACGCAAGTCAAGACCTTCGAGGACTTGGCGACGATCGCGATAAACGACAGTTCGCTGACTATTCATCACGTCGTCGTACTTCAAGATGTTCTTTCGCGATTCGAAGTTTTGTTCTTCGACTAACGCTTGAGCCGATGCCACTTGGCTCGTGATGCGCTTGTTCTCAATCGGAACATCATCAGGAATACGCATGGTCTCGAGAACCCACTTCACCCAATCGCCCTTGAACAGACGCATCAGATCGTCTTCTAGAGAAAGGTAGAAACGCGAAGCACCAGGATCGCCCTGACGTCCAGAACGCCCACGCAACTGGTTGTCGATCCGGCGCGAATCGTGGCGCTCTGTGCCAATTACCGCCAAACCGCCTGCATCAATAACTTCTTGCTTTTCGGCAGCAACAGACTGCTCTGCCTCGGCAAGCGCCTTGGGCCAAGCAGCCGTATATTCATCAGCCGTTTCGACCGGGTCGAGGCCTTGCTTGCGCAATTGCGCATCAGCCAGAAACTCGACATTGCCACCTAGCATGATGTCGGTACCGCGACCGGCCATGTTCGTGGCAACCGTCACAGCGCCCTTGTGACCAGCCATCGCCACGATCGCGGTACCGACATCATGCTAGGTGGCAATGTCGAGTTTCTGGCTGATGCGCAATTGCGCAAGCAAGGCCTTGACCCGGTCGAA
>SSHC01000079.1 GCA_008017265.1 Aeromicrobium sp.
CTAAAGCACAACACTGTCGTTGGCACAGTGATGAGCAATCTTGGGTTCACGCGTGCGATGGAGGCTGCTGGTATCTCGGTCGTGCATACCGCTGTCGGTGACCGATACGTGCTCGAGTCGATGCGCGAAAATGGTTTCAACCTCGGGGGCGAACAGTCCGGTCACGTCATCATGGGCGATTATGCAACAACGGGCGATGGCGTGCTCACGGCGTTGCATCTCGCCGCTGAAATCGTTTCGAGCGGTCGCTCGATTGCAGAACTTGCCGGACAAATGACCCGGTTACCACAAGTCCTGATCAACGTTTCGGGTGTTGATAAGAGCGCAGCCGGCAGTGATGAGGAACTACAGTCCGAGATCACTCAAATTGAACAGGAACTCGGCAGCGAAGGCCGAGTGTTGTTGCGTCCTTCCGGAACTGAACCGGTCGTGCGCGTCATGGTCGAAGCCGCCACAAGCGAGCAGGCACACGATGTCGCTGAACGCCTCGCGCGGGTGGTTCGCGCACGCCTCACGCTCTAACGTGAGGGCAAGGTTCGGGCCGATATCACGACTTTAACCTGCTAATTTCGTAGTAGGTTTTGTTCATGGGCCTGAAAATTGAGGCGCTTGACCCCACTGACTTCGCCGAGTTTAGAGAGTTCTACTCGGTGTATGCGCGCGCGAATCAAGACAGCGTGAATCCCGATGGGAGCAAGGAATCGCCGCTGTACATGCCTTGGCTTGCTGAAGAGTTGGAGATCGCCTTCCTCAGTGACGAGTACGCCAGATTCGATCCCATTTTTGTCCGTAGAGAGCAAGACATTGTCGCTGTCGCATTTGCGGAGCTACCGCAACGTGACAACCTTGACACCGCCTATCTTGAAGTCTGGGTGCCGCCCGAACTCCGCCGGCAGGGTCTGGGCAGCGCTCTTCTTGCCAGGCTTGAAATGCGTTGTGGCGAGGACGGCCGAACTCGGTTCATGTCTGAAACGGTTCGGCCCCTGAACGAAGACAGTAGCGCTGGCGTGCAGTTCCTTTACGAGCAAGGTTTCGGATTTGACACGTCGCTCGCTCAGAGTCAATTGACGTTGCCATGCCAGTTGACAGAATCAGGATTGGATCGTGGGTTTCGGCTTGAGAGTTGGCGAGGCCTGCCGCCGAATCGCTGGATAGATCGCTACGCCCAGTTGCGTGCCGCGCTCAATAGCGAAGCACCGTCTGGTGAGGTGCAACTCAACGATGAATATTGGGATGCATCCCGGCTTAAACACGAGCACGATCAGTGGAAACGACAAAAGCGTATCGCTCAAACGGTTGTGGCAATCGATGCTGAGGAGAATCTCGTCGGCCACACGCAACTTGTGTTTTCCAGTCTCAGCCCGATCGTTCACCAGTGGGACACCCTAGTGGTGCCGGCGGCGCGAGGAAACGGACTAGGTCTGGCGCTCAAGCGTGAGGCGATGCGTGCGGCGGCGGACTTGTGTGCGGGCAAGCGGCTCATCGTGACCTGGAATCACGCGAAAAACACGCACATCCTTGCTATCAACGAGCGCCTCGGTTATCGGCAAACGGCTTGGGTAGATCAGTTCTTCAAAGTGCTGGGATAGTTCAGCGAGCGTTCTGGGCCAAAGTCGAGTTTTACAATTTGCGTAGCCGAACCCATTCGACGGTGTGATCGGACGATTTCCGAAGTACAGCGCCGGCGCGGCCACGCGTCGTGGCGATGTTCTCGCGCAGGTTGGGCCAGTTGATGGTGTCCCACAGTTCTTCTGCACGCGCGTTTGCTTCGGCATCAGTCAAAGTGCTGTATCGATGGAAATACGATGCGGGGTTTGCGAAGGCCGTAGCGCGTAGTTTCAAGAACCTGCTGATGTACCACTTCTTGATGTCGCGACTCGACGCATCGACATAGACCGAGAAGTCGAAAAAGTCGCTGATCGCCAAACCGGGGCTGCCGTCGCCACGTGTTTTCGGCGGTGCCAACACGTTCAGACCCTCAATGATGATGATGTCGGGCCGTTCGATGACGAGACGCTCATCGGTCACGTTATAGGTCAAGTGGTCGTATATAGGTGCTTCAAGTCGTTCGGCGCCGCTCTTGGCCGCCATCACAAAACGCAAAAGCGCTTTCTGATCGTACGACTCGGGGAAACCCTTTCGATGCAGAATCCCACGACGCTCAAGTTCAGAATTGGGGAAAAGAAACCCGTCTGTGGTGACGAGCGCAACGCGTGGGCTTTTTTCTTGGTTCGCAAGCAACTCGGTCAACAAGCGAGCCGTAGTTGACTTACCGACCGCCACCGATCCGGCCAGCCCAATGATGAACGGGACACGCTCTGGCTGAGGCTCACCCAAGAACCGTTCAGTTGCTCGATGCAGAGTTTCAGCTAAACGAATCCGCAACACAATGAGTTGAGTCAGCGGGACGTACACCTGTTGGACTTCGTCAAGATCAAGTTCTTCGCCTAGTCCGCGGAGTTTCTCTAATTCGGCTTCGGTCATGGGCTGGCGGGCGCCCCGAGCCAGTTCGGCCCAAGCGGCGCGTTCCAGCTCGACGTAAGGCGAGAGGTCGCGAGACATAGACACTATTCTTCCCACCCACGGTTCCCGGCTCGCACTCGGTACTCTAGAGGGCATGTGCGGAATCGTTGGCTACGTCGGTAGCAAGAATGCTCAAGAGGTCATCGTCGGCGGGTTGAGGCGTCTTGAATATCGCGGCTACGACTCGGCCGGCGTTGCCCTGGTGCCAAGCGCCGGAGAACTCGTTTCGGCCAAGAAGGCGGGAAAACTCGCCAACTTGGAAGCCGTGCTTGACGAGGTCGGTCTGCCCGCCGCACATGTGGGCATCGGTCACACGCGCTGGGCGACGCACGGTGCTCCTAACGACGTCAACGCGCACCCTCACCTCGCCCCAACGGGCAAAGTCGCCGTCGTGCACAACGGCATCATCGAGAACTTTCTTGAGTTGCGCGAAGAACTTGAAAACAATGGCTACGAGTTTCTTTCGGAAACAGATAGCGAGACGGTGGCGTTCCTGCTCGAACAGCAGTTGGCGATTACACCGGACCTCACCGAAGCAACGCGGGTCGTGTGCGAGCGACTCGAGGGGGCATTCACCCTCGTCATCGCCTCGGCAGACAATCCCGATGTGGTCGTGGGTGCGCGACGCAACTCACCGCTTGTCGTTGGCTTGGGCGATGGTGAGAATTTCCTTGGTTCCGACGTTGCGGCCTTCATCGAGCACACAAAAACTGCCGTCGAATTGGGGCAAGACCAAATTGTCACCTTGAGCGCGGACGGCATCAGCGTCATCGGTTTCGATGGGAGCGAAGCCGAAACGAAGACATACACCGTCGATTGGGACGTGTCGGCTGCAGAAAAGGGCGGCTACGACTGGTTCATGGTGAAAGAAATCCATGAACAGCCCACGGCAATTGCCGATACCCTCCTTGGCCGTCAAGACGCCTCGGGCCGTTTGCAACTCGACGAGATGCGTCTTTCAGACGGCGAACTCCGCGAAGTGGACAAGATCATCATCGTGGCCGCGGGCACCTCGTTCTATGCCGGCATGGTCGCGAAGTATGCGATCGAACACTGGACTCGAATCCCGTGTGAAGTCGAACTGGCATCTGAGTTCCGGTACCGCGATCCAATTCTCAACCGCAACACGTTGATCGTCACCATCAGTCAGTCGGGCGAAACCATGGACACGCTCATGGCTATCCGCTACGCGAAAGAACAACGCAGCCAGGTTCTGTCGATTTGTAACACCAACGGGTCTACGATTCCGCGCGAATCTGACGCCGTGATTTACACGCACGCCGGACCAGAAATCGCCGTTGCGTCGACTAAGGGATTCCTGTCGCAAGTCCTCGCTTGTTACTTGTTGGCGCTGTACCTCGCACAAGTCAAGGGCGTGAAGTATCTCGATGAGATTGGCCAGATTCTCGATCAGCTTCACCAGATCCCGGCTGCGGTCGAGAAGGTACTCGAACAAGGTGAAGCGATGGCGTCGCTCGCTGAAGAGCTGAAGGATTCGAAGTCGTTCATTTTCCTTGGACGCCATGTGGGGTATCCGGTTGCCTTGGAAGGTGCGCTCAAACTTAAGGAACTTGCCTACCTGCATGCTGAAGGGTTTGCTGCCGGTGAACTCAAGCACGGGCCTATCGCAGTGATAGATCAGGGCACACCTGTTTTCACGATTGTGCCCCCACGTGCGCGCGATCAACTGCAAGAAAAGATCGTTTCGAACATTCAAGAGGTTCGAGCTCGCGGTGCGTTTACTATCGCGCTTGTCGAGGAAGGCGACGACTCGGTGCTGCCATTCGCAGACCGAGTAATTCGGCTTCCGAAGGTTGCGAGCATTTTGCAGCCGCTCGTGTCGGCAGTGCCATTGCAGATTTTTGCTTGCGAGTTGGCGACTCGACTCGGCCACGATGTAGATCAGCCTCGAAACCTCGCCAAGTCCGTCACGGTGGAATAGCGATGTTGCGCGCTCATCTCGTTGAGGACATCCGCCGCGCTGAAGACGCCGCCGCCGAGCGCGTCGGTCCCGACGGGCTCATGCAACGCGCCGCCAACGCGCTCGCTGACTACCTTGAGGTCGTGGTCCCCGCCGAAAAGCCGGTGATTTTCCTGATTGGTCCGGGCAACAACGGAGGCGATGGGCTTTTCGCGGCTGCCCGGTTGAGTCGGTTGGGACGTACCGTCCGAGTCAGCGTGTTGTCGGCTGAGCGTGTTCATGCCGATGGTTTTCATGAAGCGCAGTCGGCAGGCGTGACCATGGTCGATGGGCCGCGAGACGAAAAGTGGCTCGTGGACGCACTCTTTGGGATTGGCGCCAGTGAAGGGCTAAGCCTCAAAGCCGCCGAGTGGGCGAATTGGGCTCGCACCAGCGGTGCGCACGTAATCGCAGTAGACACACCATCAGGTGTCGGTGTTGACGAAGGCACGTTCCCAGCGTCGGCGTTCTCGGCCACCGAGACTGTCTCATTTGGTACCCACAAAGTTTCGGGCCTTGTACCACCGGCGAGCTTGGCGGCCGGGCGAATAGAACTCGTCGATATCGGACTCGCAGAGTTTCTTGGCGAGGCCGCTGTCGAAGTGCTCGAGATGAGCGACGGTCACAGATTTGCCACGCAACTCACGCCGGTAGCCACCGACCACAAGTACAGCAGGGGAGTCGTGGGCGTGCTCGCCGGTTCCGGCAAGTACCCAGGTGCAGCTATTTTGTGTGTCGCGGGCGCATTGGGAGGCCCAACATCGATGGTGCGGTACCTCGGCGAGCGCGAGATCGCGATGACGGTGATTTCGGAGCATCCCGAAGTTGTTGCCCAAGCCGGTCAAGTTCAGGCTTTCGTCGTTGGCTCAGGTGGGGCTGACGAGCCGGGCCCGGTCAATCAAGCACTTGCTTCTGGGGTGCTAGTGGTGGTGGATGCCACGGGCTTGAAACATCTTCCTGAACGGTTCGACGTAGATGCGCTGTTGACTCCTCATGCGGGTGAATTAGCCACGATGCTTGGCGTTGACCGAGCAGCGATCGAATCTGAGCCGCTACGTCACGCACGACTGGCGGCCACGCGTTGGGATGCGACGGTCTTGCTGAAAGGCGCACACACCCTCGTTGTCGCACCTGATGGGCGAGTGCGGGTCAACCATTCGGGTACGCCGTGGTTGGCGACGGCCGGCGCAGGTGATGTCTTGGCGGGGTTTGCTGGTTCACTCATGTCGGCAGGGCTGGATGCATTCGACGCAGGCTCAGTCGCGGCATTGATTCATGGTGTCGCCGCTGAAGAAGTAAACCCGGGCGGCCCGATTACGGCGAGCCAGGTTGCCGGGCACTTGAGTGGCGTGTTGGCGCGATTCTTGACAGGGGAAGCAGCATGAACAACGCCGAACTGATTCTTGACCTTGACGCTTACCGGCAAAACCTTGTCGTGATGCGCGAGTTGGCGCCGAATTCCCAACAGATGGCGATCGTTAAAGCAAACGCCTATGGGCACGGTGTAGCCCCGTGTGCACGAGCCGCTCGAGAGATTGGCGCCGAATGGCTCGGCGTCGCGACACCACATGAAGCCTTCGCGCTTCGCGCCTTGGGCGATACGGGCCCGATCTTGTGTTGGCTCGCAACCCCGGGTGCGCCGTTTCGTGAATTGGCTGAAGCGAACATCGATGTGACTGCGTCGAGTAGTGCTCAATTGCAAGAGATCATGGCAGCGGACATACAGGTGCGCGTGCACTTGAAAGTGGACACGGGACTCAACCGGAACGGTGCCCCCGAAAGCGAGTGGGTCGACTTTTTCGAACGAGCCGCCATCGCGCAGAATCACGGGAAAATTCATGTCGTCGGCCTGTGGACGCACTTCGCAAACGCTGACGAACCGAACCATCCGGCCAACGATCTTCAAGAGCAGCGGTTCGATCAAGCAGTCGCGATGGCTGCCGAATACGGTATTTCGCCCGAGTGGTGCCATCTGGCCAATTCGGCTGCTGCTGCGACGCGTCCGAGCGCCCAGCGCGACCTCGTGCGTATTGGAATCGCCAGTTATGGAATCAACCCCGACCCCCAGGTGAAGATCGACGGGCTCGTGCCATCGTTGACTGCACGCGCCGCCCTCGCCCGAGTCAAGTCGATTCAACCGGGCGATTCGGTTTCCTACGGTTGGCGGTGGACCGCCACCGAACCCACCACGTTGGGACTCGTGCCGGTTGGGTACGGAGACGGTATCCCGCGCGCTGCTTCAAACCGCGCGGAAGTGCGGATTTCCGGAACGCGCGCACCCATCCGTGGCACAGTCTGCATGGACCAGTTCATGATTGACTTGGGCGATGTGCCCGCAAAAGCTGGCGACTGGGTGACCTTATTCGGCTCGGGAGAATCTGGTGAGCCAACGGCCGAAGACTGGGCGCAAGCGCTCGACACGATTGGTTACGAGATCGTCACCCGATTGTCAGGACGCTGGACACGAGCAGTGCGGGGTGAACGATGAGGAATACGGTAAACCGCTTGGCCGCGACAGCCGGTGCATTCGTCGTCACGGGCGTTGCTGCGAATGTACTCAAGAACACCATCAACGAGCGGCGGCGTGCGCAACGAAACGACATCGAGCCGTTCGGTTCGGTGCGAGGCTTCGGCGCCGATGTGGTTGCTCATGACGGTGTCGCTATCAACGTCGAAGTCGACCCTGGTCCAATTCCGACCGTCATTTTCGTACATGGCTGGATGTGCGATTCAGACGTTTGGCACTTTCAGCGGATGGCAATGCGAGGACAAGTTCGACTCGTATTTATGGATCTGCGCGACCATGGGCGCTCGGGTAAGCCGCTGCCTGATCGGTGCACCATTGATGATCTGGCCGACGACCTCGATCGCGTGATCAAAGAGTTGGCTCCCCAAGGGCCGGTCGTGTTGGTCGGTCATTCGATGGGTGGCATGACGATTCAGCGACTGGCAAGCAAAGCGCCGACACTTTTTGGTGACCCCGTGGTGGGCGTCGTGTTGATATCCACGAGTTATGGCGGACTCGGCAATTCGAGTCCCGCTTTGAAAGCGATGTCGCCTGTGCTGCGCGGATTGTCGCCCTTGCTTGACTGGGGGCGCGAGTTCAATAGCTATTCGGTGATCAAGCGTTGGGGGCTCGGTCCGAACGCGAGTCCGACTGCGGTCAGTTTGTCGAACGACCTAATCATGCGGGCACCAACGAGGGTCATCGCCGATTTTTATCCACTCATCGCCAACCTCGATCTTGGTGACAAACTCAACGCTTTGACGCGTGTCCAAGTGACGATCGTGTGCGGCACTCGAGACTTGATGACGCCACTGTCGCACAGTAAGCGGATTGCGAAGAAGTTGCCACACGCGAAACTCGTCCCCATCCGGGGCGCTGGCCATATGGTCATGCTCGAAGAGCCCGACCAGGTTACAGAGGCCATTCGTTCCGCAATTGAGGATTTCTCGTGAGCGCGTCTGCCCTCGACGTGATCGAGGCGGATCCGGCACACGCGGCAGAGGTGGTCGAGGTCATCCATCGCGCCTTCGCGGCTCGTCCTGCGCTCGACCCGCCGTCGACTGCTGCGCTTGAGACGGTCGAATCTGTTGCCACGACGCTAGCCACGGCAGGTGGACTCATGGCATTGCGGCGTGGTCGAGTGGTGGGGGCGATGCTTTTCGATGAGTCGCGGCCGGGACTACTGGGCTGGCGACGCGTGTCGGTCGATCCGGTGGGGCGGGACCGGGGGGTGGCAACGGCAATGGTCGGTGTTGCCGAAGATATCGCTGAAGATCGGAAGAAAGATGGCGTGTGGTTGCACGTACGCGAAGAGCTGCCAGAGAACTTCCGGTTCTGGTCGCGACTCAAGTACGTTGCGGCGAGCCAAAACGGTTCGACCATTGAGATGGCTAAGACGCTGTGGTTGGCCCGCGAAGTGCCCGATGTTGACGCGATGCATGAACTTGCGAGGCGAGTCGCAGCCTTGGTGAAGGCGGGCGATGTGCTCGTGCTGACGGGAGATTTAGGCGCGGGGAAAACCAACTTCACGCAGGGTTTGGGCGATGCGCTAGGGGTGCGCGGACCAATCACGTCGCCGACTTTTGTACTGTCTCGCGAGCACCCGAATCTTGGTGACGGTCCCGCGCTCGTCCACGTAGATGCCTACCGTTTGGGAGGAGCGGCTGAGCTCGACGACATCGACCTCGACGCAACCGTTGCCTCCTCAGTGACGGTGGTGGAATGGGGCGAAGGGTTGGCTGAACAATTGTCAGATTCGTGGCTGTCGCTTCATATCGAGGTGCGTCATGGTCGCGAATCCGATCCGCAAGGCGTGTATTGCGGGCGAGAATCCGATGAGATGCGAGTCGTGTCGATCCGTCCACACGGGCCGCGATGGATCGGAGTCCCGTTACGTTCGTCGATCTTGGCGTAGATCGAGTGCCGAACATTACTTTGCTTAGCGAACCCTAACCAAAGTAAACTGATCTTGTGCTCCTCCTCGCCATTGATACCGCAACCGTGACGGTCAGCGTCGCGCTACACGACGGGGCTGAGGTCCGAGCAGAGCTGCGGACCGACGAGAGCATGTCGCACGGCGAACTGTTAACGCCGACGATCGCACGCGTTTTGGCCGATGCTGGTGTTAGCCCCGACGAACTCACCGATGTCGTGGTGGGGGTAGGTCCTGGCCCATACACGGGACTTCGGGTAGGCGTCGTGACGGCGCTTACATTGGGTTACACCTTGGGTGTCGCAACACACGGAGTGTGTTCAATTGACCCATTAGGTTTCCAAGTGGCCCAAGAGTGCCGTCCGGATTCTGAATTCATCGCCGCAATTGACGCGCGCCGCAAAGAGATCTATTGGGCTCGTTTCGATGTAACAGGTCGCCGAATCGGTGAACCGCAGGTGGCGAAGCCTGGTGTCGTGGCCGCTTTGGGAATGCCGGTGTTCGGGCGGGGCGGATACCTTCACGCAAACGATCTCGATTGGCGAGAGGGGCCTCTCGATCCGAGCGCTGGAGTTATGGCGAACTTGGTTGCAGCGGGGCAAGCAGTCGAGTTGCCGCTCGAACCGTTGTATTTGCGGATTCCGGACGCCGTCCCACAATCGGTAGCGTCCATTGCAGGCAAGGCGTAGTTGCATGATTCGTACCGCCGCTATTGCCGATGTCGACGCCCTCATGCTGATCGAGTCTGAGTGTTTCGCAAGCAACCCGTGGTCGCGCGACTCGTGGGCCGCTGAGTTCGCTTCAGGACGTCATGTTCTGGCTGCCGATTCGGGTGAGGGGGTAATCGGACTGGTTGCGGTGCGAACATCTGGTCCGGAGTCGGAACTCTTGCGCATCGCAGTGCGACCTCAACATCGGGGGCGTGGAATCGCTTCAAGTCTGATGAAAGCAGCCCAAGCAAACGCGCGAAGCGTTGGAGCCGCCACGATGTTCCTCGAAGTCGAACACGACAATGTCGCTGCGCTCGCGCTCTACGGCGACACCGGGTTTAGGAAAGTTGCGCGGCGCAACAACTATTACGGTACCGGTCGTCACGCCGAGATCATGACCTGCGATTTGCAGGAGGCCTCGGCATGACTGAACTGTTCGAAGAGATCCGAGAGTGGCCCATCGCGCTTGGTTGGATCACGCTGTATTGCATTGTTTTCCTGCGCGCTGGTGCAACGTACGGTTTGGGTCGGGCAGCAGTGGCAGGTTACTTGCGTAACAAACAACCGAAAGAAAACACGTCAAACGCGGTTGAGTTTCTCAACAAGTGGGGTCCGCTCGCGATCACTGCTAGCTTCTTGACGGTGGGCGTTCAGTCTGCAATCAACTTCAGCGCTGGGCTCATCCTCATGCCGGTGCGGCGCTATCTAATGGGCCTCATCCCCGGCGCCGCCTTGTGGGCGACGGTGTGGTTGACCGCAGGACTGAGTGCAATCGTCGCGGTCATGGCGGGGCCGCCGTGGCTTATCGCAGGCTTGGTTGTGGTCATTGCTGCGGTTATTTTCGGGGTGCGGCGTATGCGCAAGCCCGAGCAGGTTGAGGCAGCAGCTTCCGAATGAGCGACGTGGGTGCGCAACGGCCGTTGAGTCGCCTAGTCTGAAGCCATGCGCGATTACACATACCCTCCCATCATCGTCACCATGAAGACGATGTTCAAAATCGTTGGAATGAAGTTTCAGATCACCGGCGCGCACCACATTCCACGCTCGGGTGGTGCTGTGATCGCTTCGAATCACATTAGTTACGTCGACTTCATTTTCAACGGGCTGGCGGCGCAGCCTTCCAAACGGCTCGTGCGGTTCATTGCGAAGAACGACGCGTTTGAACACACGATTTCCGGCCCGATCATGCGTTCGCTTCATCACATTTCAGTAGACCGGGCTGCTGGCGAAAAGTCGCTTCTCGATGCGATCGAATATGTTCGGGCGGGTGAAGTCGTCGGCATTTTCCCGGAAGCGACGATCAGTCGATCGATGGAAATCAAAGAGCTCAAGACGGGCGCCGTTCGTGTCGCAGCCGAAGGCGGCGTTCCGTTGATTCCGATGATCGTCTGGGGTACACAATTGCTCAAGACGAA
>SSHC01000044.1 GCA_008017265.1 Aeromicrobium sp.
GCTGGCGATATTGGATTATTTAACGTCGCGCTCGATACGCCGACCGCGTGGCTGATGGGCAATGAGGCGTGGGGTCTGCCTGAAGATATTCGATCGTTGGCAGATCAGGTCGTGTCGATTCCGATCTATGGTCGTGCCGAGAGTCTCAACCTCGCGACCGCCGCAACCCTCTGCCTCTACGCTTCGGCGCAAGCCCAGCGCTAGGTCGTCAATCCTGAGCCGCAGGTCCGGCCGTCTGTAGATTCTGTGGTTATGGAAAGAATCACAGCACGATGACTTTGCATCCGAAGTTTCGTGAGTACCTAGATGCGCTCGCTGTCCAGCTTGAACAATCGGGCGCCAACGCCACGGAGCCTACTCCCGAACTCGCGCGCGCTGCGCTTGCCTCGCTCAATCAGTTCGCGCTACCAAAAGTAGCTGTCGCACGCGTCTTCGACGCGATAGTGCCGGCCGAGTCTCCGGTTCCGGTCCGCGTGTATGTCCCCAACCCGGACGAGCCGAGCGATGTCATCCTTTTTGTGCACGGCGGGGGACACATGGCAGGAGACCTCGACGTCTATGACTTTTCCGCCCGTAGGACAGCTGCCACCGCGAATATGGTGACCGTGTCGATTGACTACCGCCGTGCCCCAGAGGCGCCGTACCCATTAGGGCTGACCGACACATACAACGCACTGACAAATCTTCACGAAGTCCTTCAGGACGTCCGCACCACCGGGACAGTACACGCGGTGGCCGATTCTGGTGGTGCGGCCAAAATCGCGTCGATCGCGATGCGTGCAGCCGCAGGGGAGTGGGTTAACCCAATCTCCCGACAGGTCCTGCTGTACCCGAGCCTCGACTACACACTCGGCGGACAGTCCGTCAGTGAGTTTGGTGAGGGCTACTTCCTGACGGCTGAGCGGGTAGCGTGGTACTTCGACAACTACTTCCCGGCAGGCACTGACAGGGATGTGGCCTCACCGCTTTCGGGTCCGTTCTCTGCGGAAATGCCCGACACACTCGTGATCGCGGCGGAATACGATCCGCTCATCTCCGAAGCCAAAACGTACGTGCAGAACATGAATGCTGCGGGCGCCGAAGCGCACTTCCTCCAAGCGCAGGGAATGATCCATGCCTACGCATTTTTTGAGTCATTGGTGCCTGAGGCAGTGACTCGTACCTATCAAACCTTCTGCGGCTTTTTGCGCGATGGAATCGCACCTGACTCGTGGTGACTGATCCGATCGAAGGCTCCGAAATTTAATGCTTGACCTTCATGCGCACGAGCGACAGACTGTGACTCAAGCCATGCAGAACTTCAGCGCTGGCCTAAGCCACTTGTGAGGTGCTCGGCCTCGCACGATCTGGAGGTATCCATGACTCAATTGTTGCCCGGCATTACAACGCGATCCATTGAGACACCTCGCCTCAGAACTGCTGTCCTGAGCGCAGGGGACGATAACGGTGAAGTCGTGCTGTTTGTTCATGGCAATGTGTCCTCCTCACTGTTTTGGCAGCATTCGATGAAATCCCTTCCCGCCGGGTATCGCGCACTCGCGCCAGATCTTCGTGGATTTGGCGACTCGCAGACTGCACCGGTTGATGCGACACGTGGACTCGGCGACTTCGCGGACGACGTTCTCGCGCTGATGGATGCGCTTGAGATTTCGAAAGCACACCTTGTGGGTTGGAGCATGGGGGGCGGCATTGTGAGTCGTATCCTGCTTGACCATCCAGAACGTGTCGCCTCCTTGACACTCGTTGCGCCCGTCTCGCCCTATGGATTCGGCGGGACCAAAGGACTTGACGGAACGCCTGTCGCTCAAGACGATCCCGGCACTGGCGGTGGCACCGCAAACCCGGAATTTGTTGCAGCGTTGAGTAGCGGCGACGACTCCGATTCGCCAAACACAGCCCGCAACGTCATGAACGGCTTCTACTTCGCCGACGGATTCAAAGCCGACCTTGAACAGACCTATGTCGAGTCGATGCTGTCGACCGTTGTTGGGGATGACAACTATCCGGGTGACTTCGTCGCTTCCGAGAACTGGCCCGGTATGGCCGCAGGAACTCGCGGTGTTCTCAACACGATGGCGCCGCAATATCACAACGTCAGCGGCATCGTTGATCTCGAAAACAAGCCACCCGTGCTGTGGATTCACGGTGCGAAAGACGCAATCGTGTCAGACGAATCTGGTTTTGACCTTGCCACGCTCGGGAAATTGGGCGTCGTACCGGGCTGGCCAGGCGCTGACGTTGCACCACCGCAACCGATGGTGAGTCAGACGCGCGCTGTGCTTGAAGCCTATGGCGCGGCCGGTGGGAAGTTCACGGAAGTGGTTCTCGACTGTGGACACAGTCCGCAAGTTGAGCGGCCAGAAGAATTCGCTGCAGCGATATCTAAGCACCTGAGCGAATCCTGACGCGGGAGGCATTTGTAGCACGGCACGGGTTGGACCTAGACCGCTCGAATCTGCACCTCAAGGGAAGAAAACCGATAGGTTCGCCCTATGCCGTATGAGTCTTTCCCCGATGGCGTCCTCGTTGCCGACGAGAACGGAATCGTCACGCACGCAAATGAACTCGTTCGACGCTGGCATCGAAACCCTGACTACGACCTCGTTGGCATGCATATTCGAGACGCAGTGCCACTCGACGATCTGCATGGAACATCGTGGTTCGACACGATCAAGCCGTACGACGGGTTGTCAATCCGCCGCCGCATTAACGAACAGTCCTGGTATTCCGTTCGAGGGAGCGAGTACCTTATTACGGCCAGCATCATCCGTGACAAACCGGGCGGGAAAGTCACCAAGCTTATTGTTTGTGCTCGTAGTGCTCAGATCCGCGACCGACTCGACCGGCACAAGTCAGACATGGTTGCAACCGTGGCGCACGAACTTCGCTCGCCACTTACGGGCATCAAAGGGTTCTCGGCGACCCTCATCCATCGGTGGGACGCGTTCACTGAAGATCAACGCAAGTTCATGCTCGAAACAATCGACGCTGACGCCGACCGCCTCAGTCGACTCGTCACCGAACTGCTGGATGCAGCCCGAATCGACTCGGGGCGCATGTCGTTACGTACCGGGCCAGTCAACCTTGATCAACTCGCCGGACGAGTGCTCGAATCGGTTTATGCGACCGCAAAAATCAAGCCACAAGCCGACGTCATCGGCACGATTCCGGTGGTGTGGGGCGACTCGGATCGACTGACCCAAGTTTTCACGAACCTCGTCGAGAACGCCATCAGGCATGGCGAAGGCCTCAAGGCGCTCGAAGTCGAGAACATTCAACGTGATGGGAAAGACGGTGTGGCGGTTCGGGTGATTGATTCGGGGCCGGGAATTCCAGTCGATCAACGTGATCGTGTCTTTAGCCGTTTTTGGCGAGCAGGACCGGGCGCGGGCAGCGGTTTGGGCATGTTCATCGTGAAGGGCGTCGTTTCGCTCCATCAAGGTGAAATCTCGATCCAGGATGCTGAACCGAAGGGCGCCCGAATCAGCGCATGGATTCCAGTAAACGAACCATCAACATTGACCGATGCCTGGCGGGACGCTTGATCCCGGAAATTTCGCCTAACGATAAGATGAAGTGTCACCTGCAGCCAAACCTGCAATGTCACCCGTCAGACTTGAAAGGTACGCATGTCTGCGCCTAATTCCGACTACGATCCGGTCGAGGTCACTCCGTTGAATGCGGCCGAAGTGGAACGCATGCGAGACGAAGCGCTTGCGGCCGTCGCGAACGCTGCCACCGTCGCTGAACTCAAGCAGGCACGCCTCGATCATGCGGGGGACCGGTCGCCACTAGCGCTCGCCAACCGAGAGATCGGCGCGCTACCTCCGCAGGCTAAGAAGGAAGCAGGCCAGCGAGTCGGCCAAGCCCGTGGTGCGATCAACCAAGCGATCGCCAAGCGCCAAACTGAACTTGAAGCAGCTGAACTCGAAGCAACGCTCGCTGCCGAAACCGTGGACGTGACGATCCCGGTTGACCGCCAAGCGCGCGGCTCTCGTCACCCGATCACCACGATTCAAGATCACGTCGCCGACATTTTCATCTCGATGGGTTGGGAAATTGGTGAAGGCCCCGAAGTGGAGGCCGAATGGCTGAACTTCGATGCGCTCAACCTCGGTCCGGACCATCCAGCCCGCACCATGCAAGACACCTTCTGGCTTTCGCCTGAACGAGCCGCGCTCGTGCTGCGCACCCACACCTCGCCGGTGCAGGCGCGCACCATGCTGGAACGCAAGCCCCCGATTTACATCGCAGTGCCTGGCCGCGTCTATCGCACGGACGAAGCCGATGCCACCCACATGCCGATCTTCCATCAAGTAGAAGGCCTCGCCATCGACGAAGGCCTCACCATGGCGCACCTCAAAGGCACGCTCGACCACTTCGCGCAAGCGGTCTACGGGCCGGGCTCAACCACAAGGTTTAGGCCCTCATATTTCCCGTTCACCGAGCCCAGCGCTGAGATCGATTTGCTCTGTTATGTGTGCGCTAACGATCCGGCCGAAGTGGCCTCGTGCGGTACCTGCCGTGGCGAAGGCTGGGTCGAATGGGGCGGATGCGGTGTCGTGAACCCGCGCGTCCTCGTCGCTTGTGGCGTCGATCCAGAACGCTATTCGGGGTTCGCCTTCGGCATGGGCCTCGACCGAACCATCACCAGCCGCTACGACATCGCCGATCTGCGCGATTTGTGGGACGGCGACATTCGATTCACCGAGCCATTCGGCCTCGGACTCTGAGCTAGGGGAACAACCAATGAAAGTTCTCGTGCCATGGCTGCGCGAACTCGTCGCCGTACCCAACGACGTCACCACCGAACAGCTCGCTGATCGGTTGACCGAGTTTGACCTGAAACTCGAAGAGATTCTCAACTCCGGCGTGAGCGGTCCGCTCACGGTAGGTCGTGTGCTGTCGGTGCAACCCGAAGAGCAAAAGAACGGCAAAGTCATCAACTGGTGTCGCGTCGATGTGGGGCCAGAACACAACGATCCGGCCACCGAAACCGAACCAGCAGGCCGTGGCATCGTGTGTGGAGCGCACAACTTCGCTGCCGGTGATCTCGTGGTTGTGTCGCTTCCCGGAACGTTCCTTCCCGAATTGGGATTCGAGATCACGGCACGCAAGACCTACGGTCACGTCTCTGATGGCATGATCTGTTCCGAGGCTGAGTTGGGTCTTGGCGGCGGCGATCATTCGGGAATCATCGTGTTGCCCGCAGATTCGGCGTATCCTGGAGACAGCGGCATCGAGGTGCTCGGGCTCGGCGACGACGTCCTCGATCTTGA